>JBBCGI010000001.1:3736360-4040791 GCA_037200975.1 Pseudomonadota bacterium | reverse complement strand
GGCGACGCCCACCGCCTTGAGGTGAGTTTCGCTGGCCATGGTGCGCAGGCCGTCGCGCAACAGCGGCTTGATGTAGTTGGAGTCCGCAACGCCATCGGACCTGTTGCACATCGCACCTACCAGCGTGACCTTCCCTGCCTGCGTCAGGACGGCGGCGTGCGGCAGGAAATTCCCGCGTTCGCGCAGGAAGCGTCCGGACAATTCGATCAGCGGATCCGCGATCGCGCCGAGATCGGGCTCGATGTCGGCGTACAGGTCCTGGATCTTGGTCATCGGGTGTTCTCTTGGTGGAACTTGCCAAGTGCGCGCGGACTTCAACACGGGCGACCCGTACCGTCAACGACGGACGCAAATTGCGTCGATTTTGGTTGACAGTACTGTCTCCCTGCCGACATATCCGCCTCTAACCAATCGCCCCTGTTCGATCCATGAAACACTGGTATTCGCGCCCCGTCTTCTTCGTGAAGGACACGTCCGCTTCGCTGGCTTTCTTTCGTGGAAAGAGCCGGCTTCCCGCTCGACTGGAATCATGACCCGGTGAACCGACGCCTGAATGTCCTGCTCGCATCGCTCGGGTTGCTGGCCAGCGCCGCGGCTGGCGCCTGCCAGATCCATTCGGATCAGTCGATACAAGCGGCCTACGCACAGCGGCGCCTCGAATCCGCGCTGCCTGCTTCTCCGCGCTGCGAGGTCACGCTCGCGGTGGACGCAAAACTCGGCGCGGAATCCTTCTCGATCGCCGCACGCGATCGCCACGTGGTCATCACAGGCGGCGACGCACGCGGCCTCATCTACGGCGCGCTCGCGGCCCGCGAGCAACTACGCGACGGCGTCGATTTCGCGAAGCTCTCGGCCCGGCCGGTCAAACCCGCGGAGAGCTTCCGCGGCATCAAGTTCAACACACCGTGGGACACCTACCGGCCAAGCTCCGCGCTCGATCAACATTTCGACACGGTGCGCGACCTCGCGTACTGGGAAGCCTTCCTCGACATGATGGTCGACAACCGCTTCAACGCGGTGAGCCTGTGGACCATGCACCCGTTCACTTACATGATCCGGCCGAAGAACTTTCCGGAAGCCAGCAAGTGGACCGACGCCGAGTTTGCGCAATGGCAGCATCTGTATCGCGAAATATTCCGCATGGCCAAGGAGCGCGGCCTCGACACCTACGTGGTGTTCTGGAGCATCTTCGTCAGCGAGGAATTCGCCAAAGCCCACGGTGTCGCGAAGCAGAACTTCTACCCGCACTACTACGTGCCGGGCGACACCTCCGACATCACCAAGCGGTACCTGCGCGAGAGCGTGACGCAGATGCTGGAGGAGTACCCGGACCTCGATGGCATCGGGGTCTCGCACGGCGAAGGCATGGCGGAGATGACGCCGCTGCAGCGCCAGCAGTTCGTCGATGAGGTCTACATCGCCGGCGCGCTGAACGCGAAACGCAAGCAACCCGTCAAACTCATTCATCGCGTGCCGTTTTCGTCAGGGCTGTCTTCCGGCCCCGGCGTGAGCACCGATGTCGAGCAGATGACGCGCGCGGCAATGGAGAAACTCGGCAATCAGTTCGACGGGCCGATCTGGGTCGAGATGAAATTCAACTGGTCGCACGGCCACTCGACGCCGAAGCTGGTCAAGGTGCATGGCGGCAAGCTCGGCGACACGTATTTCAAACCGACGCCGTCCAACTACAAGATCGTCTGGCAGGTCCGCAACGAGGATTTCTTCGCGCTGCGTTGGGGTGTGCCGGATTTCATCCGCGAACACATCCGCCTGAATGGCGCGCAGGATTACGTCGGCGGTTATTTCATCGGCTCGGAGACGTATATCCCCGCGCTCGACTACTTCACGGCCAGCGACCAGCCCGTCGACTGGAAGTGGGCCTTCGAGCGGCAGTGGCTGTTCTACGAACTGTGGGGGCGATTGCTCTACGACCCGACGACACCCGACTCCACTTTCCAGGCGGACTTTAAGCGCCGCTACGGGCCGAAGGCCGGGAACCTGTTGCGCGCGTACGCGCTGTCTTCGAACACCCAGCTGCGGCTCGCTTCGCTGTTCGATTCGCGTTGGGACTTCACGCTCTACAGCGAGGGATTCCTGGCGCTGCAGGGTGAGGAGACGCATTACATCGGCGTCGACGCGTTGATCAAACAACCCACGATGGATCCTGCCTACGTTTCGGTAGCCGACTACGTGCAGGCGTTGCACGACAAACAGACTTTCGCGGCCGACCGCGTAACGCCACTGCAACTCAGCCAGATGCTCGAGCGCGATTGCCGCGAAGCGCTGCGGCTCGTGCAAGGCATCGATACATCGCGCAATGCCTCGCTCATGTACGAAGTGGCGGACGTGCGGACCTGGGCGTTCCTCGGCCTGCACCTGGCCGAGAAGCTGCGTGGCGCGGTCGAGCTCCAGACCTTTCGCAGCAGCGGCGGCGAGGGCCATCGCCGGGCGGCGATCGGCCATCTCGAACGGGCCTTGGCTTACTGGGACGAGGTGATCCGCATCACGCGGCCTATCTACAAGGACATGAAGCTCACGGCCTACAACGGCAATTCTTTCGATGCCAATCCGGACAACCTGTTCCACTGGGCGCGGATTCGTGACGAAGTCGCGCGAGACGTCGAAGTCGCGAACGCGGGGGCGCCGGAAAAGCCGGCCGGCAACTGAAAGTCATCGTCATCATCGATGTGCCCGGCCCGCCGCCGGCGCCATCAGGCGACGCGAGAAGGTTTCGCGTCGAGCGCGGCGAGTGCGCGCCGCGTCGCAAAATGACGGAAGCTCTCGACGACGAATTCGCGCAGCTCGCGGGAATTGGCGCCGCCCGCCAGGTCGAATGCGATCCAGCCGTTGTGGCCAAGATAGGCGGGAATCCTTAAACGCGGATCCATTTCGAGCGGCCCCTGCCGCTCGATGCCCACCCAGAATGATGTGGTGAGTCCTTTTCCGTAGTCGTACAGCATCAGGAAACTGCGCTTGCCGGTGCGCCAGGTCACCGATCCCATTTGTGTGCCTTCGTCGGCTTCGGGCAACGCGGCGCAGATTTCGCGCAGCAACTTGAGTGCTTTCTGCGCCTTCGGCGCCAGCATCCGGTCGATGTCGGCCGGTTTCATTTTCACCGCCGGCGCGGCAATCGCTGGAGTCTTCGCGACCCGGGCCACGAGTTTGGCCGGCGAGCTGTTCGCATACGCCAGACGCACGAGTTCACACACCTGCTTCCAGGACACACCCTTGTTGAGCTCGACGCCGATCCAGCCCGACGGGCCCACGTAGGGCGGCTTGAAGATGTGTTGCGACGACGCCAGCAGGCGCGCCTGCTCGAGCGCGGGCGTATTCAGCCACAGCGCCACGTGCCCGTCGCCATGGTGATTGAGCGCGAACATCGCGAAGACCCGGCTCTTCCTGGCGCGGTAGTTGGGAGCGCCATGCGATTCGAATTCCTCGGCCTCCGGAAACGCGAGGCACAACTCGCGTACCGCCTTCGGAATGGTGCGCGCGCCCTTGTCAGCCATCGCAGCCCTTCAGCTTCGCACGGTTGAAATCCTTGCCGAAGTTGAACACGAACACCGGACCCAGCTCGATGACCTGCTTCGCCGCCGCAAGGTGGATCGACACGCTGCCTTTTTTCTCCGGCAGCGTCGTGGTGGCAACGCGATGGGCGCAGTAGCTGTTCCACTCGCCCGTGATCGGCGCATTGAATTCGAGCGTGGCCGTGTACGGCGAGCTGTCGAGCTGCACCCGGGCGGTCAAGGAACTGCCACCTTCGGCCGGCTCGGCGGCACGCGCGTAGTACATGAGCATGACCACGTCGCCTTCATTGATCGCGCCCTGCACCGGCGAGCTGGCCTGCAAGTCCCACGGGTTCGCACCCTTTTCTGCCTTGATACGAAACGCGTGCTCGCCCGGAACCCCCTTGTCGACGAAGTACTTCGCCTTCGGTTTCTCGGGCTGGAAGTTCCAGGTGCCGTTCGAATCGTTGTTGATGGTTTTTTTCCAGATGTCGAAGTCTTCGGCGACAGCGCCGCCGGCCGGTGCGAAGGCCACCAGCAGAAGAGCCAGGAATCTCATGACTACCCCCTGCTATCTATTCTTCCTTTGGAATCTGCGGTTTCAGATTGGCATCGAAGAACGCAATCGTGCGGCTCCACGCAAGCCTGGCTGCCTCGTCGTTGTAACGCGCGGCGCTCGAATCGTTGTTGAAGCCGTGGTCGGTACCCGGATACATTTCGATCGTGTAGGTGGCGCCCTGCGCATCGAGCGCCGCCTTGAATTCCGGAATGCCGGCGTTGACGCGCTCGTCGTTGCCCGCGTAGTGAAGCAGGATCGGCACGCGTAGCCGCTTCGTGTCCTGCGCCGGCAACTGCTTGCCGTAATACGCCACCGCGGCATCGACGCCGATGTTTTCAACCGCGGCGCGCAACGCCAGACCGCCGCCATAACAGAACCCGACCACGCCGATCTTGCCGTTGTTGGACGCATCACCCGCCAGCCACGGCACCGCCGCGAGGATGTCCGACGCGATGCGGGCGCCGTCGGTCTTCGCGAACAGATCGCGCGCGGCTTCCTGGTCCGCCGGTGCCCCACCCGCGGACGAAAGACCGTCCGGCGCAACCGCCATGTAGCCGGCGAGCGCGACGCGCCGGGTGACGTCTTCGATGTGCTCGTTGAGGCCACGATTCTCATGGATGACGAGGATGCCGGGGATCCGGTCCCTGCGGCGCAGCTTGCGGGGTCTGGCGACATAGGCCTTGACCGGCCCGTCCGGTCCGTTGAACTGCAGCTTCTCGGTGGCGAGCCGCTTGTCGTCCGGCTCGGTCTGGCGCGCCTGCGCGTAGTTAGGCTCGATGAGCGGCAGCACCGCCAGCGCGGCGGCCGTGCCGCCCGCGATCTTGACCAGCCTGGTCATGAAATCCCGCCGCGGCAGCGCCGAGTGCACGTATTCGTTGTAGAGATCGATGATGCGCTTGTCGATTGTCATTGCTGAACTCCTGCGCCGTGCCGCGTCCGCGCCCTATTCCCAGTAGACGTGTTTCTTCATCTGCGAGAGCGGCACACAGCCGTGGTACGCGCCGGGCACCGCGACGTAATCCATGTTCTCGTCGATCCCCACCTGCGAAGTGAAGAACCCGAGCAGCGTGAGCTCGCGCGCCATGAGGATGAACGGCTTCGGCTCGCGCTCGCCCGCCAGCGCGGCTTCGAGGCTTTGTTTGACGAAGGCCGCGCGGTCGGCCGGATCGCGGTCGAGGAACGATTTGTCCGCGGCCTTGGCGGCTGCTTCGAAATCCGCGAGTCCCGCCGTGAAGCGCTGCTGCGCATCCTTGGGATAAACCGCATCGAGTACCTGGTCGATGAAGGCCGGCACGCCGGCATCCTTCGCGCCGCTCGTGGTGGTTTTCGGAATCATCGTCTCGGCTATTTCGGCGACCAGCGCGAGTTGTGCGGCGCTCAACACTTTCAATGCCACCGGCGCCGCGGTGTCCGCATCCTTCGCCGAGCAACCCTGCAGGATTGCGAGCGCCGCGGGCGCCGAAATGGCACCGCCCAGCAACCAGGCCGCGCGCTTGAGCAACTCGCGCCGCCGCAGGATTTCGGGTTCGTGCGTATTCATTTCAGGCGCGCTCACAGGTTGCCCTTCTTGAGTTCCGACACCGCGTGATCGGCCGCGCGCGCCGTGAATGCCATGTAGGTGAGCGAGGGATTCTGGCAGCCCGACGAGGGCATGAACGAGCCATCGGTGACGAACACATTCTTGCAGGCATGCACCTGGTTGAACTTGTTGAGCACGGATTTTTTCGGATCCGCGCCCATACGCGCCGTGCCCATCTCGTGGATGCTGTTGCCGACGTTGTACGAATCGCTGCGCACTTTCACGTCCTTGAAGCCTGCGGCGGTCAGCATTTCGGCCGCGTCGTTCTTCATGTCTTCTTCCATCTTGCGCTCGTTGTCGCGCACGATGGCATTCACGACCAGCAGCGGCAGTCCGTATTTGTCCTTCTTGTCGCGATCGATGCGGCAGTGGTTGTCGTGATACGGCAGGATCTCGCCGAACGCGGTCATGCTGATGTTCCACGGCCCCGGTTCCTGGAATTCCTTCTTGAGGTCTTCGCCGATCGCCGCGCTGTCGTTGAAGCGCGCGTAACCTGCGCGCGCCGCACGGCCCTGGTAGCCGAAGCCGCGTAGATAGTTGCGTTTGTCCTTGCCGACGTTGCGATAACGCGGAATGTAGAAACCATTCGGCCGCCGGCCGGTGTACGCGACGTCGAGATATCCCTCGACGCTGGCGTTCGAACTACCCGGCTTGTTGTGATCCATGATGTTGTGGCCGAGCTCGCCCGAATCGTTGCCGAAGCCGTTCGGGAAACGCGCCGAAGTGGAGTTCAGCATGATGTAGGCCGAACCGAGGGCCGAGGCGCACAGGAAGACGATCTTGGCGAAGTAGTCGGTCTGATTGCCGGTCTTGGCATCCAGCACGCGCACGCCGGTGGCCTTGCCCCGGTCGTTGTCGTAGATGAGCTCGTAGACGATCTGGTCGGCGAGCAGCGTCATGTTGCCGGTGCGCTCCGCCGACGGCAGCGTCGCGGAGACGCTGCTGAAGTAGCCGCCATACGGGCAGCCGCGAATACACAGGTTGCGCGCCTGGCAGGTGCCGCGCTGCGGGCTTTCGTTGTGTGTGAGCGGCGCGGTGAGATTGGCGCAGCGGCCGATGATCAATTTGCGGCCTAACTTGTCATCGAGCCGCCGTTTGAAATCGGTTTCGACGCAGTTGAGATCGTGCGGCGGGAGATATTTTCCGTCGGGCAGTTGATACAGGCCATCTGCGCTGCCGCTGATGCCGGCGAAGATCTCCGCCTTGTCGTACCAGGGCGCGATCTCGTCGTACGTGACCGGCCAGGGAACGCCGACGCCTTCCTTGCCGTTGGCTTCCATGTCGAGCGGACCGAAGCGATAACTCTGACGCGCCCACATGATCGAACGCCCGCCCACATGATGGCCGCGCATCCAGTCGAAGGGCGCCTCTTCGACGAAGGGATTCTCGAGGTCGTCGATCATCCAGTGTTCGTTGGCGGGCGTGGGGTATCCGGTGCGCGACCACACGTACTTGTGCTTGCGCGTTTCCTGCGTGATGCGGTTGCCGTACGGCAGATCCCAGGGATTCTTCGTGGCGGTCGGATATTCGCCGTGTTTGACCATGCGCCCGCGTTCGAGCACCAGGGTCTTCAGGCCCTTTTCGGTGAGCTCCTTGGCGGCCCATCCACCGCTCATGCCGCTCCCGACCACGATCGCATCAAACGAATTCGTTTCCATGCTCTACTTCATCCCCCGCGTAGCATGAGAGTGATGCCGTGGAAGTGGTGCCGGGGTGCAATTCTCGTAATTGAACAGACGCTGCTACTTGTTTGAACGCCTGCTCAATTACGAGAATTGCACCCCGGCACCACTTCCACGGCACGGCGCCGCATTATGGACTACTTGCGCGTTCTACTGGTTCCGTTCAGTCCGACCAGCTTGTTGCTGGTGGGTACGTTTTCCGTACTCATGACCATCCTCGGGATCGGCGGCTTGTACGGAATGATCGGGTCGCTGTTCCTGCAAATCTGGGTGCTCAAATACGGCTACGTGCTCATCGAGCACATCGCCGATGGCGCATCCGAGCCGCCGGTCATGTCGGTCGACACGCTGAGTCCGTTCGAATCGCGGCCTTGGTTGCAACTCGGGATCATCGGGCTCGGTGTCTGGCTTTGTTATCTGCTTGGCGGCAAGGCGGGCATCGTGCTCGGCATCACCCTGCTGCTGTTGCTGCCCGCATCGATCGCCGCACTCGGCATGGGCGAGCCCGCGTACCAGGCGGTGAATCCACTGATGCTGCTGCGCGTCGTGCGCGGCCTCGGCCCGTATTACCTCGCCATCCTCGTCTCCATCCCGATCTATCTCGGACTGCTCGCGCTACTCCAACGCCTCGGTGCCTGGGCCCTGTTCTCCCACGCCGCCCGCCTGCTCTGCGAAATCTCCTTCTTCAGCCTGATCGGCGGCTGCCTCTACCTGCGCCGCGCGCAGATCGGTTACGAACCGAGCCGCAGCCCCGAACGTGCCGCCGCACGCGAGGAGTACGAACGGCTCAAGGTGCGCGCGCGCATGCTCGACGAGGTGTTCCAGCTCGTTCGCATCGGCAAACACGTCGACGCGACGCGCCCGCTGGCGCGCTGGCTCGGCGATCTCGACGAAACGTTGATCGTGCGCGACAGCCTGTACGTCGCCGAGCAGGCCGCGCGCTGGGACTACACCGCCGGCCTCAACACGATCGCCAGCACCTTGATCAGGCACCTGTTGCGTGCCGGCCGCGCCGACGCCGCGCTCAGCGTGTTCGAGCTGCTGCGCACGCGGGCGCCGGGTCTCACGCTCGATTCGGCACCCGATCTGCGCACGCTCATCGACTATGCCGAAAGTGTCGGCCGCGCCGAACTGGCCCAATCCATGCGCCTCGAGACTCCGGTCTTTCAGCCGCGCAGGTGACAACTGTCAGGAGACCCGGCTGACACGCGGGACTTAAAAATCACCGCCCCTTTCGACATGCTGCCCTCCATGGGAGAAAACATGTCGCAAACCCCGCTGGCCAGCCTCGAGGCGGTCCGTAAACGCTTCGGAAAGATCACCGCGCTCGACGGACTCGATCTCGCGGTCCGGCGCGGCGAGCTGCTTGCCCTGCTCGGCCCCAATGGCGCGGGCAAGTCCACGGCGATCTCCCTGTTGCTGGGGCTGCAGCGGCCCGACGAAGGTTCCGCCACATTGTTCGACCAGGATCCCCAGGAGGTCGCCGCGCGCCGTCGCATCGGCATCATGATGCAGGAGGTCGCGTTGTCGCCCGTCATGCGGCCGCGCGAATTCCTCACCCAGGTGGCTAGCTACTATCCGACGCCCTACGAAGTGCAAGCGGTGATCAAGCGGCTCGGCCTAGAGAAGGTCGCGGACCGGACTTACAAGGATCTGTCGGGCGGGCAGAAACGGCAGGTGCAGTTCGCCATGGCCATCGTCGGCAGGCCCGAGCTGCTGTTCCTCGACGAACCCAGCGTCGGGCTCGACACGAATGCGCGCGCCGCGCTCTGGCAGGTGGTGCGCGATCTCATCCACGAAGGCTGCTCGATCGTGCTGACCACTCACTATCTGGAGGAAGCCGAGGCCCTCGCCGATCGCGTCGCCGTGGTCGCGCACGGCCGGCTGGTCGCCGGCGGCAGCGTGGATGAAATCCGCGCGCACGTCTCACGCAAGACCATCCAGTGCCGCAGCTCGCTCCCGCGCGCCGAGATCGCCGCCTGGCCCGAAGTCGTCGAGCTGAGCGACGAATCCGGCCGGCAGTCGATCGTGACGCGCGACGCCGAAGCGGTATTGCGCCGCCTGCTCGGCGGCGACGCCGGCGTGCGCGACATCGAAGTGCGGCGCGCCGGCCTCGCCGAAGCGTTCACGGAGCTCACCAACACGGCCGGCGCGCGTCCGGAGGCGGGAACATGAACACGGCCGTCCACCATTCACAGATGAGCGGCGCGCGCCTGGTAGCCGCCTATTTGGGCGACATCCGCTTCGAGCTCGTGAAGATGCTGCGCACGCCCGCCTTCGCGCTGCCGACGCTGCTGTTCCCGGCGATGTTCTATCTGCTGTTCGGCGTGTTGATGGGCAGCGCCAAGGGTAATGCCGGCGCGGCGCTGTATTCGTTCGCCGGCCTGTCGGTGTTCGGCACGATGGCGCCAGGCCTGTTCGGCTTCGGCGTCTCGCTGGCGTTCGAACGCGAGTACGGCCTGCTGGTGTTCAAGCAGGCGCTGCCGATGCCGCCCGGTGCCTATCTAGTTGCGCGCATGGCGATGGCCATGATCTTCGCGAGCATCATCTCGCTGCTGATGCTCGTGCTCGCGAAGTTCCTCGGGCACGTGCCCTTCGGCTTCGTGCAGGCCCTCGAGGTGTATGTGATCGGCGTCCTCGGCGTGTTGCCGTTCTGCGCGATCGGCCTGTGTGTGGGCGCGTTCGTCTCCGGACAGGCGGCGCCCGCCATCGTCAACGTCATCTATCTACCCATGGCGTTCCTGTCCGGCCTGTGGGTGCCGATGCCGCTCCTGCCGCATGTCGTGCAGCAGTTCGCGCCGCTGTGGCCGGCGTTTCACCTCGCGCAGTTGCAACTCGACTCGCTCGGTGCGCCCTCGATGGGCACCTTCGCGAGCCACGTCGCCTCGCTGGCCGGAATCACGATCGTGTTCTTCACCATCGCGATGCGAAAGCTCGCCAATGGCGGCTTGCGGATGTTCGGCGGCGCCGACGGCGCGCGGCGCGCCGGTGTCCCGCTACAACGGCTGCTGTCGCGCGCGGTCTTTTTCGCCGGCCTCGGACTCATCGTCGCCGGCATCATGGGCGGCAGCGTGCAGAAGACGCCGGACGATGGCGCGGGCCCGGTCGGCGTTCCCGCGCCTACCAACCCTGTAGTCGCCAGCTTCGACGACGGCACGCTGAACGCGAGTTACGGCGTCGGCTGGATGGTGGCGGACGACAAGACCCGCGGCGGCAATTCGACTTCGTCCGTGCAGGTCATCGCCGGCGGCGCGGAACACAGCCAGGGCGCGCTCGAAGCGAGCGGCACCGTTCGCGACGCGATCGAGTATCCGTTCGGCGGCACGATCTTCTTTCCCAAGGGCACCGAAGACGGCGCCTTCATGGACTACTCGAGCAAGAAGACCTTGCGCTTCCACGCGCGCGGTGACGGCCGGCAATACACCGTCCTGTTCCTGGTCGGCGCCGAGGGGCGCGCTGGCATTCCACCCATGTACGCCTTCACCGCGGGCCCGGAGTGGAAGGAAGTGCGGATCGAGCTCGACACCCTCGCCGGCATGGACCTCAAACGCGTGCATGGCGTCGTGATCGGCGCGATGGGTCCGCCCGGCGACTTCCGGTTCGCACTCGACGACGTGCGCCTCGAGTGACCGGGAGTTAGGATGGCGCGCACGTGAGGACCGCATGAACCTCAAACAGTTGATACAGAACATCCGGGAAGCGCCGCCCGATTCGATGGTCGGCTACATGACGCACGGGAACGGGCGGGCCATGCGGTTCATGCCGTTCATGATCCTGTTCAACCTAGCGTGGTTGTTTCTCTGGGCCGTTCTCGCCGATCAGTCCTTCACGCGGGTCATCCTTCCGACACTGCTGACTGTTCCGGTCTTCCTGTATTTCCATCTCTGCACGTACTTTTACGGCGGCCCACATCGCAAGCGGCTGCGTTACATCGCGGGCACTTTCACGCTGGCGTATGCGCTGGCGCCGTTCAATGTGGCCTCGCTCGGGTATCTCATCTTCGGGTTCTTTGCCCTGTCGTTCACGCTGCCGACGCGGATCGCCTGGCGGCTGATCGCGCTCTCCATCGTGTTGTTCGTCGCGGAGATGATGTTCCTCGGGCACGACCGGACGACCGTGCTGAGCGTCGGCCTGCCCGGTGTGCTGCTCGGCATTTCCGCGGTCTACACCGCGTACACCACCGAGCAACACCTGCACCTGCGCCGCAGCAACATCGAGATCATGCGGCTCGCCACGCTCGCCGAACGCGAACGGATCGGGCGCGATCTGCACGATTTGTTAGGCCACACGCTGTCGGTGGTCGCGCTGAAATCGGAGCTGGCGCGCAAGCTCATCGACCGCGATCTCGACGCCGCGCGCAACGAAATCGGCGAAGTCGAACGCGTCGCGCGCGATGCGCTGTCGCAGGTGCGTAACGCCGTCTCCGGCATTCGCAGTACCGCCCTCGCCGCCGAATTGACCGCCGCCACGGCGTTGCTGGAGGCGCAGGGCCTCAAGGTGAATTGCGAAATGGAGAACGTGAAGCTGCCGCACGATCGCGAGACGGCGCTGGCGCTGTCGTTGCGCGAGGCGACCACGAACATCCGGCGTCACTCGGGCGCCACGGGCGTCACGATTCGCGTGCGGCAAAATTCCGCGGCGGTGATCGTGGAAGTGACCGACGACGGCCGCGGCGGACGCATCGTGCCCGGCAACGGCTTGAACGGCATGCGCGAGCGGCTCGGCAGCGTGGGCGGCACGCTGCTGCTCGAGGCCGGCAAGGATGGCGGCACGTTGTTGCGCGCCACCGTTCCGATTGCCGCATGATCAAGATCCTGCTGGCCGAGGATCAGGCCATGGTGCGCGGCGCGCTCGGCGCGCTGCTCAGGCTCGAACGGGATATCGAAGTGCTGGGCGCCGCGGCGGACGGCTTGCAGGCGTTGTCGGAATGCCGGCGGCTCAAGCCTGACATCGTGGTCACGGACATCGAGATGCCCGGCATGACGGGGATTGAACTGGCGCAGAAGATCCAGGCGGAAGGGCTTCCCAGCAAGGTGGTGATCGTCACCACGTTCGCGCGCCAGGGCTACCTGCGGCGCGCGCTCGATGCCGGGGTGAAAGGCTATCTATTGAAAGATTCGCCGGCGGAGAAACTGGCGGAAGCGCTGCGCAGCGTGCATCGCGGTGGCAAGGCGATCGACCCGGCCCTGGCCGTCGAGGCGTGGAACGAATCGGACCCGCTCAACGACCGCGAACGGCAGACGCTGAGATTGTCAGGCGAAGGATTGTCCGCGCCGCAGATCGCGGAGCAGCTCGGGCTGTCGGCCGGCACGGTGCGCAATTATCTTTCCGAGGCCATCGGCAAACTCGGCGCGAGCAATCGGATCGAAGCGTATCGCCTGGCGCGCCAGAGAGGATGGCTATAGGAAAGTGGTGCCGGGGTGCAATTCTCGTAATTGCGCGAACGCTTGCGCACGAGCGGAAGTTCGCGCAATTACGAGAATTGCACCCCGGCACCACTCATCCGCGGCCTATATAGGCCATCTTCGTCGCCAGGATGGTCATGAACTGCACATTCGCCTCGAGCGGTAGTTTGGCCATCTGCAATACCGCGTTCGCCACGTGGTTCACGTCCATCATCGGCTCCATCTGCGGCAGCTTCGAAGCAAGCTCGGTCAGCGCATTGCCGATGTCGATCTGGCCGCAGGCGATGTCGTACTTGCGCCCATCGAGCGAGGTGGATTTCGTCAACCCCGTGATCGCATGTTTGGACGCGGTGTACGGCGCCGAATTTGCGCGCGGCGTATGCGCCGAGATCGAGCCGTTGTTGATGATGCGCCCGCCGCGCGGGTCCTGATCCTTCATCAACCGGAACGCCTGCTGCGTGCACAGGAACGCGCCGGTCACATTGGTATCGATCACCGCGCGCCATTGCTCGTAGCTGAGCTCCTCGAGCGGAATGAATGGCGTGCCCACGCCCGCGTTGTTGAACAACACGTCGAGCCGGCCGAACTTCTCGCGCGTGGCGTCGAACAACGCACGCACCGCGGCCGGGTCCGTGACGTCCGCCTCGAACACCAGCGACTGCCCATCGCCCGCGGACCTGGCAACCTCCTCCAGGGCATCCCGGTGCCGTCCCGACACCACCACGCGAAAGCCATCCGCCAGGAATGCCAGCGCCGTCGCCTTGCCGATCCCGCTGCCCGCGCCCGTGATGAGCGCCACCCGCTTTTCCATTTCTAACTATCTCCGCGCCGCGTCAGGACTTCGGCAAGCGCGCCGTTTTCATCCACACGAAGCTCCATCTCGATGGGCTGACAACAAATCTGACAATCTTCGACATAAACACACGGACCCGCGCTCACGTCGGCGGTAGTCTCGAACGGCTC
Organism: Pseudomonadota bacterium; assembly: GCA_037200975.1. Lineage (NCBI taxonomy): Bacteria > Pseudomonadati > Pseudomonadota > Pseudomonadota bacterium. The sequence goes on along the minus strand of JBBCGI010000001.1, from coordinate 4,027,097 downwards.
GCCGCAATACGGGCAGCTGACAGTGACGAACTCCGCCGCAGCGGATTTGTCCGTTCCAATGGCGTCCGCGCCGATCACAGGCTCGAGCCCGTAAAGCTCGTCCACTTCGGCGTCGGTCAGCGGTTTTTCCGGAGGCACCATGTTTATTTCGGGCCGAATGATGGCACGACTCGCCTTGCTCGTCGGCGTCGTTTTCTGCACGGCGGGCGCGCAGTACAGCTGCAGCTCCGACGGCAACGGGCTCATCACCCATCGCGACATCGACAGCGGCAATGGCCCGACATTCAGCACGACGTTGGCCCTGCGCGATTCCGCCGGCACCGAGTCCTATCGCTTCGCGCGTACCGAGCTCATCACGTTCGAACTCACCGTGCGCAATCGCACGGATCACCCCGTGACGTTGCAGATGCCATCTACTGCCGCGGCCGAGTTCCTGATGTTCGCGGAAGGTGGAAACTCACCACGCTGGCGATCGAATGAAGGCCTCGCGTTTCCCACCGTCGTCAGCGAAATCACGTTCCAGGCAAGCGAAAGCAAGGTTTTCGAGCTCGACTGGACCCAGGAAATGCGCGACGGCACCTTCCTCGACCGGGGCCGCTACGAGGCGCGCGGCGTGCTGGCAAAGGTCGGTTTCCCCGCCAATCCGCTCGCACCCCATGAACTGGGCTCCAATCTGCGGGTTTTCACCATCGACTGAGCGACTGCAACCCGGCGGGGCCCCTGCTCGTATGGAAGGCAGGGACATTCAAAACAGGAGCCCGCCGTGAAATTCCCCGTCTTCCTGGCTGCCAGCGCAGCCGCCGCCGTTCTCACCCTGCCCGCGGCCTCCCTGGCCGCCACGCCCCATCTCGATATCCCGAGCTTCAATCACCTGCGGGCCAAGGCCAACGATTCGGTGAACATCACCATCGGCGGACCGTTGCTGCGATTCGCCTCCCGGATCGCCGCGAGCAGCGCCAACGAAGGCGCAGACGAAGAGGAAAAGGCTGCCCTCAGCGTCCTCCAGGAAGTCACCTCGGTGCAGGTCCGCAACTTCTCGTTCGACGAAGAAGGTGCCTACTCGATGGCCGACGTCGACAGCGTGCGCAAACAGCTCGATGCGCCGTGCTGGAACCACCTGGTGCAGCAGCACAAACGCGAGCCGCGCGAAGATACCGATGTCTACATTTGCCTCGAAGACGGCAAGATCAAAGGTATTGCCGTGATCGCCAGCGAGCCGCGCGAGTTCACCATCGTGAACGTGATCGGCAACATCGACATCGACAAGTTGTCGAAGCTCGAAGGACAATTCGGCATCCCCAAGGTGGCCCAGGAATAATCGCGCCGGTGACGACAGAACGCCGTGTTGACCCAAACGCAGCCCGTGCCTGACGACCTGCTGCTGCGTGCACGCGCCGGGGAAGCGGTGGCGTTCGCGGAGATAGTCGAAGCGCACCAGGGCTCGGTGTTCAGCATCGCGTACCGCATGCTGAACAACCGCGCCCAGGCCGAGGACCTCGCGCAGGACGTCTTCCTGCAGCTGTACCGCAAGCTCGACGGCATCGAGTCGCTCGAACACCTGGGCTTCTGGTTGCGGCGGGTGGCGTCGAACCTGGCCATCGACTGGCTGCGGCGCCTGCCCTACACCACCACGCAGCCGCTCGACGAGGGCGCGCACGTCGCAGCCGCGGCGGCCGACGACGACCCGCTCATGAGCCGTGAGCTCGCGCGATTGTTAGGTGAACTGCCACCCGCCGCGCGCGCCGTGATGGTGCTGCGTTACCAGGAAGACCGCGACATCGCGGAGATCGCCACTGCGCTCGATATGCCCGTGAATACCGTGAAGAGCCACATCAAGCGTTCGTTGACCGCGCTGCGAAGCCGGATGATCGGCGCGAAACTCATCACGGCGGAGGAATTGTCATGACCGACCACTTCGAAGACGAACTGCGCCGCGCACTGCGCCCCGTGAAAGCCCCCGCGGGCTTCGCGCAGCGCGTGATGCGGGCGCTGCCCGAACGCCGCGACAGCGTGGTGACACCCATCGCGATGAAGTCCGTGTCGGCGCGCCCGCCAAACTACTGGCAACGCCTGGGCGCGCCCGCGGCACTGGCCGCGTCGCTGGTCCTCGCGGTGGTGCTCGGCCAGCAGATGGCCTTCCACAACCAGCAACGTGAAGACGCGGCGGGCCGCGCTGCGAGCCTGGAGCTGCTGCAGGCGCTGCGCGTCACCAGCCAGAAACTCGATCTTGCCTATCAAGCCGTGAAGAGCCCGCCGGACGCGGGGACTGAGGAGAATCGCTCATGAACGCCCGCGCCGCGTTTCTTGCCGTTGCCCTGTTGTCGATGGGCTGCGCCTTCGCGCAAAGCTCCGCCCCCGCGCAGAATCGGGGCCAACTGCGGCTGCCCGAATTCGCAGGCTTGACCGAGAAGGCCAGCGAATCGGTGAACGTCACCTTCGGCCCGGAGCTGCTCGGCATGGCGTCGCGCTTCCTGAGCGGCAACGATCCCGAGGAGGCCGCCGCGAAAAAACTGGTGTCCTCGCTCACCGGCATCTACGTGCGCAACTACACTTTCGACACCGACTTCGCGTACCCCAAGGCCGATGTCGACGCCGTGCGCCGCCAGTTGAGCGCACCGGGCTGGACGCGCATGGTGGAGACGCGCAGCAAGAAAGAGAACACCGATGTCGACGTCTACATGCTCATCGAAAACGGCCGGGCGCAGGGCCTGGCCGTCATCGCGAGCGAGCCGCGCGAGTTCACCATCGTGAACATCGTCGGCAGCATCGATCTCGAGCAGCTGCACGACCTGCAGAAGCTGGGTGTGCCGGATCTCGAATTGGAAGCCGGCAAGAAGCCCGTGCCGGACAAACCCGCAGCGACGAAAGCGCCGGCAGCGAAGCCCGCGGCCGCACCGCCGGCCGGAAAGTGATCAGACCTTGTAACGCAGGATCAACGCAGCCACGGCCGGCACGCCGAACAGCAAGAGGAAGATCGGCAACTCTTCCATAAAGGAATAACCGGCGCGCGTGACGCCGATGTACATGTTCGTCGCGGTCGCGACGAACCACAGGCCGATGAACACCAGCGCCGCCAGTTTCAATCGCGGCGCGCCGCCCAGGAGCCAACCGGCTCCTGCGCATGCGCCTAACAACAAGAATCCGATGCCGAGAATGATGGCGGTGCGCATGGCGTTCCTCTAGAAATCCGCAGGAACCCGCAATATGCCACCGCAACCGCCCCGCGCAAAGGCGAACACCGGCGCGGGATGCCGAGCGCGACGTGCACGGAGGAAAGTGCCCGCCTGCCCGCGTGCCGCTGGCTACTCTTCGACTCCGAAGAGCAGGCCGATCATCACGAGCGCCCAGAACACTCCGCCCACGACGATGCCGAACCAGTTCCAGCCGCCAAAGCGTTCGTTGCGATCGTGGTCCGGTGAGGCAGCCACATTGATCTCGTTGACGACCTTTTGCGCCACGACCACCACGACGGTCGTGAGGAAACCTGCCAGCCACCAGGGATCCGGCGCGCGCCAGATGAAGTTGCAGAGGATGAACACGGTGGCCAGGGGCCCTGCGGCGAGGCCGCCCGGTACCTGGTGTTGCGCGGCATCCGAGCGGATGCGCTGAAAAAGCGGATACACGAAAATGATCGCGAAGATCGCCCGCGGGACGGGCCAGATGTCCGAGCGATCGCGAACGCGCACGAAGTTCCATTGGCGGTAGAACCAGTAAACCTGGTAGATGCCGAAAGTCACCATGTTCATGACGGCAAGCTTGACCAGGCCGACGGCGAAGTACGGATTGGACTGGTCGACGAGCCCACCGTGGCCCACGTCGGCGACGGGGGCGGTGGGCGGCGAATAAGGGTTGTTAGTCATTGTTTTTCCCCTGGGCGATCGGACATCGTTCGAAAGTCTTTGCCGCGCGGGCTGTCTCTGCCGTGTGCCGTTCAATCTTCACAAGCCGCGCGCGATGACCTCTTTCATGATCTCGTTGGTGCCGCCATAAATGCGCTGCACGCGCGAATCCGCGAACAGCCGGCAGACGAGGTATTCGTTCATGTAGCCGTAGCCGCCGTGCAGCTGCACGCATTCGTCCAGCACCTGCTGCTGCATGTCGGAGACCCACCACTTGGCCATGGACGCCGTTTCGGTGTCGAGCTTGCCGGCCACCAGGTCCATGACACAGCGGTCGGAGAACACGCGTGCGATGCGCGTGATGCTCGCCACTTCCGCCAGCTTGAAGCGCGTGTTCTGGTAGTTGAATACCGGCTGCCCGAAAGTCTTGCGTTCGCGCACGTATTTCAGCGTCTCTTCGAGCCCGCCTTCCATCGCGCCCACGGCGCCGACCGCGATGACGGTGCGTTCATACGGCAGGTCGTGCATGAGCTGGTGCATGCCCTTGCCTTCCACGCCGCCCAGCAGGCAGTCGACCGGCACGTTGACACCCTGGAAGAACAATTCTGAGGTGTCCTGCCCGTGCAGGCCCATCTTGTCGAGCACGCGGCCGACGCGATATCCCGGCAGATCCTTCGTCTCGACCATGAGGATGGAGAGGCCCTTGCTGCCTTCGGCCGGATCGGTCCGGACCACCAGCATCAGCAGCGTCGCGAGCGAGCCGTTGGTGATGAACGTCTTCGCGCCATCGACCACGTAGTGGTCACCCTGCTTCACCGCGCGCGTGCGGATGCCCTTGAGGTCCGATCCCGTGCCGGGTTCGGTCATGCAGATGGCGCCTATCAACTCGCCCGACGCCAGGCGCGGCAGCCAGCGTTGCTTCTGCACTTCCGTCCCGTGGTTGAGCACGTAGTGCGCGCACATGCTGTGCACGCCCTGGCCGAACGCGCCGATGCCGCGGCGCGCGAGCTCGGTGTACATCACCGCCTCGTGGCGAAAATCTCCACCGCCGCCGCCGTATTCGGCCGGCACATCTAACAACAGCAGCCCGGTCTCGCCGGCCTTGCGCCAGGTCTCGCGGTCGACGTGGTGCTGCTCGCGCCAGCGCGCGTCGTGCGGCACCATTTCGGATTCGATGAAGCGGACGACCGTGTCGCGAAAGACTTCGAGATCGTCATCCATCCAGGGAATGATGTAGGGATTCATGCGCCAAGGGTAACGCGCCGCTCGCCGGCCGCGCCTGCTTTTTGCGGTTCCGGCCGCTTCAGGCGAATTCGACGTTGCCTATCCAGTTGCGCTGGCGCCTCGCCAGGCGGTCCCCCTCGCTCTCGCCATCGAACGATGCCGGCTTGCGATCGAGCCGCTCGGGCGCGATATCGTGGAGGGCGTTGACGCTCACCACCGCGAAAACCCGGCCTTCGATGGCGCTGGTCACGACGGGCACGACGCCGCAATTCGTACAAACATGGAATTGCGCGGTTTTCGTGCCGAATTCATAGCGGCTCACGCGCCCGGGATCTACTACGGCGATACGCAGATGCGCCGTCGGGCAAGCCGTCCAGACCCCGCCGTGTTTGACGCAGAAGGAACAGCCGCAGGCGCGCGCGGGAATCGTCGCGGGCTCGGGTCGCCAGTCGAGGGTGAAGGCGATGTTTCGGCAATGGCAGCTGCCGGTCATCAGCATCGTCGCTCTCCGCCGCGCCCGTTCAAGGAAAAGGACAACCAACCGCCGCGCCGCGCGAGAACGAATAGGACCCGCCGCGGCTCGCCATGAACTTGCGTTTGTCCAGGGCACCTTCGGTCTTCACGCTCGCATCGAAGCCGCGAGTGAAGAGCGCTGAGCGCACATTGACCGGGCCCGCATGTCCGGTCGTGAATGAAAGTTTCACCGGACCGCAGGCATCCCATTCGATGCCGACCGTGACATCGCCACGCGCGCGAATTCCACTGACGCTGCCCTTCGGCCACGATGCAGGCAGCGCCGGCAGGATCCGGATCTCGCCGCCCTGGCTCTGCAACAGCATTTCGATCATGCCCGCCGTGGCGCCGAAGTTGCCGTCGATCTGGAACGGCGGGTGCGTGTCCCAGAGATTCGGCAGCGTGCTGTCGCGCAGCAGGCCGGCCAACAATCTGTGCGCGCGGTCGCCATCGCGCAGGCGCGCCCAGAAGTTGATCTTCCACGCGCGGCTCCAGCCGGTGCTCGCGTCGCCGCGCGCATCGAGTGTAGTGCGTGCTGCCGCCGCGAGCTCCGGGTTATTGTCCGGATCGATGGCATTCGCCGGGTGCAGCGCAAACAGATGCGAGACGTGGCGATGATCGTCTTTCATGTCGTCGATGTCGGATTTCCATTCCTGCAGCTGGCCAGACTTGCCGACACGCAGCCCCGGATCGAGATTCGCCAACGCCGCGGCGACACGTTTGCCGAAATCCCGGTCGCCAGCCAGCGGCGCCGCCGCAACCGTATTGGCGAACAGGTCCGCGACGATCTGCTGCGACATCGCGGCACCGGCGGTAAACGGCCCGTGCTCCGGCGAGTAGCTCGGGCTCACGACCAGCTTGCCGTCGTGCGGATCGATCACCAGCGCATCGAGCCAGAACTGCGCCGCGCCCTTCATGACCGGCCAGGCGCGTTGCCTGAGAAATTTCTCGTCGCGGCTGAATAGATAGTGCTCGTAGTAATGCTGCGCGAGCCACGCTGCCGCCTCGGGCTGCCAGAACGAGGTGGGCCAGTCGATGAGCCCCACGTATCCCCAGACATTGGTGTTCAGGAACATCGTCCAGCCGCCGGCACCGAAGTAACGCTGCGCGGCGATTTTTCCGGGCGGCACCAGCTGATCGACGAAATCGAACAACGGCGCTGCCGTTTCCGAAAGGTTGGCGGTTTCCGCCGGCCAATAGTTCATCTGCAGGTTGATGTTCACGTGGTAGTCGGCATTCCACGGCGGCGTGGCCTTGTCGTTCCACACGCCCTGCAGGTTGGCGGGCAAGGAGCCGCTGCGCGAGGCGCAGATCAGCAGATAACGGCCGTAGTTGAAATACAGCTGTTCGAGCGCGAGGTCGGCAGACATATTGCCGCTGCCGTACTGCGCACGCAGGCGGTCGGTGGTCATCTTTCCGGGCTGAGCGCCGCCGAGATCGAGCTTCACGCGCTGGAACAATGCCTGGTAGTCGCTGATGTGCGGGCCGTAAAGACGCGCGTGACCGGCAGTTCCCACCGCAAGGGCATCCTTCATCGCCACCCCGGCAGGCTCGACGTCGGCCGCACGATAGTCCGGGTAGTGCATGCGGTAGTTGGTACGCGCAGCGACGAGGACGGTGATGGCGCACTCGGTCTCGATGCGCAAGGCATCACCGTCACGCGTGACAGAGCCGCAGTCGGGAACCACGCGCACGTGCGCGGCATATCTGAGCCCGTTGGATTTGAGCGCACCCGAGATGGTCAGACCCTGCGCGCCGACGTCGAACTGCGCGCTGCGATTGTCCGGCACCGCGAAGCGGATCTTGAGCTTCTGCGCGCTGGTGCTGTACCAGCGCACGACCAGCAGCTGGTCGGGATAGGAGATGAAATACTCGCGACGGTAGCCGACTCCGCCCTGCTTGAAACTCACGCGCGCGATGGCGGTGTCCAGATCGAGCTCGCGGCGGTAGTCCGTGACCGGCTCGGCTTGCGGCTCGCGCTCGATCACGAGCTCGCCGAAGCTCTGGTAGTCGCCGTAGTTGTGCACCTTGCGGCCGAGTTGTTTGGCCACGTCTTCGGGCGCGAGCTGAGCGCCTTCCACCAGTTGTTTGCCGATGCTTCGCACCAGGTCGACCTGCGAGTCGGCCGGAAGACCGTAGCTGTAACCGTCCTCCGAGCCCGGCCCGCCGGTCCACAGCGATTTTTCGGAGATCTGCAGCCGCTCGGTATCGATGCTGCCGAACACCATCGCGCCGATGCGGCCGTTGCCGATGGGCAGCGCTTCTTTCTCCCAGTCGGTCGCTGGCTGGTCGTACCAGAGAATGGTGGCGGTCTTGGCCGCCTCACCTTGCGCGAGCACGACGCCGCCGCACAGCGCGAGCATGAATGGGGTCGCCAAGGCCGCGAGCGCGGACAAGGAAGTCAGGCGAAAGAGCTGGCGCATGGATCCCCCCGGAACGAAGAGATCATAACCCCAATGGACGACGCCGCTTCGGCGCCGTTTTCCACCGTGGCGCGCAGCGCCTGTCTAGGCGTTGACGGCCTTCAGCACGCGTTGCGGCTGAGCGATGCCATAACCTTGCGCGTAGTCGACGCCCAGCGAGGTGAGCATCTGGATGATCTCGGCGTTCTCGGCGAACTCGGCGATGGTCTTCTTGCCGGTGAGATGACCGATTTCGTTGATCGAACGCACCATCTCGCGATCGATCGGGTCGTGCAGGATTTCGCGCACGAAGCTGCCGTCGATCTTGAGGAAGTCGACCGGGAAATGTTTCAGGTAACCGAACGACGAGAGGCCGGTGCCGAAGTCGTCGAGCGCGAAGCGGCAACCCAGCTCCTTCAACGCCTGGATGAAGCGGTTCGCCTGGCTGAAGCTGGCGACCGCCGCGGTCTCGGTGATCTCGAAGCAGATCTTCGAGGCGTCGATGCCGCTCTTGCTGAATTGTTCGATGACGAACGGCAGGAACTTGTCGTCGCCGAAGCTCTGGCCAGATAGATTGATCGAGCACATGGCGAGCTTCTCGCGCTCGTCCGCCTCGCTGACCAGCCAGCGCAGCGCGTTCTCGACCACCCAGCGATCGATCGCCGGAGTCAGGCCGTAGCGTTCTGCCGCGGCGATGAAATTGTCGGGCGACACCATGCGGCCGGATTCGTCGCGCATGCGCAGCAGCAGCTCGTAGTGCTGGCCGGGCTCGGGGCGCTGCAACGGCTGGATCTGCATGCGATACAGCTCGAAGCGGCCCTCTTCCAGCGCCGCGTTGATACGCGCCGCCCATTGCATCTCGCGCCGGCGGCGCATGAGCTCGATGTCGTTCTCGGCGAAACTGTGCACGCGGTTGCGGCCGGCTTCCTTGGCGGCGGCGCAGGCGCTGTCCGCGGCAGAAAGAATCGACGCCACGTCTTCGTTCTCCGCCGCGATGGGCACCACGCCCACCGACGCGCCGAGCCGGAACACGCGGTCCTCCCAGGTGAACCTGAAATTGCGCACCGCTTCGCGCATGACTTCCGCCGTGCGCAGCGCTTCGTCGAGCGAGCAGGCTTCCAGAAGAATTCCGAACTCGTCTCCGCCGAGGCGCGCGAGAGTGTCACGCCAGCGGACCTTGCTCTTGAGCAGCGCGCCGACCTGGCCTAACAACACGTCGCCCGCGGAATGGCCGCAGGTGTCGTTGATGATCTTGAACTGGTCGATGTCGAGGTAACACAACGCATACGACGACTCGCGCGCCTTGGCGCTCTTGAGCGCGCGTTCGACGCGGCTTTCGAACTCGCGGCGGTTCACGAGGCCGGTCAAAAGATCGTGCGAGGCGTGGTACGACAGGCGGCGATTGAGCTCGCGGCTCTCGGTCACGTCATGGAACACGAGCACACCGCCGGACACGGCCCCGGCGCCGTCACGAATCGGCGCCGCGGTGCTTTCCACGTACAGCTCGTTGCCGTCGCGCCGGATCAGCAACATCGGGCGCACGCTCTTGATCGGCCGCGTGCGGCGGATCGACACGCTCAACGGATTCTCGAGCGGCTCGCAGGTTTCCTCGTGGAACGCGCGGTAGATTTCTTCGATCGGCCGGCCCATCGCATCTTCGAGGCGCCAGCCGGTCAGTTGTTCGGCGACCGGATTGATGTAATCCACGGTGGAATTCGCATCGGTCGTGACGACGCCGTCACCGATCGACTGCAGCGTGATCTGCGCGCTCTCCTTCTCGCGGAACAGCGCCTCTTCGTAGAGCTTGCGCTCGGTGATGTCGAGCTCGACGCCGACCAGCCGCAACAGCCGGCCATGTTCATCCACGCGCGCCTTGGCGCGGCTCACCACCCAGCGCCAGTCGCCGTTGCGGTGCTTCATGCGATGCACGCTTTCGAAAATCGGCGACTTGCCGGCCACGTGATCGCGGATCGCGCTCTGCACGCGCGACATGTCTTCGGGATGAACCAGGCTGCGCCAGTCGGGTGAATCCAGCAGCGCATCCACCGGGTAACCCAGCATCTGTTTCCAGCGCGGGGAGAAGTGGACTTCGTTGCTTTCGATGTCGAAATCCCACAGGCCATCGTTGGCGGCGCCCTGCGCGAGTTCGAGGCGTTCTTCGAGCTTGTGCAGCCGGTTCTCGACCTTGAGCTTCTCGAGGCCGCTGGCGAGGGAGTTGCCGAGCAGCTTCAACAGCAGCTGCAGGTTCACGTCCCAGGCGCCGCGCGGCAGCGCGTTCGCCAACCCGAGGATTCCGGCCGGCACACCGCTGACGCGGAACGCGATCATCAGTACCGAACCGATCTGCAATTCCGCGAGGCGCTTGGCTTCGATGGCCTGGTCCTTGCGGGCCACCGAGCTGTCGCGGATCTCGGAGAGGCGCAGATGCTCGAGGCGGCCCTTGAACCACGGGAACGCTTCGAGCGAGGTCGAGCGCCAGGCCTCGACACGGCATTGGGCCAGCGCGCCGTGAGCGGCATGGATCTCGTCGATGGTGTGGCCGTCGGCGTTGAACAGCCAGACGAAGGCGGTATCGACGCCGGAGGCGTCACGCAGGGAGTTGAGGCTCTCGCGGATGCAGCCGTCGACGGCGCCTTTCCGCATGTTCTGCAGATCGATGGAAATCTTGGTGCAGGCGATGTCGACGCCAAGCGTCTGCTTGCCACCGCGCGCCGACCATACGCCCGTGGAGAAAACGTCCGAAGCCGTCAGATCCGCAGGATGTTCAGGTGCTTGAGCCACTCTTCTCCCAATCTTTGGTCGGAGCGAAGAGCACGCTACGCCTTTGATCTGTAAGCAACGGCGAACCGCGCCACAGATTCCGGCAACTGCTTCCTCCCAAAGTTGCGAAGCATTCTGTCATAAGTTTTGAGGAACACAAGCTAAGTGCATGCTCCTCAACAGAATAGGACTCCGCCCGCGGTCAACGCTGCGTGATTACGTAACGAATCGCCCGTCGCGCGTCGCCCTTCTCCGCGCACGCATTTGCCGCCGGAGCCCGCACCAGCGACCAATCCTCGCCCGACGTGAAGCCCGCCTTCGCCACGTTTGCGACGAAGCAAGGCGCGAGCTGATCGGCCGGCACGAGCAGCACCCGATCCGGTGCCGCGTTGAGCCAGGCGGAGGCGTCGAAGGATTCCTGCGGCCCCTCGAAGACACGCCGGTGCCCGAAGTTCACGATGGGCCGGTCGAGGTAGAGCAGGAATTGCTCCTTGTAAGCGACCAGGGCGAGCTGCTCGCCGGGTTTGACCTGCGCGAGCGCGGCGCGCGTGAAATCCCCGCCCGATCGTTCGCCGTTCATCGAGGGCGCGATGAAATACGAGAACACGACCGCGAGCGAACCGATCGCCACCGGCCAGGCAGCCAGCGGCGCACGTGTGAAGGCGTAGACAAGCCCCGTGCCGCACAGCGAAAGGTAGACATAGACGGCGCCCGGACCGTCCAGGTTGGCGGCCGCGAGCGTATCGACGGCGAACTTCGCGTGCGTCGACCAGGCAATAGCGAATGCCGCCGCCACGAGGAAGAAGGCCGAGCCGAGCATGAGCCCCGCGCGCCGCACGCCAGCGCGCGCCAGTACGGCCTCGATGAACGGCAGCGACGCGAGGGCCAGCGCCGGCAAGGCCGGCGTGATGTACACGCCGCGTTTTCCCGGGCTCCACGAGAAGAACAGCAGCACGAGCAGCAACCAGCCCAGCGGCAGCCACACGCGCGCGTCGCGTTCGCGAAACGCGGTCCTGAATTTCGGCACCAGCCAGAACAGCAGCAGGCTGAACGGCAACCACAACGGCGGGATGACTTCGACGATGAAGTAGTACCAGCCCTTCACGTGATGCCACGAAGCCGCATAGCGGCCCACGGTCTGTTTGAACAGCAGCTCGTCGCGATAGGCCGCGTACTCGGGCGCGCCGCTCGCGGCGACTGCGAGCAGCATCGGAATGAACCACAGGCAGACGGCGAGCAACATCGCGGCCGGCGCGAGCCACCAGCGCCAGCCGCCCCGGCCCGCGTCGATGGCCGCGAGACCCTGCCAGCGGAACCCGCGCAGCAGGAAAAACGGAATCAACGCCAACAGCGGCAGGAAACCCACGCCCTTGGTGAAGATGCCGAGCCCCGCGACGAAGCCGCCGAGGAAATACCAGCGCCAGGCCGGTCCAAGCAACAGATGGCGCAGCAGCGCGTACAACGACAACGTCGTGAGGAAACACAACACGGGATCGATCTGCGCGCCGCGGAACACCATCACGAACTGCAGCGTGAAGCACAGCACCAGCGCCGCGGCGAATCCGGCTTCACGGCCGACGAGCCGTCGGCCCAGGTCGTAGACCAGGAACAACACGCCGCCCGCAGCGCTGAAGGCGGGAATCAGGAACGACCATTTGAGCGAGCCGGTCAGCGTGAAGCAAACCGCGAGCAGCCAGAAGAACAGCGGCGGCTTGTCCTGGTACAGATCGCCGCCGACGCGCGGGAACAGCCACTCACCCGTGGCGACCATGTCGCGCGCGACCACCGCGAATCGCGGCTCGTCCGCGGGCCAGGGGTCGCGGATGCCGAGCCCGGTGCCGATCACGACTAACAACGCGAAAGCCAGCCACAGCAGATCGCTCCAGCGGATCGGCGTCGGCATGGAGATCAGCGGCCGGGGCGCGACTGCCGCGGGCGGAACGGGCGTCGGCGGGGGCACAGGTTCGGGCGCGTATTCGCTGCTTGCGGCGGCGAGCGCGGTCTGCGCAGATGTCACGCTGGATTGAGCGGACGCCGTCGGTTCCGGCGCCAGCGACACCGGCACACTAACTATCGCGATGGGCGCCGCGGCGACCGGCGCCAGGAAGTGCGCGGCAACCGCGACTGCCTCCGCGCGCGCGAGGGGCGCGGCGGAATCCGCCGCATCGCTCGGCGGCACCGCCGGAAAAGACGGCGCAGAAACACGCGGCACTGGCGGCGGAACGACACGCGGCCCAGGCGAGCCCCCCAACAAACCGATATCAGGCATTGGCGGCCGCGCGTCCGGACTTGATGTCCATGATCAGGTTGTAGAACGCCACGGACGCGGGCAGCAGGTTGGTCAACACGCCGACCGCGTCGTTCTTACCCCAGATGAAATACGACGTGACCATCGCGCTGCCCGCGAGGCTGATGACCCAGAAGCTGCGCGGGATCGTCGGCTTGCCGTGCCGGCGCGTCGCCAGCGCCTGGATGATCCAGCGGCCCGCGAACATCAGCGCGCCGAGAAAGCCCACGAGTTTCCAGGGCGTGACCGTGATGCCAAAGGCCACGAGAATGACTTCTTTCATGCGACGCCCCTTCCTTCTCAGTCTTCCCGCACCAGCAGGCCGCTCTTGTAGCGGCGGCGCAGCCACATGACACCCGCGATGTCGACGATGCCGACCCACAGACGATTGAGCATCCCGTACTTCGACGTGCCGCGCGTGCGCGGCCGGTGGCTCACGGGCACGGAGATCACCGACGCGCCGTGCCGCTGGAACAGCGCCGGCAGGAAACGGTGCATGTGATCGAAACGCGGCAGCTCGAGGAACAGGTCGCGCGAAAAGAGCTTGATGCCGCAGCCGGTGTCGGGCGTGCCGTCGCCTAACAAGGCGCCGCGCACGCCGTTGGCGACGCTCGATTGCAGCTTGCGAAAGGCGGTGTCCTTGCGGCTGGCCTTGCGGTTGCCCATGAACAGCTGCACGCCGCGGTTGGCCGCCGCATCGCGCGCCGCGATGAGCTTCGGGATATCGGCCGGATCGTTCTGCCCGTCACCGTCGAGCGTGGCGATCCACGGCGCACGCGCCGCGCGCACGCCGCTCGCCACGGCCGCGCTCTGGCCGCTGCGAAACGAATGGCGCAGCACGCGCAGCGCCGGCAGCACGCTCTTGAGTTTGAGCAGGATGGCGGCCGTGTCGTCGGTGCTGCCGTCGTCCACGAAAATCATTTCGTAGGCGCGGCCGCCGAGCGCCGCATCGATCTCGCGCGCCAGCGGCTCGACGTTCTCGGCTTCATTGCACACCGGCACGACGACGGAGAAATCCACGCTCATGCCGCCACCCGCTCGCTCAATGCATCACGCGCGACGCCGAACAATCTTTTCAGCTCGTCCGCGAGCTCGGCCTGCAGTGCGGTGAGTGCGGCCGGCTGGATCGCGCGCGGCACCTGGCGCGGCGGCCCCACGGCAATGACGATGCGCGAGAACGGCCAGGGAATGACGAACTTGTCCCACGCGATGAGCCAGGCGCGGCTCGCGGCATAGGCCATCGGCAAAATCGGGCGCTGCGACATCTGCGACAGCAGGATCGCGCCCGGCTTGAAAATGAAGCGCGGGCCTTTCGGCCCGTCTGGCGTGATCGACGGCGAAACACCCTGCTTGGTCAATGCGTCGTAGTAGTCGCGCAGCGCGCGTGCGCCGGTGTGCGTGGTCGAACCGCGGATCGACGTGCCGCCGAAACGCGAGACGATCATCACGCCGATATCTCCGTCGACCGACGGGCTGATGAGGAAGCCGAGCTTCAATCCGCGCGCCGATTGTTCGAGCAGATATTTCGAGCAGAACAACTGGTGTTGATGCCAGTACACCGGGATCAGCGAAGGCGCCTTCGCCAGCGCCTGTGCCGTGTGTTCATCACCCACGATGCGCACGACGCGACAACTGCGCCAGAAAAGCCGGATCAACCCCACACCCACGGCCGCGACGATCCGCCAGGCGAAGCGACGCATCGGAGTCATCCGACGCTTCGACCGGGTCTCCTTCTTGTAGAGGGTATTGCGCAGTCCGCCTGCGTCTTCGGAATCGTTTGGCATCCGGTTGAGGCCGGCAAAAGAGGCGCGAATTGTCGGTGAATCCGCCGCTGGCTGCAATGAAACGTCGGCGATTGATCGAGCCCAAACCCGCCGTCTAACCGCATTGCTATATCATTCCGCGCAATGTCACCGAGCCCTGCTTCCGCGCCACTGCCGCCGCTGGCGGACATGCAATTCGACATCGGCGCCGACGATGACGCGATCCACCGCATGACCGGGCTCGCCGCCCGGCACGGCGATACTTACCGGTTTTATTCGCCCGCGCGCCGCGCCGAAATGTGGGTGATCAATCATCCGGACGACGTCAAGCGCGTGCTGGTGTCGAACCACAAGAACTACACCAAGGGTTCGGGGCTGGACCGCGTCAAGATCCTGCTCGGCCACGGCATCATGACCAGCGAAGGCGACCTGTGGAAACGGCAGCGCTACATGATGCAGCCGGCTTTCCATCGCCGTGTCATCACGGAATTCTCGAAGCTCATCGACGCCTGCAACGAGCGCTTCATCGCCAAGTGGGAAGCACAGGCCGCCCGCGGCGAGATGGTGAACATCACCGACGACATGAGCGAGCTCACGCTCGAGATCGTGCTGCTGTCGATTTTCGGCACCGACCTCGAAAGGCTGTCGAAAGAGATGGGCGGCAACCCGTTCGACATCGTCACCAAGGAACCGGCGCGCGATCTCAAATTCGCCTACAAGTTTCGCCAGCTGGCGAAGCTGGTCGGCAGTCTCGCGGTGCGGCGGCGCGCGGAAAAAACCGAACACTTCGATTTCCTGCAGATGCTCATCGATGCGCGCGACAAGGAAACCGGCGCGCCCATGTCCGAGCGCGAGCTCATCGACGAGGCGATGACATTGATCGTGGCCGGTCATGAAACGACCGCCAGCGGTCTCAACTGGACCTGGTACCTGTTGTCGCAGAATCCGGAAGCCGAGAGACTGCTGCACGCCGAAATCGATGCGGCGGCGGAGAAATCCGACCCGAGCCTCGCGGAAATGGAGGCGCTGGCCTACACAAAGAACGTGGTGGACGAGGCGTTGCGGCTGTATCCGCCCGGCTGGCTGCTGTCGCGCCGCACGATCGGGCCCGACGTGTTGTCCGGCTTCGCGGTGCCGGCCGGCACCGACGTGTTGCTCTGCCCCTATCTACTGCACCGTCACCCGCGTTACTGGAAGGACCCCGATGCATTCCGGCCCGAACGCTTCGACGCGGCGCACGAATCCGAACGTCCGCGTTTCGCCTACATGCCGTTCGCGGCCGGGCCAAGGCACTGCATAGGAGAAACCCTCGCCTTGTATGAAATGTACATGCACTTATATAAGGTGGCGCGCCGGTACCGGCTGCGCTACGTACCCGACCGGGAACTCGAGCTCGAAGCGCAGATCAATCTGCGCACCAAATACCCGTTGATGATGACGCTGGAACGCAGGAACACTCTTTGAACACGAGCGCACAAACACTGGCCGAATTGATCACCGTGAACCGCACGGTGAAACGCACCATCAGTTATCTCGAAACCGAGACCAGCGAACGGGTGGTGAGTTACGGCGAATTGTACGAGCGCGCGCTCGGCATCCTGCACCACCTGCAGAAACTCGGCGCCCGGCCCGGCGACAAGCTCATCATCTATCTCGCCAACAACGAGCAGTTCCTGGATGCGTTCTGGGCCGGCATGTTGGGCGGCATCATTCCGGTGCCCGTGGCGCTGGGCATCAGCGACGAGCACAAACACAAGCTGCTGCGCATCGCGCGGAAGCTGGGCACGCCCTTCATCTATACCGACCGCAAGACGCTCGATCGCATCGGCGCGTTCGCGGGCGGCGCCGGCGAGCAGGCGACGTTCGATTCGCTCAACACGCGTGCGTTCTTCGCCGAGCAGGTCGACGACATCTCGAAAGCCGGCCAGGTGCACGCCGTCAAACCCGGCGATACCGCGTTCATCCAGTTTTCCTCCGGTTCGACCAGCGAGCCCAAAGGCATCGTGCTCACGCACGACAACATCCTCAAGAACGCGCGCGGCGCGGGTGAGGCATCGAAATGGGGCGAACACGACACGAATCTCACGTGGATGCCGCTGACCCACGACATGGGCCTGATCGGCATGCACATCATGATGTTCGCGCATCGCATGCAGCTGAACGTGATGCCCACCGAACTATTCATCCGCCGGCCGTTGCTGTGGATGACGTTCGCATCGCGCAAGCAGGTCACGGTGACGAGTTCGCCGAACTTCGGTTTCCGGCACTACCTGAAAGTGCTCGGCGAACGCGAGCTCGGAGATCTCGATCTGTCGACCGTGCGGCTCATCTACAACGGCGCGGAACCGATCTCCGTCGAACTCGCGGACGAATTCATGACGCGGCTGGCGCCGGCGAAACTGCGGCGCGAGGCGATGTACCCGGTGTATGGCCTCGCCGAAGCCACGTTGGTAGTCAGCTTCCCGCAGCCGCCGGGCGAGATGTACGAATCCATCTCGGTGAATCGCCATGAGCTCAACGTGGGCAAACAACCTGCCCTGCTGCCGGCCGATCACGCCGATGCATTGTCGATCATGGCCGTGGGCCAGCCGGTGCCCTTCAGCAAGGTGCGCATCGCGGGCGACGACGATCGTGAACTGCCCGAGAACCACATCGGCCACATCCTCATCTCCGGCGACAACGTCACGAAGGGTTACTTCGAAAACCCGGAAGCCAATGCCAAGGGCTTCACGGCCGACGGCTGGCTGCGCACCGGCGATCTCGGAATGATGAAGGGCGGCAAACTCTTCATCACCGGCCGCGCGAAGGAGATCATCTTCGTCAACGGGCAGAACTACTACCCGCACGACATCGAGAGCATCGCGCAGCGGGCCGACGGCCTGGAGCTCGGCAAGGTGGTTGCCGCCGGCGTGCGCCCGAAGGGTGCGAGCACCGACGACCTCATCATCTTCGTGCTGCATCGCATGGACATGAAGGAGTTCATGCCCATCGCCGCGCAGGTCACGCGCCTGGTCAACGAACATACCGGTCTCGAAGTCGCGCACGTGGTGCCGGTCAAACGCGTGCCCAAGACCACCAGCGGAAAAATCCAGCGCGGCCTGCTCGCCGCGGATTACGAGAACGGCGTGTTCGCCGCGGAGATGGCCGAGATCGGTTCGCTTCGTGCACAGCTCGAAGCGGCCGGCGGTGCGAAGGCCACGAGCACGGAAATCGAACTCCGGATCAAGGACATCTGCGATGCCGCGCTGGAACGCAACATCGACGTGAACGACAACCTGTTCGAGATCGGCGCCAGCTCGCTCAAGCTCATCGAGATCCACGAGCAGATCGATCGCGTCTATCCGGGGCTGGTCGACCTCACCGAGCTGTTCGACTTCCCGACCATCGCCGAGCTGTCGCGTCACCTCGAGGGCAAATTGGCCGCGACCGTCTGATCCTGCTGCTCGTGCTGCGTCCGCGAGGCGGACTGCTTCCCCGAGGCTCCACCTGAATGGTTGGACCACAACACCGCTCCCACCAGCAGGGCGAGCGGCAGCAACACGGCGAGCGGGGAACGATCGACCAGGAACATGGTAATGACTCCTTTGCGCGGTGTGTAACCTAACCGGCGCATTGGGTTTCAAAAACCGGGCAAAACGTAATTCATTGTCCGGTCCTGCCATACA
This sequence comes from Pseudomonadota bacterium, assembly GCA_037200975.1. NCBI lineage: Bacteria > Pseudomonadati > Pseudomonadota > Pseudomonadota bacterium. Next base: position 4,008,644 of record JBBCGI010000001.1, on the reverse strand, counting down.
ATCCAGGCCCATGGACCAACTGCTCGGAATGCGGGTTTTCGCCCGGGTCGCGGAATTCGGCTCGTTCGCGCGCGCCGCGGATGCCATGGACCTGTCGCGCGCCATGGTCAGCGCCCACGTGGCGCAGCTCGAGAAACACCTCGGCACACGCCTGCTGCACCGGACCACGCGCAAGGTTTCTGTTTCGCCCGAAGGCGCGGTCTATCTCGCGCATTGCCAGCGCATTCTCGCGGAGGTCGCGGCGGCGGATGACGAGATGCGCCTGGCGCGCGACCGCCCCCAGGGGCGCCTGCGCGTCGATGTCCCGGTCGCCTTCGGCAAACACCTGCTGACCCCCGCCCTGCCGCGCTTCACGCAGCGGTATCCGCAGGTCGCGATCGAAGTGCGTTACAACGATCGCTTCGTGGACCTCGCGGCCGAAGGCGTGGACGTGGCGGTGCGCGCCGGCACCATCCGCACTCCCGATCTGATCGCGAAGCGGATCGCAACTTCCCGGCTCGTGACCTGCGCCGCGCCGGCCTACATCGCCGCCGCAGGTGTGCCGCGTACACCGGCCGATCTCAAGCAACATCGCTGCATCGGTTACCTGCGCGCCGATGGCGCCCGGCCTGCATGGACGTTCAAGCAGGGCAACGGCGTCATGAAGCTGCGTATCCAGAGCACGCTCGCATTCAACACGACGGAGCCCATCACCTCGTCGGCGCTCGAGGGCCAGGGGATCCTGCAGAGCTCCGATCTGCTGGTGGCCGGGTATCTCGCGGAGGGCAGACTGGTGGAGATCCTGCGCGAGTTCTCGTGCGAGGGACCGGCGCTCAGCGTGGTGTATCCGCGTGCCACCCAGCATCTGGCCAAGGTGCGCGTGTTCGCCGAATTCGCCGCCGAACTACTGCGCGACTACCAGGCGCGTGTACGTCATCTGCCGGAGCGCCCGGCGCGCTGACCCGCCGGCCGCATCGCGCGCGAGGGCATCGTCTACGTCGGAGCCGCCGCCCCGCCGTCGGGCGAGCGCTGCCTGCCGCAGGCAAGGAACTCGAACGTGTCGATGTGTTCGGGTGAGCTCAGCTGAAACCCCTGCGCATAGTCCACGCCCAGCTGCGTGACCGCGCGCAGCTTGCCGGTGGAATCCACCTGGCTCGCCACGGTGCGCATGCCCAATGTGTCGGCCATGTGCACCAGGCCGTTGATCAGCGCGCGCGAGACGATGTCGTCCGATGCGCCCTGCACCAGCGAGCCGTCGATTTTGAGGATGTCAGCGTTCACTTCGCGCAGGAATTCGAAGCGTCCGCTGCCGGTGCCGGCATTGTCGACCGACACCTCGCAGCCGCGATCCGCCAGCGAACGTGCCAGCGACGCGAACTCCTGCGGCGCCAGGCTCATGTCGAGCTCGGCGATCTCGAAGCGCAGCGAGGTCAGCGGCAGGCCCGATTTGTCGAGGCAATTTTCGAGATAGTCGCGGAAATCCGGGCGCACCACCGATCGGCCGGACAGGTTCACCGAGAACACCGCGTTGACATCGGCCCAGCGCTCGCGATTGCGCTGCATCCAGACGAGCAGCGCGCGAATGACCCAGCGGTCGATGGCCGGCATGCGCCCGTGGCGTTCGGCCGTTTCGAGAAAATCATGCGAGGCCAGCACGCCGAATTCCTCCGTGGGAAGGCGGATCAGCACCTCGACGATCAGCTGTGAAGTCTCATCGCGCAGCGAGACGATCGGCTGCAGGTGCAGCGCGAATTCGTCGTCGCGCAGCGCGACATCGATGAGCGAGAGCAGCCGCTCTTCGCGTTCGAGAGTCGCCAGGTCCTCGGCCAGTTCGTCGCGTGCGCCCCCTTCCGTCGAAGCAATATTCTCGAAGCGCAGCGCCGCGATGACCGTGGTGTCGGAGGCCACACGCGACGGCGGCGGAGCCGGTTCGGGCTCTTCGGACTTGAGCATCCGCAACGCCTTGCCGAGCACCGGCAACACCGGCGCAAGTTCGGTGACCCGCTCGCCGCGTTCGCTCTCGCCCGTGGTCAGGCCCGAAAACACCACCAGCGTCACGCCGCGGAATTCCGCTCCCTCGAATATCGCAAGTGCACAACGTGCGCGAGCGGTATCCGCGCTCTCCCACCACAGGCCGTCGGAGCGCCCGCGCACGTCATGCGGATCTTCGACCACTTCCGCGATCAGCGCGCAGTCTTCCGCGAGCAGGAAGTCGCCGCTCGACCAGAGCGCATTGCCACGCGCGTCGTGGATCGACAGGGAGAGAATTTCTGGAGCGCGGCGCATGAGGCCACGCGCCAGCGGCGCGAGCAACGTAGCTGGAGTTTCATGGGAAGTGGTCGTGTTGTTCATACGTGGCCCCAGATTAAGGGCCCGTGGAAACACCGGCGCCGTCGCGACGCAGCGACGTAGGGTTCGGGAGACTAACAACCCGATCGGCGCATTAGGTCAAGTCAGTTTGGACAATAAAGCGGTTTTTTGAGCTTCCAGCGCTTGTGCGACCAGGGCCAGTCCGCGGGCGCCGCGCGGATCTGCTCCTCGACCAGGCGGGCATAACGCGCCGTGAATTCGCCGGCGGGCAGCTGTTCGCCCGCCTCGGCGAGCTTCACGAACTCCACTTCGTACCGGCCGCGCGCCTTGCGCCGCAGGCGCAGGAAAAACGCCGCGTAACGCGTCGTGCGCGTGATCTCTTCGGGCCCCAGAAAAAACGCCGTATCGCGATTGAGGAACTTGAGCCACTGCTTGCGCTCGCTCGACACCGGTTCCTGGTCCGCCACCATGGCGATGGCGCGTGGCACGCCGCGCTGCCTGATGATGTCGCCTAACAACTCCTGCGCCGGGATCAGCCGGGCGCCGAACCGGCCGCGCAGCTTGCGCATCTCGACTTCCGCCCAGTTGTCGATCAGCGGCTTGTAGGCGGCGTCGACCGGGATGCCGAGCTGCGTCGAGAGCCCGAGCAGCATCCACTCCCAGTTGCATTGATGCGCGGCCACCAGCAGCACCGGCTTGCCGAGCGCCACCTGGTCGCGCACCAGCTCGGGATTGACGAGCGTCACGCGGCGCTGCAATTCGCAGGGCGTGAGGCGCAGCGAATGCATGACCTCGACCAGCATGTCGGCAAAGCCGCGGTAGTAGTCGCGGATCACGCGTTCGCGCGTGCCCTCGTCCCATTCGGGGAAAGCCGCCTTGAGATTGGCGTCGACCACGTGACGGCGATACGGGAACACACGCCAGGCGCACCAGGCCATGAAACGCGCGATCGGGTACCACAGCGCGAGCGGGATGCGCGAGAAGACGCGGATCCACATCGAACAGCGCGCGGGCTGGTCATCGCCTGCAGGGTTTGGGCTCGCCGGCCCGTCTGGATTCACCAACAGTTTTCCTGGAACGCCTTGATGGGGTTTGCTCGAAAGCGAAGGCGTTATAACGCACGGCAGATGAAAAACAAGTGCTCAAAACGCAGATTCGGACCGGGAAAGCCCGTAGGAGCCGGGACGGCACCGGCCCCGGTCCGGCTCGACGCCTGCCGCGTCGGCCGCGAGTCGAAGGATCCGGCCGGGCTGCTCGCCCGGGGCGCGGCAGTACTAACTACCGGCCCGGCCGCCACCGTGCGGTGGCGATCGCATCGCGAAAAACTGGTGCCCTCTATCTGATTCGAACAGATGACCCCTTCATTACGAATGAAGTGCTCTACCAGCTGAGCTAAGAGGGCGAATTCGGCAGGGCGCGCATTCTAATGGCGCTGGGCTGGCGATGGAAGCCGACGATTGAGTCAGGCGACCTTGCGGCGCAGCCGGATGATGAGCTCGATGCCATCCACCTGCATCCCGGGCGGCGGCTCGGGCAGCTTCTGGAACTCCACATCTCTCAGGGAGACATCCATCAACGCGCCGGTGTCGAGGTCGTGAAAGTGATAGTGCGCGTCGGTGTTCGAATCGAACCAGCAGCGGTCGTTGCCGACCGAAAGCTGGCGGATCAGGCCGGAAGCCGCGAACAGGTTCAGCGTGTTGTAAATCGTGGCCTTTGAAACCCGCAGCCCGACGCTGCGCAGGCCGGCGAGCACCTGTTCGGCGGAGAGATGTTGTGGACGCCCCAGGAGCAGCGAGGCGATACGCAGACGCTGCGCGGTGGGTCTGACGCCGTGCCCCAGGAGCCGCTTGTTCAAGCTTTCGACCAGGGCCGGATCGAGGTCCGTCATTGGCATGGGCGCGAGTATACGCGCGAGGGCAGGCCCGGCAATGCGAAATGGCTCGAATGCAGCCCTTTTGCCGCTCCACGGACCGGTGGCGAGGAGCTCAGAATTCACGCCATGCATACGCGGAATGGAAGCCGGGGCATCACCCTCGTCGAGTTATGTTTTGGCCTCGCGGTCGTCGCCACGCTCGCCGGCCTGGCGGTGCCGGGTTTCCGGGCGGACCTGCGCGCCGGCGCGGTCCGCAGTGCCGCCTACGAGCTGCTGGCGGGGCTGCAACAGGCGCGCGCCGGTTCGATCCTGGAAGGCCGCACGGGCGTGCTGTGTCTGAGCGACGCGGCGGGCCAGTGCCTCACCGCAGGCACTCAAGCCGGACATTGGCAGGTGTTCCTCGAGGTGGATGGGCGCCCCGCCCTGCTCGCCGCGCAGTCCCTGCCTCCGGGCGTGGTGCTGCGTTCGTCGCGGCTGCGCCTCTCCTTCTGGCCCGACTCCCTCGCCGCCAGCACCGGCACTCTAACTATCTGCGATTCGCAGCGTATCGCGCGGCCGCGCGCCATCGTGGTCAGCCAGGGCGGCCGCGCGCGCGTCACCAGCCCCGCGGAAACGGCCTGCCCATGAGACATCGCGCCCGCGGTTTCACGCTGGTCGAGGCGCTGATCGCGCTCGCGGTGTTGTCGCTGGGTCTGCTCGGCGCCGCGGCCATGTTGCTCGACAGCCTGCGCTCTCAAGGGCAGTCGCTGCGCCTGGTGGCCGCGACCCATCTGCTGCGCGACATGGCGGAACGTATCAACGCCAATCCCACGGCCGCGGCGCGCTACGCCACGGCCCGCGCGGAAATGAGTGCGTCGCCGTGTGATGCCGCGGGCTGCGATGCACCGCAACTTGCCGCCGCCGATCTCGCCCACTTCGCGGAAAGGGCACTGGCCACGCTGCCGGGAGACAGCCTCGCCGTCATCGAATACGCGCCCGCCACCGGCTCAGTCGAACCCGGCCACCTCGTCATCTCGTTGCGTTGGCAGGATCCGCGCTTCGCCGATGCCGAAACGGTCTCGCTGCAAGTGCCGACACCGCCGGTGGCGGGCTGAGCGTGCCTCGTCCGCAGGGCAACCAGTGTGGCTTCAGCCTGCCGGAGATCATGATCGCCATGGTGCTCGGCCTCGTGTTGCTGGCTGCGTTCCTCGCCGTGCTGCAACGCTGCCGCGATCAGTTCGCGACCAACGAAAGCCTCGCGCGCCTGCAGGATTCCGCACGGCACGTGTTGTCGGTCGTTACCGGCGATCTCGATCACGCCGGCTTCTATGGCTTCAATCCGTCGCCGCGCGTACGCGTAGTGCGCGGCGGCTCCGTGCTCGCCGCCGGAGACGCGTTGCGCCAGCCGGATGCAGCTGGCGCCGCCGCGGTGGGTCAGATGCCAGCCGGCGCGCACGACTGCGGCGTCAACTTCGCCGTGGATCTGGAGCTTCCGGTACAGGGCTCCAACAATTCGTTCGCGCTGGGCAGCGGTGCACTCGACTGCGCTCCCACCGCGAGCGCCGGCGGCGCACGCGCAGGATCGGACACGTTGACCGTGCGTCACGTTTCCTCGAAGGCCGTTGCGCCGCATGCGGGGAGACTGCAGCTCTACTCGCAACGCCTCGCCGCGTTCGGATTCCAGGATCTGTTCTTCGACGGGCACGCGCCCGGCCCCGTGAACGAAGACAACGAAGTGCGCGATCTCGAGGTCCGTACCTATTACATCGCCAACAATTCCGTCGGACACGCCGCCTGGCCTTCCTTGCGGGTGAAGGCGCTGACCGAGGCCGGCGGCGCGGCGCAGTTTCGCGATGAAGAAGTCCTGCCCGGCGTCGAAGACCTGCAGGTGGAAATCGGCATGCTGGCAGACGGCCTCGTGCGCTTCGTGCCGCCCGACGTCGCCGCGCTGCGCGGCCAGCAGGTCATCGCCGTGCGTGTCTGGTTGCGTGTGCGCGCCGATGTCACCGAGGGGGGCTACTTCGATGGGCGCACCTTGCGCTACGCCGATGTGACGTACGTGCCCGCGGCCGCCGAGGCCGCGCAGCGCCGGCTGCTGATCGAGCGCACGGTGGCACTGCGCAACCTGCGCGACGCTCCGTTGCCAGCGCCATGAATGCGCCCCGGCAACGCGGCACGACGCTCGTCATCGGCCTCATCCTGTTGTCGCTCGTGACCCTGTTAGGGCTCGCCGGCGCGAGCACCGCCCACGTCGAGCGGTTGCTGGCGCAGAACGCGCTGTTTCGCGAGAATGCCGCGTCCGCCGCCAGTGCCGGCATCGAATCCGCCATCAGCCGTATCGTGAACCTCTCTGCTTCCCCGGCCGATCCCGCCACTGCTGCCGTCAGCGGCTCGGGTTTCATGCCGGGCTCGGCGGATCGTTACGAAACCACCACGCGTTTCGCGGGCTTCGAAGCGGCGCTGCCGCAGTTACCCGGTGCCTCATTGGCCGGCGCCCACTTCGAGATCGTGAGCACGGGGTTCGCCAGCCGCCGCGCCGTGGATCGTCAGCGAGCCGATGTCATGTGGGTCGTCGATGGAGTGGCCGGCGCAGGCGACTGTGCACCGGCCGTTCCCGTGCGCTGCTTCGAACGCGGCGACCTGGCGCGGCTGTCCTGGCAACGCGTGGCCGTGGAGTAGCGCGTTGCACTCTTCACGGCACTGTGCGCGCGGCTTCACCCTCGCGGAAATCCTCACCGCGCTCATCGTCATCGCCGTGCTCGTAGCGCTCGCGATCCCCCTGTGGCGCACGCACCAGCTGCGCGTTCACCGCGCCGACGGCCGCGCGGCGCTGATCGCCGCGCAAAGCGCGCAGGACCGGTTTTTCGGCATCCACGCGCGTTACGCACAGGGCGCCGAGATCCTTGCGCCCGCGCCCGCCGGGCTCGGGCTCGAGCCGGTCTCCGAACACGGTTTCTACACGATCGGAGTCCAGGCCAGTGCCGACGGGCTCGCCTATGTCGCGACCGCGCGCGCGTCGCAGGCCCGCGGCCAGGAAAGTGATGCGAGATGCGTCGAGTTGTCGCTCGATCAGAACGGACGGCGCAAGGCAGTTGATGCCAGCGGAGCGGATCGATCCGCCGACTGCTGGCGTTAGGCCGCTGGCCTCAGGCCGCGCTCAGCTGCGCGGCGCGCTGGTGCGCAACGCGCGCGGCAACGAGAACACGACGTGTTCTTCGCGCCCTTTCAATTCGTCGGCCTGCGTTCCGCCCCATTCGCGCAAGCGTGCCACGACCTGCTGCACCAGTTCTTCGGGCGCCGACGCGCCGGCGGTCACGCCCACGGCATTTTTGCCCTCAAACCACTCGCGCTGCAGAAACGACGCGTCGTCGATGAGATAACCCGGCCGGCCGGCGCGCTCCGCCAGCTCGCGCAGGCGATTGGAATTGGAGCTGGTGATCGAGCCCACGACGATCAACACGTCGCAGCTCGCGATCAGCTCCTTCACGGCATCCTGGCGATTCTGCGTGGCGTAACAGATGTCTTCGCGGCGCGGGCTCGCGAGCGAGGGGAACCGCTGCCGCAGCGCATTGACGATCGCGGCCGTGTCATCCACCGACAACGTGGTCTGTGTGACGAAGGCCAGCCGCTCCGCGTCGCGCACTTCGAGCTTCGCGGCCTGCTCGATGTTCTCGATGAGATGCATGCGCCCGCCGTTCGCAGTATCGAAGCGCCCCATGGTGCCTTCGACTTCCGGGTGCCCGGCGTGACCGATCAACACCACGTCGCGGCCCTCACGCGCATAACGCGCGACTTCCATGTGCACCTTGGTGACCAGCGGACAGGTGGCGTCGAACACCGTCAAGCCGCGGCGCGACGCTTCGTTTTCCACCGCCGCGGGAACGCCGTGCGCCGAGAAGATCACGGTGGCGTTGTCGGGCACCTGGTCGAGCTCGTCGACGAACACCGCCCCGAGGCGGCGCAGTCTATCCACCACGTGCACGTTGTGAACCACTTCGTGGCGTACGTAGATAGGCGCGCCGAACAACGCGATGGCGCGCTCGACGATGTCGATGGCACGATCGACGCCGGCACAGAATCCACGCGGATTGGCGAGCAGGATTTTCATGCGGTGCCGGTCACTTCCCCTGGTTTGCCTTGAGCGCCTGCTCGCGGCGCCATTCGCGCAACGCGTCGAGGACCACCAGCACGGCGCCGATGCTGATGGCCGAGTCGGCCACGTTGAACGCCGGAAAATAATGCGGCCCCCAATGCGCGTAGACGAAGTCGACCACGTATCCGTGTTCGATCCGGTCGATGACGTTGCCGATGGCGCCGCCGAGTATCAGCGCCAGGCCGGTCGCGAGCAGACCGTGCGTGGCGCGCGCGATGGTGCGCAGCCAGTAGATGAGTCCGATCGACACGCCGACCGCGAGCACCGAAAACGCCCAGCGCTGCCAGCCGCCCGCGGTCGCGAGGAAGCTGAACGCCGCCCCCGAGTTGTGCGCACGCACGATGTCGAGCACCGGCAGCACCGCGAACGCATCGCCCAGCGCCATCGTGCGTTCGATCCACAGCTTGGTCAGCTGGTCGCCGGCGATCACCAGCACGGAGATCCACAGCAGGCGGATTCCGCTCGCGCCGATCGGTAGTTTGACGGCGTCGTTCATACGTACTTCCGCGATTCGCCCGGCCCCGTGACGTTGGTCACGCACCGTTCACACAACGTCGGATGCTCAGGCAGAGAGCCCACCTCGGGCCGGTGATGCCAGCAGCGTTCGCACTTGGGCGCGCTGGTCGGCTGCACGCGGATCCACAACCCGCCTTCCTTCGCGATCTCGGCCACCTTGATGGCGCCGACCGGCGGGCCGGCCGCATTGCTCACGCGCTTCACGCGCGCCTCCGAGGTGATCAGCAGGAACCGCAGCTCCTCGCCGAGCGCCTGGAACTTCGCCAGGTAGTCGTCCTTGCAGAACACTTCGACTTCGGCGTCGAGCGGCGCGCCGATGGTGCCGGCGACGCGCAGCTTTTCCATCTCCTGCGAAACCGCGGTCTTCAACGCGATGAAGCCGTTCCAGTCGATCGGGTCTTCGGCGACCTTCGGCAGTTCGTGCCAGGTCTCGAGGAACACCGATTCGCTGCGCTTGCCGGGCAGGAACGCCCAGATCTCATCGGCCGTGAAAGACAGGATCGGCGCGAGCCAGCGCACCATGCTTTCGGCGATGTGAAATAGCGCGGTCTGCGCGGAACGCCGCGCCACGCTTTTCTTCGGCGTGGTGTAGAGGCGGTCCTTGAGGATATCCAGATAGAAGCCGCCCAGATCCACGATGCAGAAGTTGTGAATCTTCTGGTAGATCAGGTGGTACTCGTACTTGCGATACGCGTCGGCGATCTCCTCGTGCAGCGCCGCGGCACGCGCCAGCGCCCAGCGGTCGATGGCGACCATCTGGTCCGCGGGTAAGAGGTCCGCGGCCGGATCGAACCCCGCGAGATTGCCTAACAGGAACCGCACCGTATTGCGCATGCGGCGATACGAATCCGAGATGCGCTTGAGGATTTCCTCCGACAGGCTCATCTCGTTCGCGTAGTCGGTCGCGGCGATCCACAGGCGCATGATGTCGGCGCCGAGTGTGGACATGATCTTCTGCGGCGCGATCACGTTGCCCAGCGACTTGGACATCTTGCGACCCTTCTCGTCGACCGTGAAGCCGTGCGTCAGCACGCCCTTGTAAGGCGCGCGCGCGTACAGCGCTTCCGAAGTCAGCAACGAAGAGTGAAACCAGCCGCGATGCTGGTCCGAGCCTTCGAGATACAGATCGACCGGCGGCTTCACGTCGTCGGGATGGGTGTGATGCACACACTCGTGCGACAGCCCCGAGTCCATCCAGACGTCCATGACGTCGGCCACTTTCTCGTACGAGTCGGCCTCGTCGCCCAGCAACTCGCGCGGATCGAGCTCGAACCAGGCTTCGATATTGTCCTTGTCGATGCGCGCGGCCACCTGCTCGAGTAGTTCGGCCGTGCGTGGATGCAACGCCTGAGTCTGCTTGTGGACGAACAGCGCGATCGGCACACCCCAGGTACGCTGGCGCGAGATGCACCAGTCCGGGCGGTTCTCGATCATGCCCGCGAGGCGTTGCTCGCCCCAGGCCGGCGTCCACTGCACCTTCTTGATGTCGCGCAATGCGTGTTCGCGCAAATGGTTCTGGTTCATGCTGATGAACCATTGCGGCGTCGCGCGGAAGATCACCGGCGTGTGGTGGCGCCAGCAATGCGGGTAGCTGTGCTTGATCTGCTCGTGCTTGAGCAGGCGACCGCGGCTCTCGAGCTCCTTGATCAGGACCTCGCCGCCCTCGTCTATCTTCATTCCCGCGACGAACGGCGTGCCTTCGCGGAAGCGGCCGTCGCCCATCACCGGGTTGTCGACCGGCAGGCTGTACTTCTGGCCGATGATGAAATCGTCCTGGCCGTGCGCGGGCGCGGTATGCACGGCGCCGGTGCCCGCTTCGAGCGTCACGTGCTCGCCCACGATCACCGGTACGTGTTTGGGCAGGAATGGATGCTGCAGCTGCAGATGTTCGAGCGCAGCGCCTTCGAACTGCACCAGCACCTGGCCCTTGTTCAAGCCATAACGCGTCAGCGAAGCGTCCAGCAGCTCGTTTGCCAGGACTAACAACTCGGACTGCCCGTTGCGCGACACCCAGAGCAACACGTATTCGATCTTCGGCCCGAGGCTAACTGCCTCGTTCGCCGGCAGCGTCCAGGGTGTGGTCGTCCAGATCGGAATGGAAACTGGAAACGCACCGATGACATCGGGGCTCACGCCGATGCGGCGCGCCAGATCGCCGTTGTCGGCAACGCGGAACTCCACGTCGACCGCCGCGGAGATCTTGTCTTCATACTCGACTTCCGCCTCGGCGAGGGCCGAGCGGCAATCCAGGCACCAGTGAACCGGCTTGGCGCCTTTGTACAGATGCCCGTTGCGGATGATGTGGCCGAGCGCGCGGATCTGCTGCGCCTCGAAGTGCGGATCCATCGTGAGATAGGGATGTTTCCAGTCGCCCCACACGCCGAAACGCTTGAACTCGCTGCGCTGCAGCTCGACCTGTTCGGTCGCGAACTTGCGGCAGGCCGCACGGAAATCTTTCGCCGAAATCTTCGCGCCCACGCGCCCGACTTTCTTCTCGACGGCGTGTTCGATCGGCAGCCCGTGGCAGTCCCAGCCCGGCACGTACGGCGAATCGTAACCATCGAGCGAGTGCGACTTGACCACGATGTCCTTGAGCACCTTGTTCACCGCGTGACCGAGATGTAACGCGCCGTTGGCGTACGGCGGTCCATCGTGCAGCACGAAGCGCGGCCGGCCGCGCGCGATCGCGCGCAATTTGCCGTACAGGTCGCCGGCTTCCCAGGCGGCCTGCATTTTCGGTTCGCGTTGCGCGAGATCGGCCTTCATAGGAAAGCCGGTCTCGGGGAGATTGATCGTGCTCTTGTAGTCGGCCACTGCGGTCACATTCCTCTAACTAAACAGTCTTCTGCAGAATCTTGCGCGCCTCGGCTGCGTCCAGGTGCATCTGCCGCACCAGCGCATCGAGGTTCTCGAACTTCTCCTCGTCGCGGATCTTCGCGACGAACTCGATCTCTATCTCACGTCCGTACAGCGTGCCCTCGTAATCGAACACGTGCGCCTCGAGCAACGGTTCGGTGCCACCCACCGTGGGGCGAAACCCGAGACTCGCAACGCCGTTGCGCGCTGTATGTACATTGCCCTCGTCCACGCCGCGCACGCGCACCGCGAAAATCCCGCTCAACGGCAGCTTCGCGCGCCGCATGCGGATGTTGGCCGTCGGATAACCCAGCCGCCGCCCCAGCTTCTCGCCCTCCACCACGCGGCCACGCATCGAATACGCGCGGCCGAGCAAATCGCGCGCCCGGCGAAAATCTCCTGCGGCCAGCAGGGCCCGCACACCGCTCGAGCTCACCCGCGTGTCGTCGATACATACGGACGGCACCAGCTCGAGCGCGAATCTCCCGGCGTCCGCCGCCGCGCGCAGCAAGCCCACGCTGCCAGCGCCACCGCGGCCGAAGCGAAAGTCCTGGCCGACCACCACTGCCGAGGCAGCAAAGCGCTCCGACAACAGGCTCACGAACTGCTCACCGGTGAGCGACCGCAGCTTCTCGTCGAAGCGCAGCACGCACAGAAAACTCAAATCAGACCGTTCGAGGACCCGCCAGCGCTCGCGCAGGTCGGTCAACCTGGCCGGCGGATCCTGCGGCGCAAGATATTCGCGCGGCAGCGGTTCGAACGTCAGCATCATCGCGGGCCTTCCGGCCTGGGCCGCGAGCGCGCAGGCACTCGCGATCAGCGCGCCGTGTCCGAGATGAATGCCATCGAAGCTGCCCACCGTGATGGCGGCGCCGCGATGCCTCTCTTTCAGACCCTGCAATCCGCGAACGATTTCCATCGGGGATTATGCGTGGCCGCCGCGCATCTGCGCCAGACGCACACCGGAAACGTACAACGCGGCGAAGTAGGCCGCGGCAGCCCCGACGACGCAGACGGCCAGGCGTGCCGCGCGATGCAGCGGCGGCAGCGCCAGCCAGTCGGCGGTGCTGCCCGCCATCCACACCAGCAAGGCGGCCATGACCGCGTTCGCGAACACGATGCGCGCGAGCAGCACGCCCCAGCCGGGTTTTGGCTTGTACACACCGATCTTTACCAGCCCGCGCCACAGCAGCGTGGTGTTGATGGCGGCGGACACACAGGTGGCCGTGGCAAGCAGGATATGCGGCGCGGGGAATCCGAGTTTCTTGGCCGGCAGGACGACCGCGATATTGAGCGCCATATTGCACCCGAGCGCGATGAACCCCACGCGCACCGGCGTGCGCGTGTCCTGGCGCGCGAAGTAACCGGGCGCGAGCACCTTGACCAGCGAGAACCCGATCAGACCCCACGAATAGGCCATGAGCGCGTAACTCGCCATGTCGACGTCGTAGGCGCTGAACTTGCCGTAGCCGAACGTGGTCGCGGTCAGCGGGCCGGCGAACGCCAGCATCGCCACCGCCGCCGGAGACACGAGCAGGATCACGAGCTTCAGGGCCCAGTCGAGTGTGGCGGTGAAGCGCTCGGGAGAATCCGCGGCGTGGTGCTTCGACAGGCCCGGCAGGATCACGGTCGCGAGCGCGATGCTGAAGACGCCGAGCGGGAATTCCATGAGCCGGTCGGCGTAATAGAGCCACGAAACACTGCCGGTGATCAGGAACGAGGCGATCTGCGTGTCGAGCAGCAGGCTGACCTGCGCCATCGACGAACCGGCGATGCCGGGCAACATCAGCTTGCCGATGCGTTTCACGCCCTCCGCGGCCGGCCGCCACCGCGGCCAGCGGAACAGGCCCAACTTCATGACCATCGGCACCTGGAACCCGAGTTGCAGGATGCCGCTCACGAACACGCCCATCGCCAGCGCCACGCCCGGGTTCGCAGTGTGCGGCGCGATCCACAGCGCCACGACGATCATGACGATGTTCATGATCACCTGCGTGTATGCGGGCAATGCGAACTTGCCGTAGCTGTTGAGCACTCCCGAGAACAACGCGCTCAGCGAGATGAAGAATAGATAGGGAAACGTCCAGCGCAGCATCGAGACCGCGAGGTCGAACTTGTTGCCGTCGGCATGCCAGCCCGGCGCGAACGCGAGGATGATGAGCGGCGCGGCGATCACGCCGATCAGCGTGATGACGAACAACACGACGCCGAAGGTGCCCGCGACATCGTCGACCAGACCGCGCACTTCGTCCTGCGGGCGCTTGTGTTTGTACTCGCTGATGACCGGGACGAAGGATTGGGAGAACGAGCCCTCCGCAAACAGGCGGCGCAGGAAGTTCGGAATCTTGAAGGCCACCAGCCAGGCGTCCATGAAGGCGCTGGCGCCGAAGGCCTGCGCATAAATCATCTCGCGCGCCAGGCCCGTGATCCGCGACACCAGCGTCGCCACGCCGGTCACCGCCGTGCTCTTGAAAATCGCTCCGCTCACCGTGCAAGCACCCGAAAAATAAAGGAAAACCTCAAGTTGGGGCGCACTATACCGGACTCGAATGGGGTAAAAGTGGCGAGCGTTGACAAGGCGGGGGTCGCTCAGCACACTACGCGGCCTCAAAACGACCCCGTTTCTGGAGATTGCTTCGTGGCGAATACCAAGTCGGCCGAAAAAGCCGCCCGTCGAGCTGAAACCAACCGCACCCGCAACGTGGCGCTCCGTTCACGCATGCGCTCGGCCCTGCGCAAGGTCAGCGACGCCGTCACGGCCGGCAACAAGACCGATGCCTCTGCGGCACTCAAGGATGCCCAGCCGTTGATCGATTCGCTGGTCAACAAGAACGTCATTCATCGCAACAAGGCCGCGCGCCACAAGAGCGCCCTGTCGGCCCGCATCAAGGCGATGGGCAAGTAAGACCGCTCCGAACTCCGGCGCCGTTCTTCAACGAAGAATGGGCGCGACGCAAAAAAGCCGGCTCAAAGCCGGCTTTTTTGTTGGTCGCGTGTACGTGCCCGCGGCCGTTCGATCCGCTCGAGGAACGCGGGTCTCTTCTAGTGAATCGGTGTCAGCACGAAGCTGTGAAAATTGCGGCACTTCTTCGAGTAGTCGAGCAGCGGGTTGTCGTTCTCATCCCAGGTGAGCACCGGGCATTCTGCGAGCGGTTCGGCAGTCCTGAATCCGATGACGGCGATCTGGCCTTTGTGGTTCACGCCCACTGCGCGCGTCAACGTTATTCCCAGCCAGCCAGGAATCAGGCTGTTGAGATCCGTAACGCGCCGCGACTGCCAGATAACGGCTCGTTCTTCTTCGCTATAGGGCTTGTCGCAATACAGGCCGGGGCCGGATTGACCGACGACCTCGTCGTCACCGATGGCATGTGCACGGCTGGACGCCTGCCCGCGCAAATGCGGCAAGATTTGAATGCGGCCGTCACGATCCCAGCTTGCGGCAGTTGCCTGTCCGCAGAACTTGTTCTGCTGGCTGAGATAGCCGGCCACTTCACCGTCATCGTTGATGTCCTGGGCGCGTCCAAATGTCGTTGCAGTACCGGCGAACAAGACCTGCGTACGGCCCGACGGCACCTGCACTTTCACCGCTGCGCTGCCGGCATCGCCCACGGCGACGTTGCGCACATTGAGGTCCCAGGGCTGACCGCCCACCGGCCCCTCGGAGATGGCACCCCACGGCGCGCGGATCAGCCATTTGACCGAACACGCACCAGTCGCGACATCCGGCCGCAGTCCCCACGCCACGGAAAAACCAGTGAGGCTGCCGGCGACTGCGCCGTCGATGGCCCCGCAGCTCGAACCCGTGAAGTTGCGCTGATAGGCGCCATAGGGCGCCCACTGAACGCCATAAGCCTCGCCCGAGCTGGTGATTTCCCGGCCGAATACCTGGCCCCAGTCGTTGACGCTTTGAGCATGCACGCCCTGTGAGCCTGCGGGTGTGGGGATGGCCTGGGCGCCAAGAAAGCGCGACCAGATGAAGCCCTTGCCGAAACTCTGCACGACTGGCGCGTTCGCACTCACGACGTAGCAAAGATAGTCGGCGGCCACGGTGCCGAAATCGTTGATGCCCCATGCGACGGTGCGCACCGCGTGGCCGGGCAGACAGGCCGGATCCGACAGCGCCGGCGATTCGACGTTCGTAATCTGATAGCGCGACGACCGGCCGGTGGCACCCGCCTTGCTCGCAAGACTCAGAGCGATGCAAAGGCATACAAGTGTGGCGTACTTCATTGGATGAGGCTCCCCTGGTTCGGTGAACGGACGTTCCCGTTCTCCTCTGCCGCATCCCGCCGATTTGCGACAGCCATGCCTGTCGCGGAGCCCACTATGTCCGCCTTCGTCTGCCTAGCTACCGGCGACGCGGATTCCGGCGCGTGCCGGCCTTCTTCCTGGCCTTTGCTTTCACGGCCGTGGCGGCCTTGCGCTTCATTCGCGGTGCCTTCTTGACCGCCTTCTTCGCCGCCTTCTTCGCCGTTTTCTTGGTCGCCTTTTTAAACGCCACCTTGCGGGCGCGCTGGACCGGGACGGGAAGCGGCAGGTTTCCCTGCGCCGGCGCTTCGCCGGACTCGATGAAGCTCATCACCGCCTCGGTCAGGTCGGTCGTACCCGCATGCGTCGCACCCGAAATCAGGAACGCCGGCCCGCGGTATTTCAACGCCTGCGCGATCGACACCGCTTTCGCCGCGGCTTCATCCGGCAGCATCAGATCGCTCTTGTTGAGCACGAGCCAGCGCGGCTTCGCGAGCAGATCCTCACTGAACTTGCCGAGCTCGCCGACGATGGAGATCGCATCGCGGACCGGATCCGCATTCGGATCGGTCGGCGCGATGTCGACCAGGTGCAGCAACACGCGCGTGCGCTGCAGATGTTTGAGAAAGCGGATGCCGAGACCGGCGCCGTCAGCGGCGCCCTCGATGAGGCCCGGGATGTCCGCCATGACGAAGCTGCGCTGGTTGCCGCAGCTGATCACGCCGAGATTCGGATACAACGTGGTGAACGGATAGTCGGCGATCTTCGGTCGCGCGGCGGACACGGCGCTGATGAGCGTGGACTTGCCCGCATTCGGCAGGCCCAGCAAACCCACATCCGCGATCACTTTGAGCTCGAGGTCGAGCGTGCGCTGCTCGCCGGGCAGCCCCGGGCCGAACTGGCGCGGCGAACGATTCTTGCTGTTCTTGAATCTCTGGTTGCCCCAGCCGCCCTTGCCGCCCCGCGCGACCAGCAGCTCGACGTCCGCTTTCGCCAGGTCGCCCAGGACTTCGCCGGTATCCGCGTCGCGCACGATCGTGCCCACGGGCACCATCACCAGCATGTCTTCGCCGCCGCGGCCGAAGCAGTCGCGGCCGCCGCCCGGCTCGCCGTTCTTGGCGCGGAACGTCCGCTCCACGCGGAAATCGACCAACGTGTTGATGCCATCCCGCGCGCGCAGCGTGATGCTGCCGCCCATGCCGCCGTCACCGCCGTCGGGGCCGCCGAAGGGGACGAACTTCTCGCGCCGGAAGCTCACGCAGCCGCGGCCGCCATTGCCTGCCTGGACCTTTACGCGCGCTTCATCGACGAATTTCATGGAGTGGAACCTGCCCTAACAAAAAACCCGGCGCGAGGCCGGGTTCAGTGCTCGCGAATGCGAGTGTAATTACTCGGCGTCGATGTTCACGAAGGTGTGCTGCTCGGCGCCCTTCTTGCTGAACTTGACGGTGCCCGCCTTGAGCGCGAACAACGTGTGGTCCGTGCCGATGCCGACGTTGGCGCCCGCGCGCATCTGGGTGCCGCGCTGGCGGACCAGGATGTTGCCGGCGAGAACGTTTTCGCCGCCGAACTTCTTCACGCCGAGGCGTTTGCTGTGCGAATCGCGGCCGTTACGAGTACTGCCGCCTGCCTTTTTATGTGCCATGAGAGTCTGCTCCGACTAATTAGCTAGGGAACCAGCGCTCAGGCGCTGATGCCGGTGATCTTGACCTGCGTGTAGAACTGGCGATGCGTGCCCTGGCGCAGGTAATGCTTGCGGCGGCGGAATTTGACGATGACTTTCTTCTCGCCCTTGCCGTGTTTCTCGACCGTGGCCGTGACCTTGCCGCCCTTGAGCATCGGCGCGCCGATCTTGATGTCGTCGCCATTGCCAACGAGAAGGACTTCGCCGAATTCGACCGTTGCTCCCGGCTCAGCGTCGAGCTTTTCGACCTGGAGGACGGTGCCGTTTTCGACCCGATACTGTTTGCCGCCCGTGGCGATGACCGCGTACATCGTGATAACTCCGGAAACCCGTTCGAAACCAAAGCCTTAAGCCCTGTGCCATTTCGAAGGGAGGCGCATTCTACGTACGCCCCCTCCATCGGTCAAACAGGGCGGCAAAACATAAATAATCCACTAGAATCAACGCCCTAAATGAGCTCCAAGGTCACCCCTCTGCCCACCTCGCGCGCCGCGCCTCGTGCCGTCGACGCTCCCCTCATGCCTCTCGAAGAGATTCGCGGGCTGGTCCGCGCGGATCTCGCGGCCGTAGATACCATGATTCGCGCGCGTTTGAAGAGCGCCGTGCCGCTGGTGGACCAGGTTGCGGAACACATCATCGGCGGCGGCGGCAAACGTCTGCGCCCCCTGCTGTGCGTGCTCGCGGGCCGCGCCTGCGGCATCGATACGGAAAAACACGTCGAAGCCGCGGCTTTCATCGAGTTCGTACACACGGCCACGCTGTTACACGACGACGTGGTAGATGGATCGCAGAAACGCCGCGGCCGCGCCACGGCTAACAACATCTTCGGCAACCAGGCGAGTGTGCTGGTCGGCGATTTCGTCTACTCGCGCGCATTCCAGATGATGGCCACCGTCGGCTCGCAACGCGTCATGGAGATCATGGCCGACGCGACCAACGTGATCGCCGAGGGCGAAGTGCTGCAGCTCATGAACGCGCACGACCCCGAGACCACCGAGCAGCGTTATCTCGAGGTGATCTACCGCAAGACCGGCCGGCTGTTCGAGGCGGGCGCGGAAGTCGCGGCGGTTCTCGCTGGCGTTTCGGTTGCGCAGCAGGCGGCCCTGGCGCGTTACGGCAAACATCTCGGCACCGCGTACCAGCTGATCGACGACGTGCTCGATTACAAATCCGACCCGGCGACGCGCGGCAAGAATCTCGGCGACGATCTTTCCGAGGGCAAACCGACGTTGCCGCTGTTACACGCGCTGCGCCACGGCAATGATGAACAACGCGCGCTGATCCGTCTGGCAATCGAACAGGGTGGGCTCGCTCAACTCGGCCCGATCGTCGATGCCATCGAGAGCACTGGCGGGCTCGACTACGCCGTCGGCTTCGCGCAACGCGAAACGAGCCAGGCACTCGAGGCGCTCAAAGCCCTGCCCGAGACGCCGTACTCACACGCACTCGCGGCACTGGCCCGCTTCGCGCAGGAACGCACGAGCTGACTAGACATGAGATCAGCTTCCGGAGCGCATCGACGGGCGTTCACCATACGTAAATGCCCGCCACACCCATTCCGCCGGACCGTACGCATAACGCCCTAACCACCAGCGGCTGACGATCACCTGCGCGCTGAAAAACACGACGACGATACCCGCGATCGCCGTAGCGCCGATTCTTCCCGCCAGCCCCAACCCGGGGCCCACGCCGAACAGCACGAACCCGAACACCAGGCTTTGCGTCAGGTAATTGGTCAGTGCCATGCGGCCCACCGGCGCGAACCAGCCGAGCACGCGCGACGCGCGGCCGTGCAGGCCGGTAACGATCGCGGCCACGTATCCGGCCGCGAGCACGGGCACGGCCACCAGGTGAGTTGCCCAGGCGAGTAGTTCGCGATGCGCGAAATCCGTGCCGCGATCGACGTCCGCCAGCAGAACCGCGACGCCTTCCAGCACCAGCCCCGCCGGCAGCGCGACACTGCGCACACGGCGCCACAGCGGCAGGAAGCGCACCGAATGCTCGACGAACCCACGGCGGCCCACCCATGCGCCGATGAAAAAACGCCCGAGCGCGTAGGCGAGCCAACCGACCAGCATCCCCGACAGCAAGTAGTCGCCGATCATCTCGTCCTTGAAGTGACGCACGAGACTCCAGTAGTCCCCCGCGCTCGACAAAGTCTGCCGCTCGAGCACCATCGCGTCGGAATACCAATCGGTGCCGCCAGACCCCGCGGAGAACTCGAGCATCGTCTTCACGGCCGTGCGTCCGAAAATGGCCAGCAGCAGCCCCACGACCACCAGCGCGCGATCGCTCATGCGGCGAAACGCGAGCAGGAAGAAACCTGCGAGCGCGTACAGATGCAGGATGTCCCAGTTCCAGAAGAAGACCAGGTGCAGCACGCCGATGATCAAGAGCACCGTCAGCCGACGGCGATACAAACTCTGCGCATCGGCGCCGCGCGCCTCGAGGCGCGTCATCTGCAGGTAGAACCCGAGGCCGAACAGGAATGCGAACACCGTGTTCGCCTTGTCCCTGACCAGCCAGTCGAAGACGGAACCGAGTGCGAAATCGAATCCCGCGCTTGGCAGTGCCAGCAACTGCGACTCGGTGGCCATGAGGTTCGCGCCCGCGAAACCCTCGAAGTTCATCAGGAATACACCGAACAACGCGACACCGCGCAGCACGTCGAGTGCTTCGACGCGCTCCGCGGCGCTGACCGGTGCGGGATCGCTCATTAGAACGCGAACAGGTCGCCGGTCCACGGCTTCGACGCAACGTAGCTCGCAAGACGCGCCTGTTGCGAGGCCGTTTCCCAGCCCAGCTTCTGCGCCATTTTCAAAGCCTTGTTCTGATCCTTCTGCGCTTCCGGGAATTTTCCGAGCATCGCATTCGCAGCGGCCCGGATTTCGAATGCCGTCGGATCCACGTCGACGTCGTGCATCACTTCTTTCAGCACTTTCAACGCGCGTTCCGGATCGCGTTTGCCGGGATCGGCGCCCGCCGCGAGCAGCCCCGCGAGATAGAACTTGCCATCGTGATTGCCAGACGCGGCGGCGCGTTCGAGCCACGTCTGCGCCTTGCCGATCTCCTCCGGGCCAGGATCGCCTCGCAGTAGATAGTTCGCGAGCACCACTTGCGCATCCGACTGGTCCGACGCCGCGGCCTTGTGCAACCAGACGAGCCCCTTCGGCTCATCACATTCGCACCCCCATCCCTGCAGCGTGCTGTAACCCACCATGAACTGCGCCGTGGGCAAGCCGGACTGCGCCGCCTTCAGGATCCACGGCATGCCATCGCTGCGCGTCTTCTTGAGCTGGGGCAGCCCCGAGATCGCCAGCCCATAGATCAGCTGCGCCGAAGGATCGCCCGCATCGGCCTTCGTTTTGAGGCCTTTTACGTAATGTTCGAGTTCCGTGTACGCATCGTTCTCGGCGTTCTGGATTACGAATCGGACCATCGTTCCGATCGTGCAATCGACCGGCACTCCCTTGATGCGCGCCGGGCTGAATTCCGAAACCAGGATCGTTTCGCGCGCCGCTTCGTCGAACACGTCACCCGGCACCGCATACACCACGCGCGGATTACGCGCGCGGCCATCGGGCATCACCGTAAATTCGACGTACGCCTCTCCCTGGATGCCGTCTCGCAGCGCCCAATTCGGGTACGTCGCCTTCGTCGGACCCTTCGACAGCTTGCAGGGCTCACGATCGATGTAGTTCACGCCGGCGAAGATGTTGGGCAGGATCCGTTTTCGCAATGCGGGCGTGGCGAACTGCGCCCGGACCTCGTCGATGCGGATGCGCGCCTTGTCGTTCAGGTGCGGTTCGAGCTGCGAGATGATGTTCTGCGTATTTTCGTTGTTCACGCCATTGTCGCGCGCGATGCTCGCCCAGGCGTACCCGAGCACGTTGTCGCGTTTGACGCCGAGGCCTTCGACATAGAACGCGGCCACCATCTGTTGCGCATAGGGCTGCCCGAGTTCCGCGAGATCTCGATAGAGCTGGAATGCCCGCTCATAGTCTTTCTTCGCGAGCGCCTGATTGGCGGTGTAAAGATCCGCACGCGATAACGGGCTCACGAGGCAGACGACGAACAAAACCAGGACTTGGTACCAGTGTTTTGCCTTCATTCGAGATCTCTCGTCAGTAGAACGTCAACAGAGCGCCCATCCATGGTTGGCGTGTTGCGAGGGCCGCCAAGCGTGTGGTCAGTTACCCTGAACCCGGGCTTTCTCACCAAGCTCCCCTCCAGCCGACGCCCCGGGGGCGTATTTCATACTTATATATGTGACGCCGGGGAGATTTTGTGATCCTCCACCGCCGGCAAGCCTTCGATTTGAATGGCGGCGATGCCTTGAGTAGACTGCGCGGCCCGCTGTCACCCGCCCAGGCATCCACCTTGGCCGGCATCGGGTCTGCAATTTCGGGGTGTAGCTCAGCCTGGTAGAGCACTACGTTCGGGACGTAGGAGTCGAAGGTTCAAATCCTTTCACCCCGACCATTTCAAATCAGGACGATTTTCGGTTGACGCTACTTGACGCGTTCCGACACGTTGATCGAATTCCATTCCCAGGTTCTGCCCTCATCCGTTGAGAAGGCCTGACTCCAGATCGGCCGCTGAGGATTTCGCACGTCCCATCGGAAGAGCACAATGATGTTCTGTCCTTTGTACGTGTCGCGCGCAAAGAAGTGGCCCACTTTGTTCGCGAATGACCCAACGACAGGAGGGTCAAGCGCGCCCGAATTGCTGTCGGCCCAGTAGATGCTCCAGAGCTTTGTCCTGGCATTGAACAGTCGCAGCGCCACACCTTCGTAAGGCTTGCCGCTCACCGACTCGGTGTATTTGTCGATGTTGCCCATGCCGCCGAGAATCGGGTGCATCTCCACCGCTGATTCGAACGCCATCCATTCGTCCGAGTGCGTAAGGCGCGACTTCAGTTTGCGATTTCGCAATTTCCAGTCGCCGACGAGGAAATCGAAGTCGTGTTCTGAAGATGTTGCCGAAGGCTGAATAGCCAACGCGCCGGCACTGTCGAATTGCAACGGTGGAATCGGGATGGAGGTATCCGGGATCAGCTCGCGATCCGCGCCGGGAACCGGGTCCGCGAGAGCGAGCAGCGCTGCCAGAACCATGAACCCGAGAACCCACGAGTTCTTCGTCAGGACGCGACGCGCGTTGTGACTCTTGCTGGCCATCCCCACTCCCCGATTCGACAAGGAGTCCGATGATACGCAAGAAACTGCGCGGGTCGCAGGCGCTGAAGACCGGAAGCCCTATTCAGGGACACCCGACTAGCTACCACTGAGATTAGTCTTTCGTCTTGCCGTTCGGATCCTTGAAGTAGTCCTTGTCCAGCAGCGCAGTGACCCGGTCATATAGACCGTCGTAGCGCTTCTCGGCATCGAGCAGAAATTTCTTCAGGCTGGCGTCTGGCTCGGCTTCGGCCATCACCTGGCACAGATGGCGCTCGTGGTTCACGCCGTTGGCGAACCCGATCAGCACCGTGCGCTCGTATTCACGGCCGCCGTGGCCGACGATGGGCGCGAAGTACCGCGCACGGTCTTTGGCGATCGCGGCGCGCTTGCGTTTCTCCATTTCCGGCAACGGATCGAGATTGATTCGCACACCGGGATGGTCCTTCGCGATTCGCTCCAGGTCCTTCTTCATTTGACCGCCAACCTCAGCAACGGCGGTAACGACCTTGTCCACGGCATCCGATTCGACCTTCACGTAGAGGATCAACTCCGTGAGATCGAGAGTGCTCGCATCCTTGTAAAGCATGCTGTAGCCCTCGCTCAGCGCGAGCCGTTGCTTGCTCGATTCAGCGGCTTTGGTACCGTGGGTTTCAGCATTGACGGCACAGCCCGTGGCGAGACCGGTCAGCAGCAATGTGAATAAGGTCCGTCGCAACGAGTCATGCATATCCATCTCCGAAAGAAGCGGAACTGCATCGACAACGCAGCGGTGTGGTCAAGGTTCGACCTCACCGCTTTCTATACCACGCGTGTTGCTACGACGTATGTGAGCAAAAGCCTCCACCTAACCAGACTTCACCAGGGATCTGCGCCGCCAATCACCCCAGTCATTCCTGGTTGGTTTGGCCTACTTGTTCACGGCGTTG
This sequence comes from Pseudomonadota bacterium, assembly GCA_037200975.1. Taxonomy (NCBI): domain Bacteria; kingdom Pseudomonadati; phylum Pseudomonadota; species Pseudomonadota bacterium. The sequence continues at coordinate 3,984,943 of JBBCGI010000001.1, read as the reverse complement.
CGGATCGCGCCCACGATGGCAAGCAGAACGCCGCCACCCACGCCACCACCGGCGATGCTGCTGACGATCGAGCCCAAGTCCATGCCGCCGGCAGAATTGCCACCGATCCCGAACACGTTGAGCAGCGCACTGCCCAGGCCGCCACCCAGGATTCCGACGATCGAATTTCCCACGGTTCCAAGGCTGAGTTTTTTCAGCAATCCGCCGGCGACGTTTCCGCCGACGGCGCCGCTGATGAGTTGCACGATCAAGCTGGTGATATCCATGATTCTTCCCTTTGTTGTCGAAGCAGTGAAATTGCGGGACTTCTCCCGCCCGAGTCATGACACCTCTGACTACCGGGGCGGCTCACGGCGAATGCCGCAAGCCGCACCGGAAGTTGCCCACTATCTGGCTTCTTCGGCCTTGTTGACCTGCACGTCGCCCGGATTGTCGAGTACGTCCATCGCGACGCGGCGATTCTGCGCCCGGCCTTCGGCGGTGGTGTTGTCTGCGACCGGACGCGATTCGCCGTAGCCCCGCGCCGCGAGTTGCGCGACCGCGACGCCTCGTGCGACTAGATAGTCGCGTACCGAATCGGCCCGGCCCTGCGAGAGCTTGAGGTTGTAGGCATCGGAACCGACGCTGTCGGTGTGGCCCTGCACCTCCACTTTCAGGCGCGGATACTTCACAAGATCGGCCGCCACCGCGTCGAGCATGGCCAGCGACTGGCTCACGAGCTTGGCGGAGTTGTTCTCGAAATTCACACCCACCAGCGTGATGGTGCCCTTGCGCGGACAACCGAACTCGTCCACCGCCGTGCCGCGAGGCGTTACAGGGCATCGATCCTGCTCATCGAATACACCGTCGCCATCACTGTCGACGGGCTGCGGCGCAGCAACCACCGGAGCCGGTACAGGTGCGGAGGCAACCTGGGGAGGGGCCACCGGCTCTGGGGTTGCCGCGCGCACAGTCGGTGCGCCGAAGGCGAATTCGAACGCCACGGCGGCAATGACGTCGCGCAGTTTGCCGGCGCCACCAGCATCGTCCCAGCGCAGCTTCACCTCGGGGCGAATGTTGAAGGCGCTCGAACCGTCGGCGTTCTCCCAGGCGCGAAACAGGAGTCCGGCGCCCGCCTGCACCATGAAATCGTCGCGCTTGGCGCCGAGGTCTGGATCGTTGCGCAGCGCGCCGACTCCCGCGGTGAGATAGGGCGACACACGGCCGGCGCCGTTGAAGCTGCGCAGCACGTCGGCGGAAAACGCGGACAAATCGAGATCAGGTGCTCCATCGCCGTCGTGACCGCCGCGCAGCACGTTCAGCTCCAGCGCCCACGCGTCATTCAGATGCTTGCCGAAAGACAGTCCGGAAGCGAACGCGTCGTCGACGTTGCGGTCGCTGTCGGCGAAGGTGTATCCCAGCTTCGGCGCGATATACCAGCGACTGTCGGCGTCCTGTGAAAATGCCGGACCGGCGAGCAGTGCCAGACTTCCCAATGCGATCAATTTTTTCATGTATGCGTCTCCTTAATTCTTTGCGAGCAGATTGCGAATTTCTTCGAGCAGGATTTCCTGGCGTGGCGCAGCGGCTGGCGCCGGCGCGGCAGCGGGCTTCTTGAGCCTGTTGATGCCTTTGAGCGCCATGAAGATCACCAGCGCGACGATCAGGAAATCAAACACGGTCTGCGCGAACGCGCCGTACTTGAACAGCACCGCCTTGCCGGTGGGGTCATCGCCCAGGTGCACGGCGAGGTCGCTGAAGTTGACGCCGCCGACCACGAGGCCGATGGCCGGCATCAACAAGTCCCCCACCAGCGAGGAGACGATCTTGCCGAAGGCCGCGCCGATGATGACGCCCACCGCCATGTCGACGACGTTGCCCTTCATCGCGAATTCCTTGAACTCGGATACGAAACTCATTACCTGCTCCCGTTGAAGATGCGAATCAGAATGCGTAGACGAGATTGACCGTCTCGACGGTGTCGCGCCGTTTCACGCCCGCGGGCGGATTGCTGTTGTCCTGGATGCTCACGCCCAGGCTCAACGCGAGCGTGTCGGTCATCTTGACCTCGAGTGCAAACGTGTCGCTGAGCAGCGTGTTGCTCGAGCCGTACTCGGCCAGCAACCGGTTCGAGAGACTGGTCGTGCTCGTGAGTGCGTGCGAATAGTCGAGGCCCGCGGTCATCACTGCCTCATCCACCGTGTCGAGCGGAGTGCGCGTGATCACCGCGCCGCTGGCGTCCTTGACCAGCAGCTCCGGCCGCAGCTTGCGATAACCGGCGCCCACCTGCCCGGTGAGCTTCACCGCTTCGTTGTCGATGAACTTGTAACCGACGCCGGCCGACGCCGTCGCCTGGTACTGAAAGCCGCTGAACTTGTCGCGCGCGTAACGCAGCGCGCCGAACGCAAACGTCCTCTCGGTCAGTAGATAGTCACTCTGCCAGCCCGCGCTCCAGCGCTGCGCCGAGGTGACCTCGCCGCTCTGGCCGTAAAGCGCGGCCGCGTTGAAAGCGTGTTTCCAGGCGCCGCTGGCGCGCGCCAGCTCGAGCGCGGCATTGGCGGATTTCGCCGCGGCGTTCCCCTGCGAAAGCAGCAGGCCGGCCTGACCCTTGCCGGTCCAGAGGTCCGTGGCGCCGGGCGGCGCACTCCAGGCGGCGGCGCATGTGAGCATTGCCGCGCATAGAAACAAGGGACTCGATTTCACGTGAAGGCTCCTGCCGCCGATGGATTCGTCGCGGCAGGAGTATTGCCGGCAGGAACGTCAGAGATTGTAAAACACTGTCAAATGCCTGCCCGCGGCACGGTTGCTAACTAGCCGGAGCTTCCCGCGGCGCGGGTGCCAGCGCCAGGCAGAAAATCGCGCCGCCCGAGCCGCCGCTTTCCATCCATGCCCGCCCGCCGTGTTTCTCCGCGACCACTCGCACGAATGCCAGACCCAGTCCCGCGCCGCCGGGATCGGAGTCGCCATCGTGCAGGCGGCGCGCAAATCTGTGGAACAGCAGCGCCCGCGCTTCGGGCGCGATACCCGGGCCGCAGTCCGCGACGCGCACCAGTCCACCGCCCCCTCGCGCCTCGCAATCCACGCGGATGCTGGATCCCTCGGGCGAGAACTTGAGCGCATTGCTCAGCAGATTGCCGATTGCGCGCGCCACCAGTGAACGGTCGCCGTGGATCAGGATGCCCGACATGGCCGAGCCCATCTCGATCGGCACCGCGCGCGCCCGCGCCGCGGCCCAGATTTCGTCGTAGGCGTCCTGGACCGCGTCGCGCAGGTCGAATTCCTCGAAGACTCGCGGGTCGGCGGATTCCGCGCGCGCCAGCGCGACGAACCCGTCCACCAGCGTGAGCAGGCGTTGCGCCAACAGGTCGAGGCGCTGCGACAACTCCGCCGGCGGCAGCGCGCGTTTCGGATCACGCTGCAACTGCGCAAGTCCGAGCAGCGATGAAGCTGGCGTCTTCATGTCATGCGACAGGAAACGCAGCACGTCTTCGCGTTCGCGCTGCGCGGCACGCAGCTCGGTGATGTCGGTGATGCCGATGATGGTGCCGACGCGAGTGCGCGTGCCGTCGAAGAACGGCACGGTGCGCACCAGCACATTGCGCCCGTCATCCTGCAGCACGGCTTCGACGGTTTCGGGTGCGCTCTGCGCGAGCCGTGCGAACCGCAGGTTCACATCGCCGACACGCTGGAAGAGCTGCGAGTCCACGGCGCTGCCCTCGAGTACACCGTGTTCGGCAACCCTGAAAAGTTGCGCAGCCGCCGGGTTCGCGATGACGATTCTGCCGCTGGCATCGGCGAGCAGCGTGGCATCCGGCAAACCGTTGATCGTGTCGGAGAACAGGCGCCGGACATCGCGCGAGCGCTGCACCGCCTGCCGCACGACGTGGATGCGGCGTTCGACCACGTCCGCGAAACGCGGCGATTCGGCCAGCCGCGGCGCCGGCACGAGAAACGGGAACGGCTCGACGGTGAGGCGCGCCAGCTCCTCCTCCAGGTACGCCTGCGTGGCCTCGAGCCGCCGCCAGCTCCACAGTGGATAGATGACGAGCAGCGCGGCCAGCGCGGCCGTCGGCGGCCACCACCAGCCCGCCACGCGCAGCACCAGCAAGCTCGCGCCGAGAGTCGCGAGCCACACCAGCACCGTCAACAGCAGCGACTGGCGGGGCGTGAAGCGCAGAAAACCCAGCGCCACGATGATGATGGGGATCAATGCGAACAGCACGGCCACCGGCAACGGCAGCGGCCGTATGTACGTACCGCTGCGTATGGCCTGCAGCGCGTTGGCCGCCACTTCGACACCGGGCATGGCGACACCGTGTCCGGAGCGTGGCGTGGGGTAAGCGTCACCTACTCCCTGCGCAGTAACTCCGACCAGCACTAGTTTGTCGCGCAGCGCGTCCGACGGAACGCGGCCGCGCAACACGTCGACATACGACAGCTGTGTGAAGTGCCCCGGTGGACCGAGAAAAGGAATGTACATGCGATAGTCGCGCACCCACACCGCCGGCGCCCCGGCGAGATCCGGATGGCGCAGGCCCCGCAACACCGGCGGTTGCAGCCCCGGTGCGTGCTCGAGCAACGCCAGCATCAGATGCGAACGATGCGGAGCGCCCAGACCTTCGCGCAGGAACACGCTGCGTCCGACGCCGTCGCGATCGAGCTCCAGGTGCGCGTGACCCACGGCTGCGGCTGCATCGGCCAGTATCGGAATCGGCAGCAATTCGCGCAGCGGACTCGCCGGCCGCGGCATCTCCACCAGCAGCGGCAACACGGTAGGTGGACCCCGCCGCATCGATTCGGCCAGAGCCGCATCGCCCTGTGGCGATTGCGTGTCCGGCTCGGTGAACACGACGTCGAAAGCGACGGCGCGCGCGCCCGCCGCGCGTAGACGATCGAGCAACTGCGCGTGCCACTCGCGCGGCCAGGGCCAGCGACCCAGCGCCGCGATGCTGGCGTCATCGGCGGCTACGATCACCACATCGCCTGGCGCGGGACCCGTGGGCAAGGCCGCATCGTAGATGGCGAGATCCGCGCGCCAGAACACGTCGTAGATAGCCACGAGCGTCGTGCCGGCCAGCAAGGCGCCTAGCAACCACGCCCATTGAACCAGGACGGGCCGCGCCCAGCTCGCCGCTTTCATAAGAGGAATGGAACCAGGATCGTGGACGACAGCAGCAGTTTCATCCACCGCGGCATCGCGACATCGAATGGGCGTGCCGCGCCGAAAGGATCCGCGTTGCCGGCGGAATCGATCGCCTGCACGCGCGCGTAGTAAGTACCCGGCGCGAGTTTGGGTATGGTCAGCTCCGGCACAGTGCGACTCTGATCGATCACGATGTGTTCGAATGCCGCGTCGCGCGCCACCTGCAGGCACCAGGAGTCACCCGCGCCTCCTGCCCAGCGCAGCGCAACCGCACGCCGCTGCAGGGTCGGCGGATCCACCGTGGGCGGCGCGGGGCGCTGCACATATGACTGCGCCGCGCTCCACTCACCCGTTTCACCTTGCACGCTGTCGCTTGCCACGCGCCAGAAATACGCGCCCGGCGTCATCTGCTCGACCAGCAGCTGGTTCGTATCGAGCACGCGGCGATCCGCGACCAGGTCGGTGAACGTGGCATCACGCGCCACCTGCACGCGATAGCCGGCGGCGTTGCCGACGGCGCGCCACTCATGCGTCGCCGGGTTGACGATGCGCGCATCGGGTCCGGGCGCGAGCAATGCGGGCGACTCGGGCAAGACATGTTGTGTGATCTGCCTGACGGCATCCGCGCCTTCGATGCCATGCCGGTCGATCGCACGCGCGCGCAGCCAGTAGCCGCCATCGCCCAGTGCGGCGACGGTGAAGTCCGGCTCCGTCGACAGCGCATCCACGGAGATCGCATGGAACTGCGCGTCGGCGGAAAGCTGCAGACGATATGACGTCGCGCCCGGCACCGGCGGCAGCTGCACACGCAGTGTGGCCTGCGAATGCGCCTCGGAGATGTTAGACAGGTCCGGCGCCGGCAGCAGCGGCTCGGGGGACAGCGCCAATCCGCCCTTTTCGACTCGCGTGCCGAAACCCGCCGGCACTGTCACCTCGTTTTGCGCGGCGACCTGGACGGTGCCTTCGAGTGTTTCGGTAGTTGCATCGCCACTCACGGCATTGAAGCCGGTGCGAAACTGCGTGCCGCGAACCGCGGAGACAGCCACCGGCGTGACGATTTCGAAGCGCCCGACATCGCGCTTGGGCTTGATTGAAGTCTCGACACGACCCGATTCGAGTTTCAGCCGGGCGGCATGTCCGTCGCTGACGCCCTCGACGCGCTGCAACTGCTCCAGGCGCAGCACGCTGGATTTCTGCAGCGTCGCCAGCGATCCGTCGGCGAATTCAAGGGTTGCCGATCCGTCGTCGCCCGTGTGCAGCACGCTGCCGGACGCGAGCACTTCCCCCGCCAACACCGGCGTACCGTCGCGCGTGACGGTTCCCGACACGGTCAGCACGCGCGCGGTATCGGCGCTGAGTCTCAGCCACGAGTACGGAATCCGTACCGGTGTGTCCGGCGGAATGTTGTGCGGGTCGGCGATGTGATTGCGCGATTGGAGCTGCGGCCAGCGCTGTGGCTGCTGCAACAGGCGGCGGCTGACGCCGATCAAGGTATCGCGCGGTCGGAACCGATACACGAACTCCGCTTCGCTGGATGCCGCCTGGGCGGCGGCGAGTTGCGGCATGGCCCAGCACGCCAGGGCACAGACCAGCACGAATGACACGGCGCGAAAACCGGGCACGGTCGTCATCCAGACTCGACGCGCGTGTGCTCGAGACGGTACCCGTAACCGTAGATCGCCGTCAGCCGCAGTCCGATTGCCGCCGACAGGCCAAGCACCTGGCGCACGCGGCTCACGTGCATGTCGACGGTCCGTGTGGTCGTGGCGTCGCCGTGACCCCAGATCGCTTCCATGATGTGGCGGCGCGATAACACCTGGCCGATATTGCGGAACAGCAGCACGGCCACTTCATACTCGCGGCGCGTCATCTCGAGCGGCACGCCACGACGTTCGATCGAATGCCGCGCAAGATCGATGCGGAATGGTTCCACCTCGATGACTTCGGCCGATTCGGCGGCTCGATAACGGCGACTCAATGCGTCCACGCGCGCCAGCAGCTCCAGCTCGCGCGCCGGCTTGATCAGGAAATCGTCGGCTCCCGCCCGCAGCGCCTGCACGACGTCGGCCTCGCTGTCGCGATGCGTGAGGAACAACACCGGCGTGCGCAGATTCATGCGCGCGCGGATGGTCTGCAACACCTCGAGACCCGAGACTCCGGGCACTTCCCAATCGAGGATGATCAGCTCGTAGGTCTCGCTGCGCAGGCTGTTGAGCAGCGCCCGGCCGCGGCTGAAGGCATGCACGCCGTGGCCCGCATCCTGGAGCAGCGCCGTGATGCGCTCGGTCTGATCCAGCTCGTCGTCGAGAAACGCGACACGCATGCGGGCTGCCGGCAGGGAATTGCTGTGTGGTGCGATTTGCGAAGTACTCACCCATGAACTCCGACTGACTATCCCCGCTCAACCGCCACCGGACAACCAGCGCCTCAGCCAGCCGTCATGCCGAGAGTGCGCATCACTTCGGCGCCCTTTTCCTTCGCGGCCTGAGCCTTCGCGACCGCGTCCATCACGTTGCCGGAGGTAAACGCGCCGCTCGCCTCCGCCCAACCCGCCTTGATCGCGTCCAGACCCGACTTCGCCGACTGGAAAGCCGCCGGTGCAATGTTCGCAGGCAATTTCTTCGACTGCGAGAGGATATCAACACGGCTCTGCAGCGCCGCGATCATCTGTGGCAGCTCGCTGCCGAGCGAGTTCCACTGGCCGGTCGCCGTGGCAATGGCGGACTCCAGCGCAGCTTTCTTTTCGGCCACCGTATCGCCCAGTTTGCCGATCGCAGCGGTGACGCCCGGCACCGCGGTCACGACTCCCTGGTAGTTGCCGGCCGCGAGATCGTCCTTGAGCGTCTTGACCTGCGTCTCGACGGACGCCAGCGCTTCCGGTGCGTATCTCGCGGCCGCATCCTTCACAGCCGCGAGCGAGGACTCGGCCGTGGCGACGGCCTGGGTCGCCGGCTCCTTCAGGTTGGAGCAGCCGACAGCGAGAGCCGCCGCGCACACGGCGGCCTGCCACATAGTTTTTTTCATCATTGACTCCTTGAGAGTTGCGGACCTGCGGCTACGGAATGCGCAGTTTCTGTCCAGGTTTGATCTTGTTCGGATCGGCAAGAATCCCGCGGTTCGCCTCGAAGATTTTCGCGTAGAGCATCGCATCGCCGTAATACTGCTTGGCGATCTTCGAAAGCGTGTCGCCAGGCACAACGACGTGGAACTGCGCGTACGGATTATCCGCCCCGGGTAGTTTGGTGTCATCGCTGCTCATTCTTCCTCCCGGCACGTCGTGCGGAGAATGAGACTAACCCCTGCTGTCGGCGAAACGGCGGAGCTGCATGAAATTTTACAGTTCGATGGCGCATTGTCAGGCGCGGTGGCACGCGCAATCGGGGGTTACCATGAAAACGGCGGCCAGACAGCCGCGAGCCTGGAGGACTCCCGTGGCACCCGTCACAGGTCGAGCGCCGCCTGCATTCGTCGCTGAGCCTTGAAATTGTGCAGCACTCCGGAAGCTGGAGAGATAGGCTTTGGCATGGGTGTGCTGGATAGTCATTAGATAGTGGGGGCTTTCATATGAATCCCGGGCCGAGCTTCCGCTCCATTGCTTTTTTTGCCCTTGCGACAATGCTTTCTGCCTGTGGAGGTGGTGGTGGCGGCGGTGGCACTACGACACCGCCGGCGACGCCACAAAGCCAGACTTTGAGCTTTGCGTCCGCAAGTGTTGTCGCATACAGCGGTGAAGAGCTGAGCAACAAAGCCACTGGCCAGGGCACGGGGGCGGTCTCCTACAGATCCGCGGATTCAACAGTCGCCACGGTAGATAGCCAGGGGAAAATCACGGCGGTGGCCCCCGGAAAGACCACCATAACCGCTTCCATACTGGGCGATGCCGCGTATCTCCCGGCCAATGCCAGCTCTGCCCTCGAAGTGATTCCAAAATATATCGCGATGTCGGCGTGGATTGGACCTGACGACTCCGAACTTCATTTTGGCGATGACGCCAATACCATGGCGCTATATCGCTCCACCGACAACAACTGCAATTTGACCGATTACATTCACTGTCCTTTTGGACAAATGAACGACATCAACGGCGTACCGATCGTTGATACGTCGGCGCAGCTCGCTCGAGCGGCCTTTTTTTCGCTGCACAAGGGCAACCGGAATGCGACCCAGGTGGTCGGCGCCCTGAAATTCTCGCCACGAAAAATGCATCAGGCGGTCAGCTTCAAAAACAAGCTGTGGCTGATTGGCGGCGCCGCCAACTACCAGGAATGGCAGTTGTCCGGCAACCGGAGCGACGTGTGGTCATCCGTCGATGGAATCAGTTGGGTCCAGGAAACTGCCGCTGCAGCGTTTTCGCCCAGGCATAGCCACCGGGTTGTTTCATTCAAGGACAAGTTATGGCTCGTCGGTGGGAGCAGCGCGTCGCAGGTCATGGGCGACGTCTGGTCCACGAGCGATGGCGTGAACTGGACGCAGGTGTTGGCCAATGGACCCTTCGGATCCAGGGCGAATCACCAACTCGCCGTGATGGGAAACAAGTTGTTTCTCATCGGCGGATCGTCGGCCGGCACGGAGAAGAATGATGTCTGGTCGACGCTGGACGGCGTGGCCTGGACTAACGAGACAGGTCAGGCGGCATTCGAGCCGAGATCCGAGCACGTGGTGATCAACTTCAATGGCAAGCTCTGGCTCTACAGTGGCAAACACAATGGCGCCACCCTGGACGATGCCTGGTCCTCGGCGAACGGCGCCCTGTGGACGAGGGAAAATCTGCCGGCGCGAGTCATCGACCGAAATGGATTCCAGATCGCCGGCATCAACGGCAAGTTGGTTTTGCTGGGCGGCGAATGGCACGCCTACGACACCAATGCCTGGACGTCGACCAACGGCGTGGACTGGGTTCCCACGTATGTCGGCGGAGAATTGAGTTACCGGAGCTTCCACCAGATGCTTGCCCACAACGGCGCTCTGTATGTGTTAGGCGGGAACGGAGCCTTTGGCCTGGAAAACGATGTATGGAAGTCGAGCGACGGCCTGCAGTGGACCGAAGCCACATCGAATGGCGAATTTACCGCGCGCTACAGCAGCGCGGTTGCGGAATTCAATGGCAAGTTGTGGCTGTCAGGCGGGCGAAACAGCAGCCAGGACAACACCAACGACGTCTGGTCTTCAAAAGACGGCATTTCGTGGACTCGTGCAACCCAAAGCGCGGAGTTCCCCGTACGACTTGGCCACCAGATGATCGCCTTCAACAACAGGCTTTGGGTGATCGGCGGCTTCTTCGATAGCCATGCCACCAACGATATCTGGTCGTCTGACAACGGAGTGACCTGGACAAAAGAAGCCGACCATGCCGCCTTTCCTGCGCGCGGCAATTTCAAGGTTCTCAGTTTCAGAGGCCGATTGTGGTTAGTCGGCGGCCAGGACTATGTCGACATACGCAAGGATGTCTGGACTTCAAGCGATGGAGTGATATGGACGCTGGTCGCCGACAATCTTCCCGTACTCAACAGACAACATTTTGGTGCCGCCGCATTCCACGACAAACTTTGGATATCTGGCGGTTTCAACGGCTTCAGCCTCGATGATGTCTGGTCCTCGCCCGACGGAATAAGCTGGAACTCGGTTACCGCGGCCGCCTTCCCGGTCCGCAACGGACATCAACTGCTTTCCCACGCCGACAAACTGTGGATCATCGGTGGCATCGGCAATGGCGCGCTCAGTGACGTCTGGTCGTCACCAGATGGCGCGACCTGGACGCCAGCCACCGCCGCGGCGGCATTTGGCGACCGCCACCTGTCCAATGCCATCAGTCATGACGGCGCGCTGCTGCTGCTTGCCGGCGTGAGCGGCAACATCAATCAAAACGACATTTGGTCATCTCGAGATGGCGCCGTTTGGAAAAAGGGGTTTCACACCACGTTTGATTTTTCGCAACATTGAGCACCGCGAAATCAATCGCAACGGGATGACCCGTGCCCGATTTTCGTAAATCTGCTAGCTAGAATTTCGGCACTTCTCAGGGTTGCTGGCTTCGAGGAATGGATCCCCTCGACCCCTTCGCGGCATGTCGCGCGTAGTAAATCACCGCCGCGACCCCCACGAGCGCCGCCGTCGCAATCATTTCCTTCAACGCCAGCGTGCTCAGCAACCAGCAGATGATCGCCGCCGCCGCAATCGGCACGACCGGTCCGCCCGGCACCACGAACGGCGTTCCGCCATCCGCGATCTTCCTGGCCCGGAGCCGCAGCACGCCGAGGCAGCAGATCATGTAGAGGACCAGCGTGCCCGCCACCGCCAGCAAGGCGATCTGCCGGAACGAGCCCGACGCCGCGATCAGGATGACCGCGGTCGCGTAGAGCGCAATCGCCACCGCCGGCGTCTTGAAGCGGCGATGCTCGGCGCCGCACATGCGCGGCATCTGCCCCGAATGCGCGAGCGCGTACACGACGCGCGGCGAGCCCAGCATGTCACCCGCCATGAAGCCGAAGGCAGAGACCAGCGTCAGCAGCACCAGCGCTTGCGCGCCCGGCGCTCCCAGCACCACACGAGCCGTATCGACGAGCGGCTGTTTCGAAGAAGCCAGTGCCGCTCCCAGCACACCCTGCGTCACGGTCTGCAGCCCGATGTACAGCAGCGCGATCATGGCGATCGCCATGGCGAGTGCGCGTGGAATCGTCCGCGCCGGATTCTTCGTCTCACCCGAAATGCTGAGCGCGGACTCGATGCCGACGAACGCGAAGAAGAGGATGAGCGTGGCATCGCCGATCTTTCCGGCCGCCGGCAGCTCGGTCCACTTGAGGTTCGCCGGGATGACGAAGAACGCCCCGACGATGACCAACAGCGCCAGCGGGATGAACTTCATGAATCCGATGGCGATGGTGAGCCAGTTGCCGTCGCGCGTGCCAATGATGTTGACCAGCGCAATGCTGCCGTAGAGCACGACCATCGCCGCGAAATTCCACACCGGATCCGCGAGAAATGGCCACACGCCGGTCAACGTGTCCATGAAAAACCGCGTGATGGCAGCGGCGCTGCCGATCGAACTCGCGAAGATCATCAGCACGCCCGCGACTCCGCCCACGACGGGTCCGAACGCGGCGGAGGCGTACGCGTAAAGTCCGCCAGCGTCCGACACACGGCTGCCCGCTTCCGCGAGGCAGAGCGCGATCAAGCCGAACAGGATCAGGCAGACCACATACGCCAGGACTGCCGCCGGGCCGAGCACGCCCGCCACGATGCCGGGCAGTCCGAAGATGCCAACGCCGACGACACAGTTGAATGCGGTGAATGCGACGCCGGAAACGCCGATGACGCGCGGGAGGTTCGAAGTGGTCACGGGAGGTTGGGTCCTCTTCTGATTTACCCGGAGTGTCGCATATCCGCTCGAATCGAAGCGTACTTCTGGACACGCCGCTGCGGACTGACGGTGGACCGGAGGCGAGTCGAAGGCCAATACACGGCGGATTGAACTAACTAGCTGCCCACTGATTCGGATAGTGCCCATTCGACACCTGGGCCGATTCAACAGCGCCGGCTGGTTCCTCGAGTCCGCTCGTACCCGCTACTCTTCCCCCGCCCCCACACTGGGCGCCAACTCCACGAAGGAGTCTGCAGAGATCAGGGGCTGCGCCTGCAGACAGAACACCGCGGCGACCTGCTGCTCCATCGATGTCTGCGGATCGGCGAGCGTATAGCCCTGACAAATGCGCCGCAGATACCGGGGGAAATCCAGCAGCAGGCGCATTTGCAGTCGCTGGGCGACTGCTTCCAGCTCATCGGTGATTGACTGTGGCGGCGCCTGCTTGAACGCGAACAGCAATACATTTGCGTCGCCCGAGACCGGAACCAGCAGCAGGCTTTCACCAAACGCGGCACGCGCCTGGGCGAGATTATCGACGTAGCGCTCGCACGGGCCCCAGAAGTTCATGACGAGCACGCCGTTGTCAGTCAACTGACGTGCGGCAGCGGAGTAGAAGTCGAACTTGGCCAAAGACAGCGCGATGCCTTGCGCGTCGAATGCATCGACCAACAGGACATCCATCTGTTCGTCGAGTCGCTCCACGTATCGGGCGCCGTCATCGTGCACCACGCGAAACCGCTCGTCGTCCTTCGGGACGCAAAACTCTTCACGCAGCGCGATGACATCTTCGTTGATCTCGACGACCGTGATCCGCGATCGTGGCAGATGGCGATAGCAGAACTTGGGCAACGAGCCCCCGCCCAGCCCGATCATCACGATGTGTTCCGGGTTTGGGTTGAACAACAGGAACGCCATCATCTTGCGCATGTACTGGGCGATCAGTGCATCGGGATCGGAGAGCAGCATTGCGCTCTGCGTCGCATCGTTCGTGAAATGCATGCGGCGCTCGAACGGCGTCTCGAAGATGTATGGCTGAGTCAGTTCGTTGCGCCAGGCCCTGTTCGACAGATCTTCACGGCCGACGCCTGATTCCGGTTGCATCACCCGAACCTTGCCGGGCTGGCAAGCCCAGGGACTCGCGAATTCCGTCCAGTGAAACTTTCCTGACTTATGCACCTGCGAACACCTGCGCACCAACGGGTTATGGCCCGGGCCTAGTGTTGCAGGATGACGCTCAAATGTGAATATTATGATAATGTGATTCGCATCCATTCACTCGAGGCAATCTCCTTGGCCATGGAAGAACGCACCGCGCGCCTGACGATCCTGATCGACCCGCGCAAGAAGGCAGTGTTCGAGCGTCTTTGCGCCGAAGAGGATTCGACACCCTCCCAGGTCGTGCGAAGGCTCATGCGTTCATACATCGAATCGCGCACCGGTAAGCCCTGGTCGCCGGAAGCGGACGCCAAGGCCTCGTCGCGCCGAAAGAACGGCTAGTGCGCGCGGCAGTTTCATGAGTAGTTTGGCCAGAAGATATCGCAGCGGCGGCGCCGACCGGCCCGATCCGGGTGTGCTGATGCCGCCGAATCTGCGCACGCTCGCCGTCGCACCCTTTGGCGACCCGCAACGCGCCCGCCTGCTTGCATGGTTGGGCGAAGCCGCCTGGCCGCGTGAACACATGGAAATTGCGATGCTCGAGGGTTACCTGGTAGCGCTGATTGCGTGGCCCGTGGACATCTCCTCCGGAGCGTGGCTGCCGCCGATCTGGGGTGAGCGCGGCTGGAAAGTGCCGACAAAAATCGCGGCGCGATCGCAATACGAGGAATTCGTCGCATTGATCGTCGGTTTCATGCAAGACCTCGATCGCAAACTTTCTACCCGGCCTTCACGATTCGAATCGTCGGTGCTTCACGGTCTGAAAGAAGGCGCGCGCATCGAGGCACTTCACGGCTGGGGAAAAGGATTCATGACGGCATTGACGCTGGGCTCGCAAGGACTCAAGTGGCGCAGCGCCAGCGCAAGCGTCGCCGTTCGGGCTATCGCTGGCAGTACGTCGGCATCGGCGCCCTTCGGCCCGCATGCGATTGAAGAAGTCGTAAACGCCGTCATGGCGTTGATGGAGCAACGCGCTTCCCGGGGACCTTTAGGCCCCCTCGAGGTCGCTGCCCCGGTCGATTCGCCGATCAGGCGTGCGACACTCGCCGAGCCGGCTGCGAACTCGCGGAACGTCGCCAAACGCCCAGACTGATCAGGGCCGTCGGCGGGCCGCGTTTATTGCAAGTGCAATACGTGCCCGTCCAGCAGATGCCATTCACGCGCGTCGACCAGCATCGCAAGGTGCGCGAGGACGATGTTGGGTGTGCGCAGCTCGATCACGAGGAAGCGGTCGATGACTTCGCCCGGCGCCGCGTGCAGCTCCGGATCGAAAAGCCGCGGCTGAAAAATGCCGCGTTCAAGCCCTTCGAGGCTGTGCGGCCAGTGGAATCCGAGCGGACAGATGCCGAACACGTGCGCATCGGGCAGTCCCAGGGTCTTTGCCCATTGGTACCCCACGAAGCGCTTTGCGACCGCGGCAAACTCTTTCGGCCAGTCGCTCTCGGATTGGAGGACGGCGACATCGAGGCTCGAATTCCATCTGACGTAGCTGCCGAGCATGTCGGCTAGCGAATGCATATAGCGTCGGACGGGCAACTGGTGGCACCGCCCGGAGCATCGCGCGCGTGATCGGGAGGCATCTGGATAGTAAGACGAGCGAGAAGCGCAAATCCCTACCCGGAGACTCGCCTTTCGTCAGTGGCGCAGTCTTTCGGTCTGAAGGCGACTCTTACGACGTACCCTTCCCGCCGGTTTTCGCCGCCGTCCCCCCACAAAAATACTTCATGCGCTCGCGCACCAGCCGCAGCCCGTATTCCTGATCGAGCTGCGAGAGCCGTCCGGAGCTGCGGATCTTCTCGGCCGTCTCGAGCACCTCGCGATAATTGCCGCAGGCGAGCTGCACCTGTCCCGCATCCGAGCGCACGTCGCCCAGCATGGCGAGCGCGATCGAATAGTCGCGCGCCGCGCTCCAGTTGTCCGGTGCATCCAGCCACAGCTGTCGGCGGTGCGCCACGGAGCGCTCGAGCACCGCGATGGCTTCCGCAAAACGATGCAGCGTTGCCAACGACTGCGCGTGCGCGTTGGCGATGATGTCGAGGCCGTGCGTCAGGTCGCGATCGTCGGGCTCGAGCATGTTCAGCTGTTTGTAGAGTTCATGTCCCTGCGCGAGGATGGTTTGCGCTTCAGCGCCGCGCCGCAGCTCCAGCAGCGTCGAGCCCAATTGCCAAGCGGACAGTGCGAACGCGCGGTTGACCGACATATCCGCGGGCAACGCCGCCGCCATTTTCTCGAGCCATCCATATTCGTCGCGGTAGACGCGTTCTGCCCCGGCCGCGTCGCCGCCGTAATAGATGCTGTCGGCCATGATGTTCATCAACCGCGCGCGCTGCAGGATCAGGGCACGATTTTCGACCGTGGGGGCAATGGCTGGCGTCATCTGCGCGAGCGCGCGCTGCGCGACGGTCTCCGCTTCCTTGTACTTGCCGCCCCATTGCAGGATGGCCGACTGCTCGACGGCGATGTCGCGACGCAACGCCAGCAATTGCGCATCGGCGGCCGATTCCGGACTCAGCGAATCGAGCAGTGCCGTCGCCGCATCCAGCGCACGCTGCGCCGCAGGGAAATCCTGATCGCTGGTGCCCGCAATCCGGGCGCGCGCGAGTTCGACCCGCCCCAGGACCAGCGCGCGATTGAACGCAAACTCACGATCGGTCGGCAACATGCGCGCGAGCTGCGCCGCCAGGTCGAGATTGGCGCGCGCATGCGCCACCTGATTCAGGCTCGCCCTGCCCGGCTCGGCCTGCACCTGCGCGAGCCGGCGCAGACCTTCGATCACTTCCAGGCGCACCAGCGGCGGCGCATTGGGATCGTGCGCAAGCCGATCCAGATAACGTTGGCCGGCCTCGGCAATATCCCTGCGCAGCGCCAGTGCGCGCGGCACGCCTTCGAGCCGGTCGTAAATATCGAACAGCACGTAGTGCGAGAGCTGGCGCGCATCCGCAAAGCGCTGATCCGCGCGATCCCGCGCCGCCTCCGCGCGCCCGAACAACACGGCGAGCGCAATGGCCGCGGCAAACAACGCCGCGGCGCCCACCATCGCGGTGGTTGCCGCCAATCGATGGCGCGACAGCAGTTTGCCGAACGCATAGAACCAACCGCCTCGATAAGCCTCGACAGGCCGTCGACCGAGCCAGCGATTCAAGTCGTGGCCGAGCGCCTCCACGGACGGGTAGCGAAGCTCGGCATTCTCATCGCGCGCGCGCCGCACGATCGCATGCAGATCGGCGGGGATTTCCGGGCCGCTGCCCAGCAGCTCTTCGAGCAACACCCCGAGCGAGTACACGTCGTCGGCCGTGGTCGGCACTTCGCCGCGGCGACGCATGGGGCTGGCGTATTCGCGCGTCAAGGCGAACGGCACGGGCATCGCGTCGACGCCGGCATTCGCCATTCGCGCGACGCCGAAGTCGAGCAGCTTCACGCTGCCGTCACCGGTCACGAGGATGTTGTTCGGCTTGATGTCCGCGTGCACCACGAGACGCGAGTGCGCGTAACGCAGCGCCGCGCAGATCTGCATGAACTGCCGGATCTTCGCATTGAGATCGAGCCGCTCTTCCCGCACGTACTGCGTGATCGTGCGTCCCGCGGCGAGCTCCATCACGAAATAGGAATGACCGTCTTCGGTCACACCACCGTCGAAGAGCTGCGCGATGTTCCGGTGTTGCAGCCGCGCGAGGATCTGGCGTTCGCGCGCGAACTGCTCGGCCCCCACGCCCGCCGACACGGCGCGGCGCATGAGCTTGATGGCGACGGTCTGCTCGAACACGCCGTCGTCGCGTTCCGCGGCGAACACGCGGCCCATGCCGCCGCGTCCTAACAACTCTCCAATGCGATAGCGGCCGATCCGTTCCGGCGGCGGCCCATCGAACTCGGCAACCGCCATCGGCAGTACGGTAGGCAGATTGTGATTGACGGTCCCTGTCGCTTGCAGCAGCTCGAGCGACTCCCGCGACAGCGCCGGATCGTCGGCCGTCTTCTCCCGCAGCCAGGCTTCGCGCAGGTGCATCGGCAGATCCAGCGCGGCCTCCACCAGCTCGAGGATGAGGCGTTCGCGAACGACGTCCATTCGTTCTCGCGCGTTACCGGGATTGCGCGGTGCGCGCCGCCTGCGAGATGTCGCGCAGCAGCCAGGCGCGCGCCACATCCCACTGCCGCTTGACGGTGGCCGGTGAGATATCGAGAACGTCGGCAGTCTCCTCGATGGTCAGGCCGACGAAGAAACGCAGCTCCACGAGCCGCGCGCGTTCGGCGGACACCGTGCTCAGGCGCTGCAACGAATGATCGAGCTTCTCGAGGTCGAGATCGATCGTCGCGACGCCCTCTTCGAACAACGTGGTGAAGACCGAAGGCAATTGACGTTTCTCGGCGCGGAAGCGCCGTACTTCATCGAGCAGCGCCTGCCGCATCACGGTCGCGGCAGTCGCGAGAAAATGTGCCCGGTCCTGCCATTTCATGACATCGAGCTTGAGCACGCGGATCGCCGCCTCGTTGGCGAGCTCGGTCGGCTGCAGATGCAACGACGCGGCATCACCCGCGAGCATGCGCCGCGCGAGCCGGCGCAATTCCGCGTAACACATCTCGAGCAGGCGATCGCGGGCCGGAACGACGCCATCACGCGCCTCGCGCCACAAAACGCCTGCTTCGGATACGAGCTCGGCCTGATTCATCGGCAGTGGGAACGATCGGAATCTGCGGCGATCACGGGTTATTCTCTTGGACGCAGTCGCGTGTGAACGATATCGAAATCCCCGCGACATCGTAGCAGCGGCACCCGGTGCAGCACCGCGAACGCAGTTCAAGAAAATGACGTCCGCCGGCTTTTTCGCCGTCGCGTTCTGACAAGCGTCGAATATCTTTACAGTCCGTATGGCATCACAAACGCGTCGGGCGCTCCTCGGTACCGCACTGGTGTTTGCGTGCGGTGTGCGGCCTGCGATCGCGCGCGCCGGGAAGCCGCTGCTGGACATCCCTCTCGGCAAAGATGCCGCCGGCCGCCTGCTGGCACCCGTATATGTCAACGGCCACGGTCCGTTCCGCTTCATGCTCGACAGCGGCGCGAGCCATTGCGCCGTGCCGCGCGACCTCGCGCGGCGTCTGGCGCTTGCGCCCGCGAGCACCGGGACGATGTCGATCGACAGCACGACGGGCCGCTCGAGCACGCAGGCCGTGGCGGTCGACTCGCTCGAGGTGGGCTCGTTACGCATCGAGCGGATGTCGATGCCCGTCATCGACGCGGCCGAAGGAATCATCGGCGCCAATGCGCTCATCGGCACGCGGCTGGATGTGAACTTCGACACCCGGCGAATCGTGCTGTCGGGCGGCGCGGACCAGACCGCGCCGGACACACGGACGGCCATACCGCTGCAGCAGCGCTTCGGCGGCCTGCTGCTCGCGAGCGGGAAGATAGGAACTCTGGATTGCAGTTTCATCATCGATACCGGCGCGCAGCGCACGATCGGCAATCCCGCGCTGGCACAGCGTCTGAACATGTCCGCCGCCGCGCGCGCGTCGGATCCACTGATCGTCGCGACACCCGATGCGGCGATCGCAGCGACGCTCACGCTGCCGGCGTTGCCGATCGCCATCGGCGCCGGCGCCGCAACGACCATGCGCATCGCCTGCGCCGACCTGCCGGTCTTTGCATTGTGGCAACTCACCGAACAGCCGGCAGTCCTGCTCGGCATGGACTACTTCTCCCGCTGCGCGCGTTTCGTCATCGACTATCGGCATTCGACACTCGCCCTGCGCAGTCGCTGAAAAACTCACGGATGCGGCAGGAAGGCCGGCGAACCGACCAGCACCGCGCCCGTCTCCTGGTCGACCACCACGAACAGCACCGGCGTCGGCAGGTTCAGTCCGAGCGACCGGTACACCGAGTGGAATCCATTCGCGTACTCGATCGACGCACACAACGGTCCCGGCTCGAACAGGCATTCGGTCACGGCCGCGTGCGGTGAAGGCGTCTGGTAGACGTTCTCGAGCTCCTCGCGAATGCGTTGTTCGGCGTCGGTCAATCCGTCCAGCTGTTTCTTGCTCTTCTTGTAGAAGTCGGTGAGACCGTCGTACACGTCGTCGAGGTTCTTCGCCTTGGCCACATTCGTGGCGCTGCTGCGCAGGCCACCGAGCGCCTTGATCTTCTCGACGATGTCGGAGAACACATTGAACAGCTCGGGCCCGATGATCATGACCTTGTTGAGTGCCGGATGCGCACCGTTCAAACCGATTCCCTCCATCGTGCTGTACGGCGCCTCGAAGATGTTGATCGACAGCGACGAGGCGGTGGTGACGGTCAGATCCGCGGCGCCCGTCTCCGCCTTGATGTGGTGGGCGGCCGCCAGGATCGCCGCGCCACCGATCGCACTCGTGGCCGCGGCCTGATAGAACTTGCGCACGGTGTAGCCGTCGCCCACCGCATCCACCGCCGCCTGCACGGCCAGCGTCGTGAGCTGCTCGGCGAGCGTGGAGAACAGATAGACCTGTTCCGCGCCGGCAGCCGGCAGCGCGGCGCGCTGCGCAACCCAGACGTGGCGCGCCGCATCCGGCTGCAACGCCGCGACGCTCGCGTCGTAGTCGATCAGTCCGGGGAACGGCCGCCGCCGCGCGGGCAAACCGAACGCCGCCGCCACATCGTCGACCAGTGCATCCATCACGCGCGGAATCCGCTGCGACATGAGCTCGGCATACAGCCCTTTCGCAGCGACGATTCCATACTCGCCCGGCGTGACGGATCGCAGCCGCTCGGCACGCGCGTTGAAGGCGCGGAACGCAGCGATGATCTGCGTGTATGGCTTGTTAGGCTGGCGCAGCGCCGCCTCGAGGTCCTCGAGATCGTCCGCCGCGTCCGTGAGGATCGTTTTGTTGAGCGCATCGTCCGGCGTCTGTGTGACACCGAACGCGGCGAGATCGGCCAGCGACGGCGGGAAACCGTCTTCGGTGACCACCGGCACCGCGAGGCTCAACTGATCGATGTCGAGCGCGCGCCAGGTGTTCACCCAGTCCGTCATGCGCGCCGTCATCGTCGCGGTCTCACCAGCCAGCCGCGCGGCATTCGCCTCGGCCAGCAGGCGGTCCATCGTGAGCAGCGTGGAGTCCAGCTGCGCGAACATCGCCAGCTGCGTGGGTTTCGCTTCGGTATTCGGCTGCACGACCACGAACTCGGCCACGGCGGTGCGCCCGCTGCTGATCACCGTCAGGCGATAGCGGCCGCGTGTCGCTGTTCCGAACGAGATCGCGCCGCCGGACACCGAGGGCAAGGGACCGGATGCTGCGGACACAACGCTCACGTTGAGACTCGCCGCCGGTGTGCCGATGACATGCCCGTTCAGATCGGTTTCAGCCAGCGTGAACGCGATCGGCTCGTTGGCCGGCGTCACGATGCGCGACAGCTGCAGGTTCAGTCCGTTGCCGGACGACACGACAAGCGTGAGCGCACCGGGCGGCACTTCCGTACCCGCGACGATGGATTGCGATACGACGACGCCCGCCTCCACCGTCTCGCTGAACACGCGCGTGACCGTCGGCGTGAAGCCCAGCGAGGTCAGCGCGGCCGACGCCACGGCTTCGAAGCGGCCGACCACATTCGGCACGATCGCCGGCGCCGGGCCTTTCGATACGGTGACGAGCACCGTCGTGCCCTGCGGCTGCGAGGAACCCGCGGCCGGTGTCTGCGCGATCACCGTGCCCACCGGCTGGCCGCTGAACTGCTCCTGCAGCACGACGCCGTTGAATGCCAGCGCCCTCAGCGCCTGGATCGCCGCGGTCTTTGCACTGCCGACGACATCCGGCACGGCCGCAGGCGCGGACGTGGTGACGTTCACCACGAAGGACTGCGTGGTCTGCGCTCCGCGCGAATCCGTCGCCGCGAGCACCACCGTGACGCGGCCGTAATCACACGGCGAGCCGTACGATCCGCACGGACCGGTGTCGAAGCGCACCGCGCCCGTCGCGGCGGTGATGCTGACCCACGACGGCGCGTTGACGATCGAATACGTCACCGTGTCGCCCGCGTCAGGATCGGCGGCGGCCAGCTGATATAGATAGTCCTCCGCGCTGCTGGCCTGGATCGCCGTCGGCGGCCGCGAGGTGATGACGGGCGGCTGATTGTCCGGCGCAAGCGTGATGAACACGCGCGCCGCGTTCGACGTGCCCGAGCCATTGTTCGCTGTGTAGTCGAACGACGTGCCGCCCGCCTCGCGCGCATCGCGGATCGTGCCGAGCTGGCGCGGATTGCGGAAGCTGCGGTCGATAGCCGGGTTGTAGAACACGTGACCGCTGTCGTCGACGTCACCCACGCGGTATTGCGTCTGGTGGAACGTCTTGCCCGCCGGGAGCCAGTCGTTGTTCGCGGCGCTCAGCACGAAGGAGCCGTCGCCGCCGAGCGTGCCGTTGCCCTGGCCGAACGACACGACGTCCGCGTGCCCGTCGTTGTTCCAGTCGGCGACGAACGTCATGCGCGGCACCGCGCCGCTCGCGATGCGCTGGCCGGCCTCGAAGTTGACCTTCGCGGTGCCGTCGCGGCCGTCGAGGATGTGAACGCCGAACAGCGAGGAGACCACCACTTCCCTGACGCCGTCGCCGTCGAGGTCGTAGACCTGCACGTTGGTCTTGGTGGTCTGGCGGTATTCGCGATACGGCGCGGGATTCACCACGCTGTCGGGCAACACGAAGGTCCACTTGAGGACGCCCTCGGTGCTCATTGCGTACACCATGGAGTTGGAAGTGACGAGCAGCTCCGGCGTGACGTCGCCATCGACATCGGCGATCGTGACGTAACTCGACATGTACGCCGGATGCAGCGGGATGCGCCGCTGCTCGACACCATTGGCGTCATAGATGATGAACCCCGAGAATCCCGGCAGCGGCTCGCCGTTGTACGGTCCCATGCCTTCACGCACGTGGAAGTGCACGACCTCGGCACGGCCGTCGCCATCGAGATCGGCGACCGCGACCTGCGAAGGTTCGGCGGCGGTTTGCCAGGCCAGCGTCCACTGGCCGTTGACCAGGCGCCACACATCGCTGCCCGAAACGATTTCGACCTGGCCGTCGCCATCGAGATCGGCGGTGAACGGCGCCTGGAAATCGCTGGTGAAGGGGCCCGCGTTCGCGAGACCCGACCCGTCCAGGTAACGCGGCGGCGCGGTCAGCACCTGCTGCACGCTGCCGTCGACGGTCGACAGGATGAAGGTCGCGCGGCAGCCCTTGGCGAGATCCGCATCGTTGCCGGTGACGAGCGCACATCCATAGCTGTGATACGCGAGCGGACCTTCCGGTGTGGGCGACAACGCCGTGCCCGCGTCCGCCGTGACAGTGCGGCGGAACAGGATCACGGGCCGCGAGTTCGGCGTGAGGCGCGCCACGGACGGAGCGACCCTGCCGAACGTGTCGTACGGAACCGGCGTGGCTTCGGGCGGGCAATATCCGTTGCCATACGCGCAGAAGATCGCGAGGTAAGGCTTGGTCGCGGACGGCGCGACCCACTTGGTATGCCCGTTGTGATCCGCCGCGACGAGCCGGATCTCATTGCCGCATTGGGAGAAGTACACGTATTCCGATTGACCGTCGTCGTCGATGTCGGCCAACAGGCGGTGCAACGAAACGCCGAGCCAATCGAAGCAGCCCTGGATATTCGCGCGGTCGGCGTGCCACAGGATCGATCCGTCGCGGCCGCTGATCGCCGTGTGGTTCTGGTTGAACCAGTCGTAAACCAGATCGGGGAATCCGTCGCCGTTCAGATCGCCGATGACCGGCGCCGTGTACACATCGTTGATGAAAATGCTGCGCGTGAGCGGACGCGCCGTGACCGCGAACGGTGGGCGCGGGTTCGTCGCTGGCGCCACATACGTGAAGCTGCCGTTGGTGTTGAACGTGGTGAGCGTTCCGAGCGCCGGATCGCTGCCGCGGATCGCGCTCAGGGGCGCACCATCGGCATCGGCGTCATTGGCGAGCACGCCGGGCGCCGTCACGGAGAGCGTCTCGCCGAATTTCACGTGATAGCTGTCGTCGCGCGCCAGCGGCACGGAGACGGAACCGACGGTGAGCTTGAACACACCGGCAGCCGTTGCGTTCGCCGGATCGCGCACGCCGACCTTGACGAAGTAGGTGCCGCGCTGCGCGGCGGGCCAGCGCAGCGTGTTGCCGGCCAGGCTCATGCCCGCGGGGCCCTCGATCAACTGGAACGTCAATGCATCGCCGTCGGGATCGGTGGCGCTGAGAGTCTTCTGGTAGTTAGCTCCCGCGCCGATGGCGTCGTCGCTCAATGCGCCGAGACTCGGCGCGCGATTGGCGCTGACGACCGTCACATGGAACGTCTTCGTATCGGAGAGGCCAGCCGCATCGCGCACCGTAATCGAGAAGGTATGCGCGCCCACCTGCGTCGTGCCCGGAGTCCAGGTCAACGACTCGGGCGCGCTCAGCGTCGCGCCCGCAGGGCCTGCATCGATCGTCAACGACAACGTATCGAACGGATCGGCGTCGCTGACGCCGAGATGGAGCGACAACGTCGCGCCTAGCGCGAGGGTGCGATCTCCAATGGCAAGCAGCGTCGGCGCGGTGTTCGTCGCGGCGGCCACCACGACGCTGACATCGTCGCTGGCCGTCACGGCGCCATCGTTGGCCGTGAGGCGAAATACATAGCTGCCCGTTGCGGACAGTTGAATGGACGTAGCCAGAGACGCCGCATTGCCGATCGCGGCGACCGCCGGGCCGCCGATCTGCGACCAGCTCACCGTCAGATGCGCGGGCGTGGGCAAGCCGTCATCACTCGCGGAACCCGACAGCGCCAGCGACGCGATGGCACCGCTGTATGGCAACGTGACGAGCTGATCCGCACCGGCATTCACGTGCGGCGGCGCGTTCGACGCGCCCACGACCGTGACGGTAACCGTTGCGCTGGCTGTCAGCGCACCGTCGGTCACCACGTAACCGAACGTCGCAACGCCGGCGAATCCGGCAGCCGGCGCAAAACGCAGACCGCCGCTGACCGCCGTCACGGCGCCGCCGCTGGCGGGCTGCGTGAAGCTCGCAATCGACAAGGTCTGTCCCGCATCGGGATCGCTGTCGTTGGCCAGCACATTGATCGTCACCGCCGTTCCCGCCGGTGTCGATGCCGCGTCCGCCACGGCAACCGGCGCACGATTGACCGGCAACGGCACGGTGACGACCGCTGTATCGGGCACGCTGTTCATCAGCCCGTCGTTGACGATGAGTTGCCCGACATAGAGACCGGCCTTGTCGGGCACGAAGCCCGCCACGGGCGTATTGGTGGCACTCAACACCGACGCGCTGGCCGCCGGACGCGATTGCCACGACCACGAGAAACTCAGCGCGTCATTGTCCGCATCGCTCGAGGCGCTGCCGTCGAACTGCGCCCGCACACCGATCGCCACGGTTTGATCCGGCCCCGCATTCGCGACCGGCGCGGAATTCTCGGTGCTGATCGTGACTTCGTCGGGACTGCTGGAGAGCTGGCCGTCGGAGACGACCAGGCGGAATCGGTAACTGCCGGCGCGTTCGAGCCGCACGGTCGGGCGCACGGTGTTTGCGCCGCTGAGCACCGCGGTACTGCCCACGGGCGCAGACACGAGGGTCCACGCGAACGACAGCGCATCGATATCGGGATCCGACGAGGCGGAGCCGTCGAGCGTGACGAGACTGCCGCGCGCGACCGTACGGTCGACTCCGGCATTGGCAGTCGGCGTGGAATTGATCGTGGAGATGCGGACCTCGTCCGCGAGGCTGCTCACCCGGCCGTCTTTGACGACGAGGCTCAGCACGTAGGTGCCGCCGCGATCGGGCCTGAACGTTGGCATGCCGGCGGTGCTGGATGACAACACCGCGGTGCTGCCGGCGGGACGCGACACCATCGTCCACGCATAGGTGAGCGGGTTGCCGTCGGCATCCGTCGAGCCGGTGCCGTTCAACGCGACCAACGCGCCCGTGCGCACTGTCTGGTCCGGCCCGGCGTTCGCGATGGGACGCGTGTTGGCGGATACCGCATTGATCGTCCAGTTCAACCGGGCCGGATCGAACGCGACGCGGCGATCCTGCCGCAACGTGAACGTATCGGTGCTGACGCTGGTGCTGCCCGCGGCGAGCGTGCCGAGCACGACGTCGTTGTCGAGGAGGGTCGTGGTGGCGATGGAACTCGTCACGCTCGCGCTGGCATTCGTCAGCGCACCTCCCTGGTTCACGACGCGGATGCGGTACGTGAAGTCGCTCAGGTAGCTCGAATAACGCTGACTGGAAACCAGCACGAGCTCGGTGACGTAGGCGGACGGCGTCTGCGCGACGCCCGCGCCGGCCCAAGACAGCGACAACAGAACGAGCAGCGCATTAAGGGACCACGAACGGACGGCATCACGCATGAGCGCGGGTCTCCGCAGACGCGCGACGGCGCAGCGCGATGAAAGCCAGCAAACCGGCGCCAAACAACGCGAGCGGCGCCGGCTCGGGAACCGGCGTCGCCGCCGCTGCCAGCGACGTGAAGCCTGTGTCGATGGTCGTGAAAGACGCGGGATCGATGATGTCGAAACGCTGCGAGCCCGGCGCCCCGTCCAGCAGCCAGTCGAACAGGATCGAGAAGGAGCCGAGACTCTGCCCCGGCAGCACGCCCCCCGACAGCGCGAGCACGTCGATGAAGCCGTCGTCCGGCAGTAGCGGATCGGGTTGGGCGATGAAGCCGTCCCAGTCGCCGGGCAGGCCGAGCCCGCTGAGATTGGCGTACTGACCGAGGCCGAAGAAGATCGTGAACTCTTCTATTGGAGCGGTGAGCGTGTCGTTGTCGACGGTGTAGTCGTAGCGCCAGGTATTGCCACTTACCTGGGTGGCTTCGTACTTGATCAGCGTCGCGAAGCTCGGCGCGGAACACGCCATCGCGAGCAACCCGGCGAAAACATGCAAACGCAGCCGACGGCCGACGCCTGGCCAGAATTTCGATACGCCCATCTCTGCCTCCCCATGCCACCGGCGCGCAGCGCCTGATGGACATAACCCATGGATCCGAACCGGCAGCCGAATGGGCTGCTCTAGGATCAATAGGCGCAGTGGCGGGAAAGTCGGCTCAAAATAAAACGGCCGGGTGTTTTACCGGGATCGCGGCGCTGTCCCGGGCCCGATCCGGATCAGCAACCACAGGCCCGCGCCAATCATGGCGAACACCGATCCGCTGGCGAGCGTCGCCAGCCAGCCCAGATGATCCACCATCAGTCCAACTACCGGCGCCAGGAAACCGGCGGCATTGCCGCCCGTATTCATGACACCGGTCGCCGCCGAGGTGTTGGGACCCGCGACATACGTCGACGCCGACCAGAAGGCGCCTTCGGTGAACTGCGTGAAGCCGAAACACAGGGAGAGCAGGCCCACCGCGACATACGGATTCGATACGTCGACGCCGGCGATCAGGAAGATCGCCACGAGGATCAGCCCGGTCATCGCGGGCAACCGGCAACCCCAGGTCGCGCCGATCCGTTTGCACAACGCATCGCAGACGAAGCCGCCGAGGCCCGCGAGCACGGCGCCGGTGGCAAACGGCAACACGTACAGCCAGCCGCTCTCCAGCAGCGAGAAGCCGCGCGCGTTCACCAGGTAGGTGAACAACCATTGCGCGAACATGTAGAAGACGTAGTTCATGCAGAAGTAGCTGGCGGCGAGCAGCAGCACGTCGCGGTGCACGAGCATGCGGCGCCAGGCGCCGCGCTCGCGGGCCGCCGGTTCGCGATCCGGCCGGTCGCCCTCGATCAGCCGCACTTCTTCGGCCGTGATGTCGGGATGCTGCGCGGGGCGGTCGCGACCGTACCAGTACCACCAGGCGCCGATGACGAGGCCGAGCGGCGCGAAGACATAGAAAGATCCGCGCCAGCCGTAGTGCACGATCAGCAAGGTCACGATCGGACCGATCGCCGCCTGCCCCAGCGCAAGACCCACGCTCAACATCCCGTTCGGGAAACCCCAGCCTCCCTCGGGAAACCAGCGCGAAAAGGTGCCCGCGATGACCGGAAACAGCGGCGCGTTGGTGGCGCCGAGGATCAGTCGCGTAACCAGCATCGAGACCATCACCCCGGTGGCCGAGGCGGCAAACAGTGTCGGAATGAATCCGGTCAGGAAGGTGAGCACGCCCCAGGTCAGGGCGATGAAGGTGAGAGCCCGGCGCGGGCCGTAGACCTGTCCGAAGATGCCGCCCGGAATCTGCAGCAGCGCATAGCTGAAATTGAAGCTGCCGAGGATCCAGCCGATTTCCGCGTTGCTGAAACTGAATTCCTGCTGGATGCTCGGGATCGCGATCGACAGGTTGTTGCGCAGTAGATAGTTGACGAAACACATCACGAACAACACGCCCATGATCCGGAATCTCACCGGGATCGCGCGCGGGCTGCTCATGTGCACCTCACGCGTTCATCGCCTGGCGCAATTCGCGGTGGCGGGAGCGGTCGGACAGGATGCGGTGCGCCGCGTTGAATCCCGGCGCGCCGGTCACGCCGCCGCCCGGATGGGTGCCGGCCCCGCACAGGTACAGCGCGCGGACCGGTGTCGCGTAACGCGCATATGCCGGCACGGGCCGCATGAAGAACAATTGGTCCGGGCGCAGATCGCCATGGAAGATGTTGCCTTCGGTGATGCCGAACGTGTTTTCGAGATCCGCCGGGGTATAGAGGCGGCTCGCCACGAGCGAACGCCCGACCGCGGGGACGTGTTCGGCCAGGTGCGCGAGCAGCTGGCGCCGCAGCGGCTCACGCGCGTTTTCCCAGCCTTCGGCCGGCTTGCCCGGAAGGTACTGCACGAAACAGGTCATGACGTGTTTTCCCGGCGTCACGAGCGAAGGGTCCAACAACGAGGGCACCAGGCAATCGATCCACAGGCGCTCGTGCACTCTGCCCTGTCGCGCGCTCTCGTAACAGCGTTGCGCTCCTTCGAGCCAGGGCACGAGCGTGAATTGCGCGTTGCGCAGGGTGTCGGCGTCGGGATCGCCGCCTGACAACTTCGGTTCTTCGTCCAGCACCAGGTTGAGCTTGCCGCAGGGCCCGTCCATCTTGATGCCGCGCACGTCGGCGCGGAACTGATCGTCGAGCTCATCGGCCTCGACCAGATCGAGAAACGTCCGCTTGGGATCGGCATTGGAAACGACGATCGCGGCGTCGATCTGCGTTCCGTCCGCCAACACCACGCCTTGCGCGCGGCCCGATCGGATTGTCACGCGATGCACGGGCGACGAGGTGCGGATCTCGACACCTTGCGCCACGCATGCTGCGGCCATCGCCTGCGTGATGGCGCCCATGCCACCCATCACGTGCCCGACGAAGCCCTGCTTCGCCTCGGCACCGCCGCCTAACAAGTGGAACAGCAGCCCGAACAAGGTGCCGGCGTCGTAGGGTCCGCCATGTTTGCCGTACAGACTGTTGGACAGCACCAGCGACTTGAGGTGCGGCGACTCGAGCGAGCGATCGAGAAACTCGCCGAGGCTGCCGGTGGCGAAGGCGATGAGATCCGCGACCTGCCGGCCCTTCAGCCCGCGGAATTTCCAGCCGAAGCGCAGCAGCTCGGCCATTCCCGCGAATCCGCCGCGCTGCAGGTCGGGCGGCGCCTGCATGAACAGCGGCTCGAGATGACGCGCGAGCCCGCTCAGACGCACATCCAGCGACAGGAAACGCTCGCAGTCTTTCGGCGCAACTCGCATGAGGAGAGCACGCATGCGCTCGCGATCGCTCCACCACGGCAGGATCACGCCGTCGGGCATCACCGCCTGGACCGTGGGCTCCGCCGCGATCATCCGCAATCCGTGCCGATCCAGTTGCAGGTCGCGGATGATCTCCGGGCGCAACATGCTGGCCATGTACGACGCGGTGGACACGCGGCACCCGGGCGCCGCCGCGGCATCGATTTCCTCGGTGACGCAACAACCACCGACGATCTCGCGCCGCTCGAGCACCAGCGTGCGCAGCCCGGCGCGCGCCAGATAGAACGCGGTAGTCAGACCGTTGTGTCCTGCGCCGATGACGACGGCGTCGTATCGGGATGTCACGTGAGTCCTCAGCTCACCTTGGACAGATCGCCGAGGTGGCGCTCGAGATAACGCCGGATGTCGAGACTCGGATCCTCCATCGGCGCATAGAAGCCGCCGCGAAAGCCGCGCGACTTCATCCCGTCCTGCACCGACTCGCAGATCTGCCAGTCCTGTTTGTTGACGATGTCCCAGAAGTCGACGACATCGGCCGGGTCAAAAGATGCCTTCGCGATCTCGTCCGGATGGAACAGGAATTCGCAGGCGATGCGCGTGTGATCCGGACCCATGGGCCAGAGCGTGAATGCGGCAATGTGTTCCGCCGCGGCGCTCAGCAGCAGGTTCGGGTATGCGACTTCGCCCTTGTGATGATCCTTCTCCTTCTCGGAGAGCCCGGGAAACGGCGCGCGACTGGAAGTGCCACTCATCGTGAAAGTCCAGGCGCCTGCGCGGTGCGGAATGCCATCGTCCCACTCGAGGCCGGCACCGCCGCGCTCGCGGAATGCCGGCACCAGCGCGCACAACTCCGGGTGCACCGGACCGCAGTGATAACACTCGTTGTAGTTCTCCATGATCACTTTCCAGTTGGCGCGCACGTCGTAGACGATCTGCGCACCGCGGCGCAGCTGCGCGAGCCGGTATCGCACCAGCTTGTTCTCCGGCACCGCCAATTGCTCGTGCAGCGACTGGGCCGGCGTGGTGGAGAGATTCACGAAGATGAAGCCGCCCCAGGTGTCGAGGTGAACCGGCACAAGAGAGAAATTTTCCTTCGGGCAGGACGCATCGAACTGCACGTACGGTGCCGCGCGCAAGCCGCCGTCGAGGTTGTAGGTCCACGCGTGATACGGACAGACGACACCGGTTGGCATCGAAGTCGAACGAGTGGCTGCCGGCTGTTCCGGATCCGGCAGCGGCGCCGTGCGCACCAGCCGGCTGCCGCGATGCCGACAGACGTTGTAGAACGCCTGCAGCGAATCGTCCTTCTGCCGCAGGATCAACACGCTCTCGCCCGCCACGTGCACGTGCAGACAGTCGCCGCGCGCCGGCACCTGCTCTGCGCGGCCCACGCAGAACCACTGCGCATGGAACAGCCGCTCGCGCTCGAGCGCGAACACGCTTTCGCTCGCATAGAAACGCGCCGCCAACGCAGGTTGAAACTGCTTCGCAAACACGCCTTGTTCGGTGGGA
Organism: Pseudomonadota bacterium; assembly: GCA_037200975.1. Taxonomy (NCBI): domain Bacteria; kingdom Pseudomonadati; phylum Pseudomonadota; species Pseudomonadota bacterium. The sequence continues at coordinate 3,954,130 of JBBCGI010000001.1, read as the reverse complement.
TTCACGGCAACCTTTTATCTCGTTTTGCTCAGATGGCAGGACCCGGATGTATCGGTGAGCCGTCGAAAAACCGCTGCAACCGAAAAGACCGTACCTCGTCGCCATCGGCCACACCCCGGACCATGTCGGCGATGAGTCTACCGGCGCCGGGACCAATGCCGAAACCATGTCCGCTGAATCCGCTGGCCACGAGGAACCCGTCGTGTCCGTCGACCTGCGAGATCACCGGCAACACGTCGGGCGACGACTCGATGATTCCACCCCAGGTTTCCACGAATCCGGCGGCAGCGATCTGCGGGAAACAGCGCCCGAGCGCCGCCTGCATCTGGTGCAGCACCTGCTTCTCCGGCTCCGGATGCAGCATTCGACGCCGCTCGAAGGGCGAGACCTCATCCATCGCCCAGCTCGAGGGCGTGCGCAGCGCCTCGAAGAACCCGCCGTTCAGCCGGGCGCGGATCGAGTCGTGACCCTGCAGAAAAGCCGGCCAGAACTTGCGCGCGTAGCGCAACGAGTCCGGGGTCAATGAATGCAGGAACGAGCCGCCGTGCGCGACGGTGTAGCCACCGTCCGCCCGGCGGCGGATCGCGATGGCGGGGCACCAGGCTTCGCCGGCGAGAATTTCCCGCGCCGGCGCGGTGCGGGCGACGGTGCCTAACACCGTCAATTGCGGGAAGTCGATGCCCAGCGATCGGCAGAAGCTGCGCGTCCAGGCGCCGCCGGCGCAAACAACCATGGACGCCGCGACGCGCCCTCGTTCGGTGATCACACCCTGGACGCGGCCGGCGGCGCGATCGATGCCGCGCACCGCGCAATGGCTGAAGATCTGCGCGCCGCGCCGCTGGGCGGCACGCGCGATCGCCGGCGCCGCGCGGCTGGGTTCGGCGCGTGCGTCGCTCGCGGTGTGCAACGCGCCGCTCCAGCGGCGCGCCTCGCTTCGCAGGATTGCCGCGAGCTCCCGCGCATCGAGCATGCGCGTGTCGAGCCCATGCTCGCGCGCGACGCTCAGCCATTCCGCCAGCGCCGCGAGTTGCGACTCGTCTTCGGCGAGGTAGAGCGATCCACCCTGCACGAAGCCGATGTCACCCAGTTCCTCGCGCAGCTCGAGCCACAGCTGCAGGCTGCGCATCATCAGCGGTAGTTCGATGGGTGAACGGCCTTGCTGCCGCACCCAGCCCCAGTTCCTGCCGGATTGCTCGCCGGCGATCCGGCCTTTTTCGAACAACGCGACGCGCAGGCCCGCGCGCGCGAGAAAATACGCGGCCGAGCAGCCGACGATGCCGCCGCCGATGATCGCGACGTCCACGATCCCGGGCAGCACGTGGGCATCGCTCCACGTCCACTCGTCTTTCAGAGTCGCCTGGACCTGTTGCTCGCCGGGCATGCGATTATCCGGTCATTCCTGCGGCAGCGGCGGCGGACCGTCGGGTAGATAGGCCTTGAAGACCGCCCCGCCGCGTCGCTGCTCGAACTCCGCGCGCACCGCACGCAGCGCCGGCGGCTGCTCGTACAGATCCACCATGGTCGCGGCCAGCGTCTTCGCGGCGACGATCATCCCCTTGTGGCCGATCGACATGCCGCCGGTGGCCACCACGGGCCAGGCGTGCCAGGGCGTGGCCTTCGGCGCGGTGACCACGGTGAGATTCAGCGTCGGCACGACCCAGCTGACGTCGCCCACATCGGTGGAACCACCCTCTTCGATCTGCCCGTCGAGCGACTCGATGCCGCGATCCATTCCGACCGCGGACACCTCCGTCGCGGCCTGGATCTTTTTCGCGAACGCGTCCTCGTCGGCGGTGTAGGTCGGGGTGCCGATCCAGCGCAGGTTCGCGTCGAGCAGCTGCGCGCCGGTCTTGTTCAACAGCACTTCCCAGCTGCCGCTCTGCAGTTTCACGTCGACCTTCGTCTCGGTCATCAGCGCTGCGCCTTCGGCGATCTTGCGGAGGCGCCCGTACAGCTGTTCGACTTCACTGCGCTTCTGGTCGCGCGCCCAGATCCACACCGCGGCGTGATCGGGCACGACGTTCGGCACGTCGCCGCCATCCGTGATCACGTAGTGCACGCGCGAGGACAAGGGCATGTGCTCCCGCATGAGATTCACGCCGTGCGTGAAGGCCTCGACGCCGTCGAGCGCACTGCGGCCGTTCCAGGGATCCGCCGCCGCGTGCGCGGCGCGGCCGTGGAACTCGACGCGCAGGTCGACCATGGCCTGGGCGGTCACCATGTCGGCGCGGGACGTGTCGCCCGGGTGCCACGCGAACATCACGTCGACCTCATTGAACACGCCGTCGCGCGCCATGAACGTCTTGCCGCCTACGGCTTCCTCCGCCGGCGTGCCAAAAAAGATGACGCTGCCCTTGAGCTTGCCGGCGGCAATCCGCTCTTTGATGGCAAGCGCGGCGCCGAGGCTGGCCGCACCGAACAGGTTGTGGCCGCAGCCATGGCCGGCGCCGCCCTCGACCAGCGGGCTCTTCTCGGCCTGCGCCTTCTGCGACACGCCGGGCAACGCGTCGTATTCGCCCATGATGCCGATGACGGGTTTGCCGGTGCCAAACCGCGCGACGAAGGCCGTCGGCATGCCCGACACATTGCGCGTCACGGAGAAACCCTGCGATTCGGCGTAGTCGGCCAGCAGTTTCGAGGACCGGTGTTCGCGCAGCGCGGTTTCCGCGTATTCCCAGATCTGGTCGGACAACCGGGTGAGCTCGGCGGCATGCCGGTCGACGGCGGCGACGGCGGCACGTTTGTTGGGGCTGGGTGTTGCGGCGGCGGCTGCGAGCGGCCAGACGGAGAGCGCGGCCACGGCTACGGTCACGAGACGGGTTCGCATTGTTGTTCTCCCCGGAATTGCGTCGAGTGTAACCCGCGAAACCGGCGTGCTGAATCGAGAACCCTCTTGCGAACGCCAAGCTCCCGCGTGTTCGTCCATAATCGCCCGCATGAAAGAAATCCGTCGCAGCAACGAGCGCGGCGCGGCCGATCACGGCTGGCTGCAATCGCGTCACAGCTTCTCGTTCGCTTCCTACCAGGACCCGCGGCATACGCAGTTCGGACCCTTGCGCGTGATCAATGAAGATCGCGTGCAGGCCGGCGCCGGCTTCGGCACGCACAGCCATCGCGACATGGAGATCGTGAGCTACGTGCTCGAGGGCGCGCTCGCGCACAAGGATTCGACCGGAACGAGCTCGGTGATCCGTCCGGGCGACGTGCAGCGCATGAGCGCGGGCAACGGCGTGAGCCACAGCGAGTTCAACGCGTCGAAAACCGAGCCCGTGCATTTCCTGCAGATCTGGATCATTCCCGACCGGGTGGGCATTCCTCCCAGTTACGAGGAAGCGCATTTCGCGCCGGCCGAGCGGCGCGGCCGCCTGCGGCTGATCGCCTCGCCCGACAAGGCGGACGGCTCGGTGCTGCTGCACCAGGACGTGAATATCTTCAGCGGACTGTTCGATGGCGATGAACACGCGACGCTCGCGGTCGCGGGTGGCCGGCACTCTTATATTCATGTGGCGCGCGGCTCGCTGCACGTGGCGGGGCTGCATCTGGAAGCCGGTGATGGTCTCAAGATCACGGACGCGGGCGACCTCGAGTTCAAGGAAGGCAAGGCGGCGGAAGTCATTGCATTCGATCTGCCTGGATGACGGGTCGCGCCGTCGAGCCCCCTTTTATGAGACCCCCTTTCGAAGGATAGGCGTCATCGCGCGCGAGGCTTAAGGTAGCGGCATGAATCCCGCTCTTGCCCGATCGCGAGGTGTGCGTCTCGAGCGTGTGGCCGCCTCGCCGCGCTGGGATGGCGAGCGCTTTCGCAACACGCATCCGGCACCCCGCGGCGAAGCCGGCGTCGCGATGCCGTCGCTCGGCGACTTCGTCTGCGGCGGCGACCGGCGCGTACCGCAAGGGCCGCTGCCCTCGCTCAACCCACTCGACACCTGGACCCGCACGCCACAGAGCGGACTGCGTGCCACGTGGTTAGGTCATTCCACCGTGCTGCTCGAGATCGACGGATTCCGCGTGTTGACGGACCCGGTGTGGGGTCCGCGCGCGTCGCCGTCGCGGTTCATCGGGCCGAAGCGGTTTCAGCCCGTGCCGGTTTCGATCCGCGAGCTGCCGCGGCTCGATGCGGTGCTGGTCTCGCACGATCACTACGATCACCTCGACTACACGACGATGCGGCTGATGCGCCGGATGGAGGTGCCCATCGTCACGTCGCTCGGCGTGGGCGCGCATCTGGAAGCGTTCGGGATCGCTCCCGGGCGCATCGTCGAGCTCGACTGGTGGGAGACCTGCCGCTTGCCGGGCACGGATCTGGTGTTGACCGCGGTGCCGTCGCAACATTTCTCGGGCCGCGGATTGAAGGACGGCAACCGCACGTTGTGGTCGTCGTGGGTGGTGGAATCGCAGCGGCACAAGGTGTTTTTCAGCGGCGATACCGGGCTGACGCCGGAATATGCCGGGATTCGCGAGCGGCTCGGTCCGTTCGATCTGAGTCTGCTCGAGGTGGGCGCGTTCCACCCCGCCTGGGGGAACATCCACCTGGGCCCGGCGAACGCGCTCAAGGCGCACGAGTTGTTAGGCGGCGGCGCGCTGCTGCCGGTCCACTGGGGCACGTTCAACCTGGCGCTGCATCCCTGGGACGATCCGATCGAGACGCTGCTGCGCCTCGCGCCGCACTCGGCATCGCGATTGATCCTGCCGCGGCTGGGCGAACCCGTGGAGCCCGCGCAGGACCACGCGCTCGAGACCTGGTGGCGCGGAATAGACGACACCGCGCGCAAACCGAGACGGGCGGCGAATGCGCGCATGCCCAAGGCGATGCCCTGGCCGATCGATTGAGAGCCTACCGGTACGCCGCCACCATCGACGACATCTCGCGCAGGAAGTCCTGCGAGCGCACGTGTCCCGGCGCGGACGACGCGAACGGCTCGCGGTACCAGGGCCAGGCGTATTCAACCGTGCGCTGGGGGCGATCGGCGCGCAGCAACGTGAACTTGCGCGTGCTGAAACCGCGCCGGATGGTGGTACCGACGCTCTCGGCGCTGACCGAATACACGGCGCCATCGACCAGCACGAACAAGCCGGCTTGGTAGTTAGGCTCGGCGTCGAAGCGCTCGCGCGACGCGGCGAAGTACGCGGCGAACACGGGACCCTTGACCGACTGGATCTCACAACCGACTCCCAGCACGTGGGCGGTGTTGCGCGGCTCGCTCATGGGCTCGATCTCCGCACGCGCGGAATGAATTTCGAGGCTATAGAAAATGCGGGTCCCGGCGGCCGCAGCCTGGAGTCCCGCCACGCAGACCCGACCGGAGTCGGGCAGGTGACCGGTGTCATTTACGAACATGGAGGAGTTAGTACCACGAACCGGCGGAAATGTTTTCGCACTGCGGAAATTATTGTCCCGGCAGTGGCGACAAGACAATAACCCAGGCGCGCTGTCCGTTCGATTTCGAAGTTCGATACGGCGCCGCGGCCCGGGCGAACTTCCGTGCGGTCGCCAGCCCGGCCCGATGCCACCCGCCTCCCGGCCGTCCAAGGCCGCCGGCCGGTTTCCCGAGCGGCAGCCTCAAAGCCGAAAGCCGCCCCACGAATTCCGCCGAGCAGAAAAATAGGCATGTCCCCTTTTCGTCACTTCAGCGCGGCGTCGACGATGGCGCGCGCGTCCTCCTGGATCCGGCGCAGGTGATCGGCGCCCTTGAAGCTTTCCGCATACACCTTGTAGACATTCTCGGTACCCGACGGACGCGCGGCGAACCAGCCATTCGCGGAAACCACTTTGAGCCCGCCGATCGCCGCATCGTTGCCCGGCGCGCGCGTCAGGATCGACACGATCGGATCTCCGGCGAGCGCGGCCGACTTCACGTTCTGCGGCGTCAACGCGCCTAACAACTTCTTCTGCTCGGGCGTGGCCGGCGCATCGACGCGCTGGAACACCGGCTCGCCCAGTTCCTGCGTCAGCCCGCGATACAACTCGCCCGGATCGCGCTTCAGCCGCGCGGTCATCTCGGCGGCCAGCAGCGCCGGCGCCATGCCGTCCTTGTCGGTGGTCCATACCGTACCGTCCTTGCGCAGAAACGACGCGCCGGCGCTTTCCTCGCCGCCGAACCCCAGCGTCCCCGCCAGCAATCCATCGACGAACCACTTGAACCCGACCGGCACCTCCAGCAGCTTGCGGCCGAATTTCGCGGTGACGCGCGCGATCAGGTCGCTGCTGACGATGGTCTTGCCGATCGCCGCATCCGCGGCCCAGCCCTTGCGATGCTCTAGTAGATAGGCAATCGACGCGCTCAGATAATGATTGGGCGGCAACAACCCCGCGCTGCGCGTGACGATGCCATGCCGGTCGTGGTCCGTATCGCAGGCGAACGCGATGTCGAACCGCGTCTTGAGACCGATCAGGCCCTGCATCGCATCGGGCGAGGAAGGATCCATGCGGATCTTTCCATCCCAGTCGACCGTCAGGAAGCGAAACGTGGCGTCGACTTCCTGGTTGACGACCGTCAACCGCAACCCGTACTTCTCCGCGATCGCGCCCCAGTAATGCACGCCCGCGCCACCCAGCGGGTCCACGCCCATGTTCAGGTTCGACGACCGGATCACGTCCATGTCGATGACCGAACCCAGATCGTTCACGTAGGTGTTCAGATAGTCGTGGCGATGCGTCGTCGGCGCCTTCAACGCCTGCTCGTACGCCAGGCGCTTCACGCCCGCAAGTCCGTTCAGCAGGAAATCGTTGGCGGTGTTTTCGATCCACTTCGTGGCATCGGTGTCGGCCGGCCCGCCGTGGGTCGGGTTGTATTTGAAACCGCCGTCGGCGGGCGGGTTGTGCGACGGCGTCACGAGGATGCCATCCGCGAGCCCGGTCTTGCGCCCGCGGTTGTAGCCGAGGATGGCGTGTGAAACCACCGGCGTCGGCGTGTACTCATCACGCTCGGCGATCATGACCTCGATGCCATTGGCGGCCAGCACCTCGAGCGCGCTCGCGCCGGCGGGCGCGGACAACGCATGGGTATCGAGCCCAAGGAACAGCGGTCCATCGATGCCCTGCTTCCGCCGATACAGACAGATCGCCTGCGTGATGGCGAGCACGTGGTTTTCATTGAAACTGCTGTCGAATGCGGAGCCGCGATGCCCGGAGGTGCCGAAGGCGACGCGTTGCGTCGAGATGCGCGCATCCGGCGCGAGCGTGTAATACGCGGTGATCAGCCGCGGCAAATCCACCAGCAGGGAATGCGGAGCGGGCTTGCCGGCGAGGGGATTCACAGGGGGAGTCGCGGTCATGGATTTCCTTATCTTGTTGAACTTCTTTGACGGGAATTTATAACGTCGTGGTGAACCCTGCTGTCCAATGCGACGTCAGCGATGTAAGGTCGGCGCAGAGGTTCAGCATGCAGCAACTTGGGATGATCGGGCTAGGCCGCATGGGCGGCAATATGGTGCGGCGCCTGGCCGATGCCGGCATCGAGTGCGTCATTCATGACGCCAACACGGCGGCGATGTCGGCGCTGGCGCGTCCCGGCGTCATCGGCGCGCCCACACTCACGGAGTTCGTCGCCAAATTACGCGCGCCGCGCGCGATCTGGCTGATGTTGCCGGCCGCCATCGTCGACCAGGAGCTGGCGCTGCTGCTGCCGCTGCTCGGTGCGGGCGACACGGTCATCGACGGTGGCAATTCCTACTACCACGACGACATCCGGCGCGGTTCCGAGCTCAAGGCCCGCGGTATCCACTATCTGGATGTGGGCACGAGCGGCGGCATCGCGGGGTTCGACAACGGCTATTGCCTGATGATCGGCGGGGAGAAATCGCAGTTCGACCGGCTCGAGCCGATCTTCGCGGCGCTCGCGCCGGGTGCGGATCCGGGGCTCGATCCCGCCGTGGCGAAAGGCACGCTGAGCACCGCGCAGCGCGGTTACCTGCATTGCGGGCCGCAGGGCGCGGGTCATTTCGTCAAGATGATCCACAACGGCATCGAATACGGCGTGATGGCGGCGTTCGCCGAAGGCATGAACATCCTGCGCAATGCGAACGTCGGGAAACGCACGCACGCGGCCGATGCGGAGACGACGCCGCTACGTAATCCCGAGCATTATCAATTCGACCTCGATCTGGCGCAGATCGCCGAGGTCTGGCGCCACGGCAGCGTGATCCGTTCGTGGCTGCTCGACCTGACGGCACAGTCGTTGCGCGACGATGCGAACCTCGACGCATTCGCGGGGCGGGTGTCGGATTCCGGCGAAGGCCGCTGGACGGTGACCGCGGCCGTTGAAGAAGGCGTGCCCGCTCCCGTGATCACGACCGCGCTGTTCAGCCGCTTCGAATCGCGTGGCAACGCCGACTACGCCGACCGCTTGTTGTCGGCAATGCGCAAGCAATTCGGCGGCCACGTCGAAAAGAAATAAAGGGGACATGCCTCTTTATGAAAAAGGGGACATGCCTATTTATTGACGGAATGGCCGGCCGTTCACGAGCGCATTCCATCAATAAATAGGCATGTCCCCTTTTTCATAAAGAGGCATGTCCCCTTTTGAAGCCGAAGACATCGTCGAGGTCGTGTGCGCGGCCCTCGATGCCGGCGCGGATCATGTCCCCGGCATGCACGCTGTACGTGATGCCGTTGCCGCCGTAACACAGCGCGAACTGCAGGCGCGGGTTCATTCCCGGCACGGCGCCGATAAAGGGCAGTCCGTCTTCTGTCTCCGCGAAACTGCCAGCCCACGTGTACGCCACCGGCGGCAGCTCGCTGCCGAACAATTCCTCGTATTTGGCCGACAGCCGGCGAATGTTCCGCGGCAGCAGCGCCTCGCGTGCGGCCGCGCTCTTGAACGGTACGTCCTCACCGCCGACGATGAGCCGCCCGTCGCTGGTACCGCGCACATACATATAAGGAGTCGCGTTTTCCCAGATCAGCGGCAGCCGCGTCGCACGCGCGGGCTCCGCCAGCGGCTCGGTCACCAGCGCGAAGGTGTTGTGGATTTGCGCGACATCGGATTCGAGAAAGCGCAATGACTCATAACCCGCGCACACCACCACGTGCGCGGCGCTGACCGCATGCTCCCCGACGCGCAATCGAAACACGCTGCCCGCCTCGTCGATGGCATCGACCCTCGAGCGCGCGAATACCTTCACGCCATGGCGGACGGCGCCCGCAAATATGCCGCGCGCAAGACGGAACGGGTCGACCTGCCCTCCCAGCTCCGAAAGAATGCCGCCCGGCCGATGGCAGCCGAATCGCCGCCGCAGCTCATCGTCTTCGACCCACGACACCTGCAGCCCCATCGACTGCCGCGCCGCGAGTTCGACTTTGAGCTCCGCGACCCCGAAATCGTCCGCCGCCAGATACAGACTCGCACGCCGCTCGTAATCGGAAAGCTGCAGCAACTCCGGCATCCGTTTCTCGAGCAGGGAAAAGCTGCGCGCGCAGGCGGCGTAGGCACGCACCGCTTTATCGGCGCCCACCAGCCGCGCAAGCTCCGATAGTTTGGTATCCACCTCGTACTGGAGCAGCGCGGTGGATGCGCTGGTGCTGCCCAGCGCAATGTCGCGCGCATCAAGCACCACGACCCGCAGACCCGTTTCGATCAGGGCGTCCGCAACCAGCGCACCCGTGATGCCCGCGCCAATGATCGCGACGTCGCATTCGAGCGAGCGGTCGAGCGCGGCTCCCGCCGCACCAATGCCGTTGCGCAGCAGCCAGTAGGGTTCGCGTGAGCGCACGGCGGCGGCGTTGTTTCTATGGAAAGGCCACACCGAACGACCCTAGATGGCTGGCAAACTTGCGGCTGTAAGACTCAGCCGGGTGACGGCGTGATCATCCGGACCGAGTTCAGCTCCCGCATACCGCATGGATGCGCCGCCGCGATGCAAACGAGATCACGCCTAACAACCCGACGATCACTGCGACCGCGATCCAGGGCCAGTGGGCGACTCCAGCGACGAAACCCCCACCGGGTTCACCCGCGTTCGAGACGCCCGCGAAAGACAGGCCAGCGGCAAGCAACGCCATGCCGGCAGGCCACGAGGTAATTTTGGTCGGTATCCAGCGCATGAGCGCACCGTACCCGCCAGCCTGACTCCTGTCTGTGCGGAAGGACGCTTAGGCGCGAATGGCCGCTTGGAGAGGCCCGCGGCGCGGAAACCCCACCATGCGCTGCAGATCGTCGTCCCACAGCTTCATGCGGGCGCAACGCAGGCTGCCCAGCAACGTGAGGCGCGTCGCCACGCGCAACCGCGGGCTCGATTCGAACGCCGCCCGCAGATTGTAGTTAGGGATGCCGGGCTGCAGGTGATGGATGTGGTGATACCCGATGTTGCAGGTGAACCAGCGCAACACCACCGGCAGGTCGTAGAACGAGCTGCCCTCGACCGCGGCGCGGTGCGCGTCCCAGCCCCCGCCGCGCGCGAAATACGACGCCTCGGCTCCATGCTGCACGTAGAACAACCACACGCCCAGCGCGCCGGCGATCACCACCACCGGCAGGTGCACCATCAGGACCAGGCGCCAGTCGAAAAACGCGGCGACCACCCCGGCCGCGGCCAGCAGCGCCAGGTTGTTGAGCCAGACACTCGCCCACTCCGTCTTCCAGGCGCGCGGCAGATCCACCGGCAGGCGATGTTTGGCGACGAACTGGTAGATAGGCCCGATGATCAGCATGACCGCCATGCTGCGGTAGAAGCGATAACAGAATCTCAGCCAGCGGGATTTTCCGGCATACTCGCGCAGCGTCAACACACGCACCGCGCCGAACTCACGCCGGTCGAGGTTGCCCGAGGTGGCATGATGCACCGCGTGTGTCTTGCGCCAGTAGTTGAAAGGCGAAAGTGTCAGGAAGCCCAGCGCGGCGCCCAACCACCGGTTGGCGGGTCCGTTGGCGAAGAACGAGCCGTGGCCGCAGTCATGCTGGATGATGAAAAGGCGTACGAATAGTCCTGCAACCGGGATGGCCAAAAGGAGTGTCCAGGCGTAGTTCCATCCGACACTCACGCCGTACGCCATGAGCGTCCATAGCACCACGAATGACGTCAGCGTATTGGCAAGCTGCCACAATGCCCGCGGCAGCGAAGGCTTTACGAATCGCGCACATAGAGCGCGTACAGTCGCGGCTTCGGAACGGTTCATGTTGATTCGGGCGCAATCGCGAAGGCGGCCATGGGTATAACACACGGCGCCAACGTCCCGGGTTCGAGGCAATTACTTACATAATGATTCGACGCATTCTCGAGAAGTTTTCGCACGACGCAGCCTGGGACAACGACCAGATCCTGCGGGAAGAGATCTTCAGCATCGAGCGGCTGGAGCAGCACGCGGCCAGCCTCGCGGCGGCCCAGCCCATCGCCGAACGGCCGCTGTTCGAGAGGTCGCTCAGCGCGCGGTTGCGCGACAATGAAAAGGCGCTGCTGGCTGCCTACCGGGACATCGCCAAGGCGGTGGACGCCGGCCGCAGCATCACCCCAGCCGCCGAGTGGGTGCTGGATAACTACCACCTGGTCGAAGAACAGATCCGCGAGATTCGCGAGGATCTGCCGCCGGGCTTCTACCGCCAGCTGCCCAAGCTCACGACCGGCCACTTCGCCGGACTGCCGCGCGTCTTCGGTCTCGCCTGGGGATTCGTCGCCCACACCGACAGCCGCTTCGAACCCGAGACGCTGCGCCGCTTCGTGCGCGCGTATCAGACCGTCCAGCCGCTCACGATCGGCGAACTGTGGGCCGTGGCGATCACACTGCGCGTGGTGCTGGTGGAAAACCTGCGCCGGGTCGCCACACGAATCGTGACCAGCCGCGCGGCACGGCAGCGCGCCGACGCGATCGCCGACCGGCTGCTCGGCGTCAACGGCCAGACCGCGGATCCCGATGCATTGCGCGCCTGGAAAGCGGGCGCGGAACCGCTGCCACCGGCTTTCGCCGTGCAATTGGTGCAGCGCCTGCGCGACCAGGATCCGAAGGTCACGCCCGCGTTGTTGTGGCTGGAAGAAAAACTGCATGCGCAGGGCACCACGTCCGAAGTGCTGGTGCAGGACGAACACCACCGCCAGGGTGCCTCGAACGTCACCGTGCGCAACATCATCACCAGCATGCGTCTGATGACCGACGTCGACTGGTCGGAATTCTTCGAGAGCGTGAGCCTGGTGGACGACCTGCTGATCACCGGCAGCAACTACCCGGCGATGGATTTCGCGACGCGTAACCTGTATCGCAGCGCGATCGAAGACCTCGCCCGCTTCTCACCGCACACCGAGCTGGAGGTCGCGCAACGCGCGCTCGCCGCGGCCGCCGCCGGTGGCACCGAGCGCGAACGCGAGCCCGGTTATCACCTGATCTCCGACGGCCGGCGCGTATTCGAAAAATCGCTCGGCTACCGGCCCTCGCTGGCCAATTTCCGCAGCCGCATCGCGTTCACCGTCGGGGCGCGCGACTACGTCGCCGCGATCGGCTTCGTGAGCGCGCTGCTGCTGTCGATTCCGCTGTGGATGATGCAGGACCGCGGCATCCACGACGGCCTGCTGCTGTTGTTAGGCGTGCTCGGCGCGGTGCCGGCGATGGACATGGCGGTGGCATTGATCAACCGCGCGATCACGCGCGGCGTGGGCGCGAGCCGCCTGCCCGGCCTCGCGCTGCGAGAAGGCGTCACCGAAGATCTGCGCACGCTGATCGCGGTGCCCGTGTTGCTCAGCTCGCGCGCCGCGGTCGAGGAATACCTGCATCGTCTGGAGATCCACTACCTCGCCTCTGCCGACGACCAGCTGCATTTCGCGCTGCTTTCCGACTGGGTGGACGCGGACACCGAATACCTGGGCAACGACGAGACCTTGCTCGACATCGCCATTCTCGGCATCGCGCGCCTCAACCGCCGCTACGGTGCGGCGGCCGGCGGCGAACGTTTCCTGCTGCTGCATCGCAAACGCGTGTGGAGCGACAGCGAGCAGCGCTGGATGGGCTGGGAGCGCAAGCGCGGCAAGCTGCAGGAGCTCAATCGCCTGTTGCGCGGCGCCACCGATACGACCTTCGTCACCAGCAGCGGGCGGTCGCCGTGGGTGCCGCAGGGCGTGCGTTACGTGCTCACGCTCGATGCCGATACGCGGCTGCTGCGCGAAACCCCGCGCCGGCTCATCGGCAAGATGGCACATCCGCTCAACCGCGCTCATTTCGATGCACGGCTCGGCCGCGTCGTCGAGGGCTACGCGATCCTGCAGCCGCGCGTCGCGTTCTCGTTACCCGTGAGTTCCGAAGCCACGCTGTTCCAGCGGGTTTTCTCGGGCGCGGCCGGCGTCGATCCGTATGCGGCGGCAGTTTCGGACGTCTATCAGGACTTGTTGGGTGAAGGCTCGTTCGCCGGCAAGGGCATCTACGACGTCGACGCGTTCGAGGCGGCGCTGGCGGACCGGGTGCCCGCCGGCACGTTGCTGTCGCACGATTTGTTCGAAGGCATCTTCGCGCGCGCCGGCCTCGCTTCCGACGTCGAGGTCATGGAGGAATTCCCCTCGCGTTACGACGTGGCCTCGATGCGCCAGCATCGCTGGGTGCGCGGCGACTGGCAGTTGCTGCCGTGGATCTTCGGCCGGCGCGATGCCGGCGCCGACGCGCATGGCCGCGGCCACAGCCGCCTGCCGCTGATCGGCCTGTGGAAAATGCTCGACAACCTGCGCCGCTCGCTGTCGGCGCCGGCCAGCGTCGCGGCCCTGCTCGTGGGCTGGACACTGCCGCTGCAGGCGGCGCTGCCCTGGTGTGCGTTCGTGTTGATCGCGTTGTCGCTGCCGACGCTGATGCCGATAGTCGCGGCGCTGCTGCCGCGCCGATCGACCGTCACCTTGCTCAGTCACCTGCGTGCGCTGGCGGTGGATCTGGGCCTCGCGGTGGCGCAAACCGCGTTGCTGATCACGATGCTGGCCTACCAGGCCTGGCTCATGGGCGACGCCATCGTGCGCACATGGTGGCGCCTCGCGGTCAGCCGCCGGCACATGCTCGAGTGGATCCCCGCCGATATGCTCTCGGGCACGCGCAGCGACTTCGGCAGCTTCTACCTGCGCATGAGCAAGAGCGTCTGGCTGACGCTGGGCCTCGCGGCGGTAGCGGCCGCGTTCTCGGCGGGCAAACTGCCGGGCCTCGCGTTGCCGTTCCTGCTGCTGTGGGTGGCCGCGCCGGTGATCGCCTGGCGCATCAGCCGCACGCCGCCCGCGGCGGCGAAGTCGGAGCTGTCGGGCGTCGAACAGCGCGAACTGCGCCTGATCGGCCGCCGCACCTGGCGGTTCTTCGAGACCTTCGTCGGCCGCGAAGAAAACCACCTGCCACCCGACAACTACCAGGAAGACCCCAAGGGTGTGCTCGCGCACCGCACCTCGCCCACCAATGTCGGTCTCTATCTACTCTCGATCGTCGCGGCACGCGACTTCGGCTGGTGCGGTCTGCGCGACGCGCTCGACCGCATCGACTCGACGCTCGCCACGATGGCGCGCATGCAGAAATTCCGCGGCCATCTGTACAACTGGTACGACACGCAGGATCTGCGCCCGCTCGAGCCGCGTTACGTGTCGTCGGTCGATTCGGGCAACCTGGCCGCGCACCTGATCACCCTCGCCGGTGCATTCCGCGAATGGCAGCACGACGCGGCGCCGCGCCTCGAGTCGGTGGCGGGGCTTGCCGATGCACTCGATCTGGCGCGCGAGGCATTGCGCGAATTCGAGTTCCCGCCCGGCCTGTCCATCACGCGCGGCATTCTCGAAACCGCCTTCGACGATCTCGATCTCGCGCTGCGCCCGAAGGACAAACCACTCGATCCGGCCGCCGACGCACTGGCGGCCGCCGCGGAGCGCGCCTCGACGCTGGTCGACATGGTGCGCACGCTCGCGAGCGAGACCCACCAGGACCGCAACGCGGAACTGGTCTACTGGGTCGAAGCGACGCGGCGCACCATCGACAGCTGGCGCAGCGACCTGCTCGCCCGCGACCCGGCCGGCTACATCGTCGAATATCTCGAATCGCTGGCGGGCCAGGCGCTCGAGCTGGCGAACGCGATGGAATTCGGCTTCCTGCAGGATCCGCAGCGCAAGCTGCTGTCGATCGGATTTCGCGCCAACGACGGCACGCTCGATCCTTCCTGCTACGACCTGCTGGCCTCCGAGGCGCGGCTTGCCAGTTTCATCGCAATCGCCAAGGGCGATATTCCGGCGCGCCACTGGTTCCGCCTCGGCCGCACCGTCACGCCGATCGGCGCGGGTGCCGCGCTGGTCTCGTGGTCGGGCTCGATGTTCGAGTACCTGATGCCGGACCTGGTGCTGCGCGCACCGGGCGGTAGTTTGCTCGCGCAGACCAGCCGGCTGATCGTCAAGCGGCAGATCCAGTACGGCGAGGAATTGAAGATTCCCTGGGGCGTCTCGGAATCGGCGTACAACGCGCGCGACCTGGAGCTCACCTATCAGTATTCGAACTTCGGCGTGCCGGGCCTGGGGCTCAAGCGCGGCCTGTCCGAAAACAAAGTGGTCGCGCCATACGCCACCGGCCTCGCCGCGATGGTGGATGGCAAGGCCGCGCTGACCAACTACGCAGCGCTCGCGGCGATGGGCGCGCGCGGCGCCTACGGCTTCTACGAGGCCGTCGATTTCACGCCCAGCCGCCTGCCGGAAGACGCTTCGCGCGTGTTGATCCGCGCCTACATGGCCCACCACCAGGGCATGAGCATCGTCGCCATCGCCAACGCGCTGCTCGACGGCCGCATGCGCGACCGCTTCCACTCGGATGTCTCGATCCAGGCAACCGACCTGCTGATGCAGGAACGCACGCCGCGCGATGTCTCGGTGGCACATCCGCGCGCCGAAGAAGTGGGCACGGCCGCGCGTGTGTCCGATCTGCAGGTTCCCGACGTGCGCCGGCTGCACGGCGCGCACGATTCCGCGCCGCAGACACATCTGCTTTCCAACGGCCGTTACGCGGTGATGATGACGGCCGCGGGTTCGGGTTACAGCCGCTGGAACGACCTCGCGGTCACCCGCTGGCGCGAAGACTCCACGCGCGACGACACCGGCAGCCACTTCCTGCTGCGCGACGTCGACAGCGGCCTCACGTGGTCCGCGGGTTATCAACCGAGCGCGGTGCAGCCCGACAGCTACAACGTGAGTTTCACCGAGGATCGCGCCGAGATCATCCGCAGCGACGGCGACCTCATCACCGTGCTCGAAGTGACGGTTTCGTCCGAAGACGATGCCGAGGTGCGGCGGCTGTCGATCAGCAACACGTCCGCGCATGCCAGAGAAGTCGAAATCACCTCGTACGCGGAAGTCGTGCTCGCGCCGCAGGCGGCCGATGTCGCACACCCGGCCTTCTCGAAGATGTTCGTGCGCACGGAGTTTCTCGAACGCCAGGGCGCCATCGTCGCGACGCGCCGGCGTCGCGACCCCGACGAATCCGAGGCCTGGGCTTCGCATCACGCGGTCACCGAAGGCACCGTCACCGCCGGACCGGAATTCGAAACCGATCGCGCGCGTTTCATCGGCCGCGGCCGCGAATTGCGCGCGCCGCTCGCCATGCTCGCGGGCCGCACGTTGTCCGGTGCCACGGGCACGGTGCTCGACGCCGTGTTCGCGCTGCGATATCGCCTGCTCGTGCCACCGAGTGGCACGGTGCGCATTTCATTCTGGACCTGCGTCGCGAACAGCCGCGGGCGCGTGCTCGAGCTGCTCGACAAACATCGCGATACGAATGCCCACATGCGCGCCTCGACGCTGGCGTGGACCCAGGCGCAGGTACAGCTGCGCCACCTCGGACTCGATGCCTCGCAGGCAAACCTGTTCCAGCAATTGGCTGGCCACGTCCTGTTCACCGATGCACTCGCCCGCCCCTCCAGCGAAACCATCCGCCGCGGTGCCGGCGGTCCGCATGGTTTGTGGGCGCAGGGAATCTCCGGCGATCTGCCCATCGTGATGTTGCGCATCGAGGAGATGGAAGACCTGGAAGTCGCGCGGCAGTTGCTGCAGGCGCACGAATACTGGAGCGTCAAGCGGCTGTCCGTGGATCTCGTGCTGCTGAACGAACGCGGCTCCTCGTACGTGCAGGATCTGCAGGTGGCGCTCGAAGCCGCCGCGCGCGTCAGCCTGGCGCGGCCGCGCATCAGCGGCATGGAGACGCGCGGCAAGGTGTTCGTGTTGCGCAGCGACCTGATCAGCGCGGAGACCCGTGCGTTGTTGTTGGCCGTGTCGCGCGTGGTGTTGTCCGGCCGGCGCGGCAGCCTGCGCGACCAGGTCGAGCGCATGCAGTCGGCGCCCGCTGCCGCACCGCGGCAGCCGCGGCGCGCCGCCGCCGCGGCGGTGGCCGCGGATCCGGAATTCGCGCGCGACCTCGAGCTCTACAACGGGATCGGCGGCTTCGGTGCATCGGGACGCGAGTACGTCATCAACACCGCGGGCTCGCAAACCACGCCGACGCCGTGGATCAACGTCATCGCGAATCGCGGTTTCGGCTGCCAGATTTCCGCCGAGGGCGCAGGTTACACCTGGGCGCGCAACAGCCGCGAGAATGCGCTCACGCCCTGGAGCAACGACCCGGTCACCGATCGGCCCGGTGAAGCTATCTACCTGCGCGACGAGGAAACCGGCGAGTTGTGGTCGCCGACCCCCGCGCCCATTCGCAATGAGAACGCGCACTACTCGTGCGCACACGGCCTGGGATACAGCCGCTTCGAGCAGCGCTCGCACGGCCTGGCCCTGACACTCACGGTATTCGTGCCGCTCGAAGACCCGGTCAAGATCTGTCGCCTCGTGATCCGCAACCAGTCGCCGCGCCGCCGCACGCTGTCGGTGAGCGCGTACGTCGAGTGGGTGCTGGGCCCGTCGCGCGCGCCGGGCGCGCCGCATGTCATCACCGAATCCGACAACGCCACGCGCGCGATCTTCGCGCGTAATCCCTGGAATGCGGCGTTCGCCGACACCGCGTTCGCGGACCTCGGCGGCAAACAATCGGAGTGGACCGCCGACCGGCGCGAATTTCTCGGGCGCCATGGCGCGCTCGACGCGCCCGCGGCTCTGGTCGCGGGAACGACGCTGAGCGGCCGCACCGGCGCGGCGCTCGACGCCTGTGCCGCGCTGCGCACCCAGCTCGAGCTCGACCCGGAGCAAAGCACCGAGATCGTATTCCTGTTAGGCCAGGCGGCCGGCACGGAAGCCGCGCGCGAGCTCATCAACCGGTATCGGGGCGCCGATCTGGATGCAGTCCTCGCATCGATCGGTGAGTTCTGGACCGAGCTTTCCGGCCACGTGCAGGTCAAGACTCCGGACCGGTCGTTCGACGTCATGATGAATGGCTGGCTGCTGTACCAGACGCTCGCCTGCCGCACCTGGGCGCGCGCCGCGTTCTACCAGGCGAGCGGCGCGTACGGCTTCCGCGATCAGTTGCAGGACGCGATGGCATTGGGCGTCGCGCGCCCCGCGCTGCTGCGCGAGCAGATCCTGCGCGCGGCTTCGCGCCAGTTCCCGGAGGGCGACGTGCAACACTGGTGGCTGCCGCACAGCGGCCAGGGCGTGCGTACGCACATCTCCGACGATCGCGTGTGGCTTGCCTACGTCACCGCGCACTACGTCCATCTCACCGGCGATCGCGCCATCCTCGATGAACCGGTGGCGTTCATCGAAGGGCCGGCGCTGCCGCGCGAGAAACACGACGCATTCTTCGAACCATCGGTGAGCGAACAGTCGGCGAGCTTGTTCGAGCATTGCCGGCGCGGTCTCGAAGGCGCCTTGTACATGGGCAAACACGGCCTGCCGCTCATCGGCACCGGCGACTGGAACGACGGGATGAACCGCGTCGGCGAACAAGGCAAGGGCGAGAGCGTGTGGTTAGGCTGGTTCCTGCACGCGACGTTGAGCGAATTTGCGCCGCTCGCGCACACACGCGGCGAACTGGCGCTGGCAACGGCCTGGCTCAATCACGCCGGCAAACTCAAGACCTCGCTCGAGACACATGCCTGGGATGGCGAGTGGTACCGGCGCGGCTTCTTCGATGACGGCACGCCGCTCGGCTCGAACGCCAACGACGAGTGCCGCATCGATGCCATCGCGCAGTCCTGGAGCGTGATCTCGGGCGCCGGCGATCCTGCGCGCACCGCGAAAGCAATGAGCTCGCTCGAGTCGCAGCTGCTCAAGCAGGATCCGCCGCTGGCCATTCTCTTCACGCCGCCGTTCGAGAAATCCGCGCAGGAACCCGGCTACGTGAAAGCCTATCCACGCGGCATCCGTGAAAACGGCGGGCAGTACACGCACGCGGCCATCTGGACCGTCATCGCGCTGACGATGCAGGGCAAGGCCGACAAGGCGATGGAAGTATTCGCGATGTTGAACCCGGTCCGCCGCGCGAGCACACGCGAGGACGTGCAGCGTTACAAGGTGGAGCCGTACGCCGTGGCCGCGGACGTGTATTCGGAAGCGCCGCACGCGGGCCGCGGCGGCTGGACCTGGTACACCGGCTCGGCCGGCTGGCTGTATCGCGCGGGGCTCGAATCGATCCTCGGTTTCAAACTACGCGAGAACCAGCTGACGCTGGCTCCCTGCGTGCCGTCGAACTGGCCGGGGTTCGGCATCACGTATCGCCACGGCGCGTCTATCTACGAGATCAGCGTCGAGCGGCAACCGGCACCCGGCGCCATGGCCCAGTTGACCGTCGACGGGCATGTGCAGAATCCCGGACGCAACCTCGTCGACCTGGTCGACGATGGCGGCAGGCATACCGTCCATCTGGCGTGGCTCGGCGCAAACAGCTGAGCCGGCTTACTTCTTTCCCAACCAGCGGTAGACGCCGCCGGCCAGCACCGCACCGAGAATCGGCGCGACCCAGAACAGCCACAGCTGCGAGATCGCCCACCCGCCTACCAGCAACGCCGGACCGGTGCTGCGCGCCGGGTTCACCGAGGTGTTCGTCACGGGGATGCTGATGAGGTGGATCAACGTGAGCGCGAGACCGATCGCCAGCGGCGCGAAACCCGCCGGCGCGCGCGCATCGGTGGCGCCCAGGATGATGAGCAGGAAGAAGAATGTCATGACCAGTTCGGTCAGGAACGCGGCCGCCAAGTCGTAACCGCCCGGGGAATGCTCGCCATACCCGTTCGAGGCCAGCGTGGTGGCGATGGCATCGGTGCCGTTGCCGCTGACGATGTGCATGAGCACGTACGCGGCGAGCACGCCGCCGAGCACCTGCGCGACGATGTACGGGAGGGCGTCGGCAACGGGGGTGCGGCCACCCGCGACCAGACCGAGCGTCACCGCGGGGTTGAAATGCCCGCCGGAAATGTGGCCGACGGCATAGGCCATCGTCACGACGGTGAGGCCGAACGCGAGCGCCACGCCGACGAGGCCGATGCCGACTTCCGGAAACTTCGCGGCCAGCACCGCACTGCCGCATCCGCCGAGCACGAGCCAGAAGGTCCCTAACAACTCGGCGACGGAACGCTTGAGAATGGGCATGGCAGCTCCCCTGTCCTTGTTATTCGAGCGCGCACACTAGCCGATCGTGCCGGGCCTCACAAGCGCAGGCCCGGCCGCCTCTTTGCGGACGCCCGGGGCTTTCGCCAGAGTCGATGTAGCGCTAACAACGCCCGGCGCGATCGTCGGCGGTCGACAACTTCTACTTCGCCAGACCCTCTTCGATGACGTCGAGCGCTTCCTGCGCGTCCCCCGCCATCGTCAGGTCGTCGCCGTGATAGATAGCCTCGCGGATCGTATTGCGGATCGCGCTCTGGGGATCTCCCTGGTTCAGCGCCAGATCGCGCAGCGACTGCAGCGCCAGCGGCCGATCGACCGCCGCTTCGCCGTTCATGAGTACGCGGCGCAGGATGGGCAACGCCTGCTCGACCGGCGCCCGCGACAGCGCCGTGATGGCGGCGGCTCGCTTGTCTGCGTCGCCACCGGTTGCATCGGTGGTCCAGCTCGCGACGTCATCGGGAGTGACCGCCGCGGGTGCCTTCGTCTCGACCGCAATCGCGGGAACCGCGACCGGCGCCGACACCGCAGGTGGCTGCACGATTCCAGCCGTCGTTTCCGCGGGAATCTGCGCACCGTCCGTCGCGAAAACGAAACCGAGAATTCCACCCACCGCGAGCAGCAACACGATCCCGATCACCAGTCCTTGCTTCATGGATATCACGCTAACTGAAAATCGCGGCCATACGCGCCAGCGACCAATATGCCGCGAGCGCACCGATGCCATACAGCGCCGGCACGCGCCCCAGCTGCACCACGGGGAAGCGATGCAGCAGCCGCCATGCCGCCCACGCCGCGCCGACCGCGAGCAGCTGCCCGAACTCCACGCCGAGATTGAATGTCAGCAGCGCGGTGGCGAGATGCGATTGCGGCAACCCGATTTCCTTGAGCGCACCGGCGAAACCAAGGCCGTGCACCAGGCCGAACAGGAACGCCACCATCGCCGGCAGGCGGCGCGCGAATGTCTCGCGCGTATGCAGCGCCTCGGCGGCCACCAGCACGATGGACAGGGCGATCGTCGCTTCCACCGGCGCGGAACGCAGCGTGAGCCAGCCGAGCGCCGCGCTCGCGAGCGTGAGGCTGTGCGCGAGTGTGAACGCGCTGATCGTCCAGATCAGCTTGCGCCGGAAACCCACGAGAAACAGCAGCGCGGCGACGAACATGAGGTGATCGACGCCGCTCAGGATGTGCTCGACGCCCAGCACCAGATAGGCGCGCGCGATCTCGCCGCGCCCGCGCGTGTCGTCGGCCGAGCCGTACAGGTGCACGGTGGGCTGGCGCGCGGTCAGCGTGTACACGCGGCTCTGGCCGTCGCGCCAGAACACCTTGACCAGCGCGGCCGAGTATTCCTTGCCGACGCCATCGATCGACATCACGCCGGTGAGTCCGCCTTCGCCACAACGCAGCATGTTGGTTTCCGCGGCGCAACCTTCGGGCCAGCGGGGCGTGAGCACGTCGGCGATCGGCTTGGCGCCGCTCTGGCCCCACTGCCACAGGAATTCTCCGGCGCGGGTCTCGCGCAGCTCCATTTCCGCCATCGTCATTTCATGCGCGGGCGCGGGCATCGCCGCGAACCCGATCAGACCCAGGGCGACAATACGTGCCAGCAATCTCATGGAGCCGCACCGGCGATTTCAACTTTGTACTTCTTCGTCAGCGCACGCACCGCGTCGCTGCGCTGCTCCGACAGTACGGAATCGGTCCAGTCCTGCAGCACCGCCGGGCTCACCACCTGGAAGTCGGCGGGTTTGGCCGGCGTGAACGCCTTCAGCCGGATCGCGCGCAGCCCTTCCTTGCTGGGCAGCGCCTGCCATTCGCCCGCCGGCACCGTCTCGAGCGCCGCGACGAATTCCTTGCCGTAACTCTGTTCGATGTTGTCGCGCGGCCGCGCGCTGAACACGCGCAGGCCCGCCTCCACGTCGCCCGGCGCGCCCGCGTTCAATCCCTGGACGAAGGCACGTATGGCGGCCTCCGAACGCTCGCCCGCCAGCACGCCCTCCTCGAAATCGAAACGCGGCGGCTCGTCGTACTTGTCGCGATGCTGCTCGAACCACGCGCGCAGCATCGCCTCGTCGACCTTCGGTAGTTTGACGCCGGCGTCGACCACGGACAGCGCCTTGAAGATCACGCGTTCGCGGATGGCGTTGTCGCCCTTGTCGAGGCCGAGCGCGATGCCTTCGCGATACAGCACTTCGTTGTCGAGCCATACGCGCCGCAGCGCGTACAACTCCTCGGCATTGGGCGCGTGCCCACGCGCATTCTTGAAAGTATCGATGGCATGCCGGTCGACTTCGGCGTCGACCACGATGCGGTGCGGATCGTCCGCGCGCGCCGCGAGCAGATGGTCGATCCCGAACAACAGCGCGCCGAGCACGACGAAGTGCAACAACGGTTCGCGCATCCAGGACGGCGCCTTGAAGCCCGCGCGTTCGGTTGTCGGACGATTGTCAGCAGCGGATTCGAGCACAGTGGTATTCATGAGTACTTGTTTGCAGATGTGAGAAAGCGCCGCGCGTTGCCGCGCGGCGCTCCTGAGGTCGCGATGAAGTCGCGACCGCTTACTTGACGCCGGCGACCAGCGTCGAACCCTTCACTTCGATGTAGACCGGATTGCTGTAGAACCACAGGTCCGACCACGCGGCCACGTCGTAGGCCACCATCTTCTGGCCGTTGACCACCGGCAGATGCGCCGGGCAGCCGTTGATCGCGGTACCCGTGTAAACCACCGCCGTCGCCGGAACATTGGTCCCCACCGTCTTGCACGGAATGCGCAGGTTGGCACCCGCCGGAACGCCATCCGCACCGCCCGACAGGGTCGGGTTGATGGCAGCGGCGTTGGTGGAGATGTCGGCCAGCGGATTGCCGTCGGCATCGGTCTCGTAAGGCACCGAGGCCGGCAGGTTGCTGCCGCGCAAACGCAGATACTGGGACTTGGCCACATCCTTGATGCGGAACACCATCGTCTTGTATTCCTTGTCGCCGCGCACCGTGTTCCAGTTGGACTGGTTGAACGTGCGCAGGATCGCCGCGCTCAGGTTCTTCGCACCCTCGGGAACATTGGCGAGATCCGGCGAGCTGATCCAGTTCCTCGGCCATTCGCCCGAGTAGTCAGGCGCGCCCGGGGTCTTGTAGCCCGTCACCTGGCCGCGGATCACGTCGATGTGATCCAGCACCGGCTTGTTCAGCTGCTGGCTGATCCCCACCTGCGCGAGTGAGGGATTCGGGAAGGTGTACGGCGAGTAGTTGGTACCCGACGGGTCGCGTACCGCGATCGCCACCACCACGTCCTGGCCTTTGCGCACCTGGAGCTTCTCGCCCATCGTCGCGCAGGTCCAGTCGGCGTCGACATCGGTGTTCTGCTTCGCGGCCAGCAGCGCCGCGCCTTCCACCAGGTCGTTGCCAACACGGTCGTTGAGGCGCGTATCCGCGCACACCACGAACGACAGGCGGTCGACGAGTTGACCGCTCGCCGCCCAGGCGTTGCCGGTGCGCAGACCATCGACGATGGCGTCGGGAGTCAGCACCTTGTTCTTGCCACCCTTGCCGCCCTTGTCGTTCGAGTCGAAGAAGTGGCCGCGATCGTCATCCTTCGTGCGGACCATGACTGCCGTGCGCTGGTATTCGCCCGGATAGAAATCCTGCGAGGAGCGGCGGTCGTCCGGGCCGAACATGCCGCGGTTGTGCCAGTCCGAGCTCGCGAAGAACCACCAGTTGCGGCCTTCACCGAGCAACGCATCCCATACGCCGCCGACCTGGCCGGCATACACGCCGGTGCCGCCCCACGTCGTGCCGCCGACGCTGTCGACGTTGCCGATCGTGCCGCCGAAGTTGTTGCGATGGACCGTGTATTCGCCGCGCGCGTCCGAGGCGCCGTGCCCGGGCTGCGATTCGAAGCCGAACGCCACCTTGGGCGCCACGTTGTTGAAGTCACGCAGGCTCTCGATGTTGAAGCCGTTGTTGCCGTCCGGATTGAACGGACCGGCGCGCTCGAGATGGGCGGGGACGTAGTAGCTCTCCTCGCCGTACTTCTGTTTCATCCACTTGAGCGCTTCGACGGTCTTGAGATGGCCGAGCACACCCGTGCCCGCGCCACCGGCCGGAATCAGCTTCTGCGCCGTGGCATTCCAGCTCGCGTCCGCCTCGTTGGCACTGCCACGTACCGAGCAGTTCCAGTTGTTGCCGATGCCGCTGCCGACGGTCGTGTCGCCACGGCTCGTGTCCGTGTCGCCGCGATCGAAGCAGTACGACCACTGCGCGAGCGCGGTGGCGTTGCCCAGCGGCGTGTAGCCCGCGGTCTTCGGCAGTTTTTGCTTGTAGATGGCAGCCGGCAGCTGGCCGGTCACGACGGACATCGAGCTGTGCTCGTGACCGGCGACGACGGACTCCATGCCCGAGAACGTCGGCAGGCCCTTGAGCGCGGCCAGGTATTCCATCAGCGGGTACTGGTATTCCTGCAGCGACTGCCAGCGCCACATGACCTGGTTCGGCGCGTTGCCGGACACGAGGCCCTTCGGCGTGATCGCCGGATTGCTTTTCTGCCAGCTGGTGTCCGGGCCGAGCAGCGTCGTGCCGTCGGTGGCATACACGAGTGGATAGGCAGGCGTCGCGAGCGTGGCGTCTTCGGCCAGCGTGCAATTGCGATTGCCGTTGCCGCCGTGGCCGGCCTGGACGAACCAGTCGAGACCCCAGGGCGTGTCCGATTTATCGGTCGACTTCTTCACCAGCTTCTGCATCGAGATCGAACCATCCGAGCAGGTCGTATGGTTGTGGAAATCGCCCGTCACGTAGGTGCCTTCGCCCTTGTCGACGATGGGATTGTCGAAGCCGCCGTGATCGTCATGATCATGACCGCGATTGTCGTGACCACGGTCGTCGTGACCGCGATCATCGCGACCGCGATCGTCGTGGCCGCCGTTGGCATAGGCGGCGCTCATCGCCACGGCGCCGAGCACGGCCGCCACCGCCAGCGCGATCTGCTTCTTTGCAACTTGAATCTTCATTGAACGGATTCCCCTGACTTAGGTTGAAGTACGTGGGGCGGCACCCTAGGCGTTGCATATGACCGGGAAATTAAGGCGCCATGTCCGGCGTTCGGCCGCCGGACGGATATTCCGCGCGGTCATCAATCTGTCGCACAGATGTCATTAAACTTCGCGGCTCACATGTCCGCGGCGCCAAAACCAGAAGTCATCGGACTGTTCCCCACGCCGTTCCTGCGGGCGCCGCGGATACTCGGCGCCGCCCTGGTCGAAGGCCTGGTCCAGCATTTCAGCAAGACGGTCGATCGTGCGAACAGCTCGTCGCCGAACCTCTCGCACACCGCCCTGCTCAAGCCCGGCGATTCGCCGTTGCTGGTGGAGGCCGCGGCGGTGCTCACGCCGTTGCTGCCGCAGTTCGGCGCGCTGCTGTTCGGCGAACAGCTCGGCTGGGCGCTGAAGGAGATGTGGGTCAACGTGCTCGACACCGGCGGCCGCCAGGCGATGCACAACCACGCCAACAGTTTCATCTCGGGCGTCGTCTATCTGACGGCCACCCATCCGGATGCACGCACCGTGTTCATGAAATCTCCGGGCGGCACCGACTTCACCTTCAAGAACGATCACGCCAGCGTGGCAACCGGCACCTACAACGCCGACAAGTGGATCAGCCCGCCGCCGGAACCCGGCGATGTGGTGTTGTTCCCTAGCTACTTGATGCACGCGGTGCCGGTGAACCCGGGCGCGCGGCGCATCACCCTGGCGTTCAACGCGATCCCGACACACCTCGATTCCTGGGGCTATCGCATCTCCTTCAGCGGGTGAGGCCGTGAACCCCGCGGCCGGCCGCGCGCTCCTGCTCATGATGGCTTCCGGGTTCGCCGCGCTCGGCTACCAGATCATCTGGACACACCAAGCCGTGTTGTGGCTCGGCGCGGAAGCCGCGGCGGTGCTGGCGGTGGTCGCCGCCTTCTTCGGCGGCCTGGCTCTCGGCAGTCTCGCGCTGGGCCCGCGCATCGACGCCAGCTCGCGCCCCGTGTGCTGGTACGCGGCGTGCGAGGCAGTGATCGGCCTGTGGGGCGTGGCGCTGGTTTTTCTCATGGCGCCCGTGGCGGGCTTGCTGTTCACCCTGCTCGGCACGCAACCCGGCGCGTTGTGGCACTGGTCGGTGGTGTTCTGCGGCACTTTCCTGCTGCTGCTGCCGGCGACGGCCGCGATGGGCGCAACGATGCCCGCCATGGAGCGCATCCTCGCGCGGCTGCCGTCGCGCGCTGCGCCGCTCGCCCTGCTCTACGCGGGCAATACCGCGGGCGCGGTGATAGGCGTGCTCGCCGCCGCATTTTTTCTCGTGCCGCGGTTCGGCCTCACGGCTTCAGCCGCGGTTTGCGTGTCGATCAACTTCGCATGCGCCATGGCGGCTGTTTGGGTGTTCGGCGCGCGGCAAGCCTTGCAGCCGCCTGCCGCCGCTCGCGCCGCAGACACACATTCCCAACTCGCCGTACTGACGCTGACAGGATTTCTCGGCATCGGCTACGAAGTGCTGGTAGTTCGTGTGCTGAGCCAGATCGCCGAGAACACGGTGTACACCTTCGCGCTGCTGCTCGCCGTGTACCTGATCGGCAGCACCGCCGGCGCGGCGGCCTACAGCCGGTGGGGCGCGCGTTTGCCGCAGGCGCGCGACCGCCTCCTGCAGGGGCTGTCAGTGGCGTGCCTGCTCGGCATCGTCGCGCTGGCCAATGCGGCCGCGATCAAGTCGGCGGCCCATGCGGCATTCGGGCCCGGCATGGGCGCCGCGCTCGGCGTCGAAGTATTACTCGCGGCCAGCGCGCTGCTGCTGCCGACGATTCTCATGGGCGCGCTGTTCAGCCACCTGGCAAGCGCCGCGCGCGCGGACGGCGTCTCCTTCGGCCGCGCGCTCGGGGTGAACACGCTCGGCGCCGCGCTCGCGCCGCTGATTTTCGGCGTGCTGCTGCTGCCGCGTATCGGCTCCACCTGGACGCTGCTGATGCTGGCGTTCGGCTATCTACTGCCGGTGGCGCGGCGAGCGTGGCGTTCGGCTCCGCAGTGGGGCGCCGTGGCCGCGGCCGCGGGTTTGGCCGCGTGGAGCCCGTCGCTGGCGCTCATCGAGATTCCCGCGGGCGGACGACTGGTCCACTACGCCGAAGGCGTGAGCGCGGCGGTCAGCGTCGTGGAAGACGCCGACGGCGTGGCGACGTTGCACATCAACAACCGCCAGCAGGAAGGCAGCAGCGCAACCCTGTTTGCCGACGCGCGCCAGGGGTTGTTGCCGATCCTGTTGCACCCGGCGCCGCGGCGCGCACTGTTTCTCGGGCTCGGCACCGGGCTCACCGCGAAGTCCGCCAGCGAAGCGGCTGGCCTCGACGTTGATGCGGTCGAACTGTTGCCCGAGGTGATCGCGGCGTCCGGCTACTTCGCCGCGAGCGAGCCGCAACATCCGCGCCTGCACCTGTTCGCCGCGGACGCGCGCCGCTTCGTGCGCGCCGCACCCGGGCGGTACGACGTGATCGTGGCGGACAACTACCATCCGGCGCGCAGCGGATCGGGCACCTTGTACACCACCGAACACTTCGCGGCGGTGCGCGCGCATCTGGCGCCGGGCGGGTTGTTCTGCCAGTGGCTGCCGTTGCACCAGCTCGATCTCGACACCTTGCGCAGCATCGTGCGGACCTTTCACGGCGTCTATCCACGCAGCTGGGCGATGCTCGCGACCAACAGCCTCGAGACGCCGGTACTCGGGCTCATCGCGCGCCGCGACGCTGAGCGGTTCGAACTCGCCGAGATCGACACGCGCCTCGCCAGCGTTCACCTGCCGCAACCCCTCGCGCGGTTCGGCATCGACGACGATTTCGCGCTGCTGGGCGGATTCGTCGCCGGGCCCGACGCGCTGGCGCGCTTCGCGGGCGACGCGCCGCTGAATACCGACGATCACCCGGTGGTGAGTTACCGCGCGCCGCGTATCACCTACGCGCCCGACTCCGCGCCGCGCGACCGGTTGCTGGAGCTGATTCACGCCGTCGCGATCTCACCCAGCGAACTGCTGGCTCACGAACCCGCCGCGCACGGACGCCGGTTGTCCGCGTACTGGAGCGCGCGCGACCGCTATCTAGAAGCCGGTCGCGACGTGCGGCCGACGTCCCGGCTGCACGAGATGCTCGCGCAGGTGCAGGCGCCGCTGCTCGCGGTGCTGCGGATCAGTCCCGATTTCCGGCCCGCGTACGATCCGTTGGTTCGCATGGCGGCGCAGCTGGCGCAGAGCGATGCGAATGGCGCGCGCGCACTGCTGGTGCAATTGGCGGAGATTCAGCCGGCGCGCCCGGAAGCGCGCGATGCCCTGCACGCGCTGGCGGAGGCGCCGCAGACGCGTTGAGCGTCGAACACGTACACTCGCACGATCTTCGTGGACGTGGTTCAACACATGATTCAGTCGCGCTGGTTCGTCCTTGCCCTGCTCTGTGCCCAGGCCTGCCATGCCGCATCTCCGGCACCAGTTGCCGCGGAGAACGGCATGGTCGTCACCGCCCAGCAACACGCCACGCGCATCGGCGTCGAGGTGCTCAAACGCGGCGGCACGGCGATCGACGCGGCGGTGGCGGTCGGTTACGCGCTGGCCGTGGTGTATCCGGCGGCCGGCAATCTCGGCGGCGGTGGTTTCATGACGGTGCAGTTCGCCGACGGCCGCAAGACATTCATCGATTTCCGCGAAGTCGCGCCGCTCGCCGCCACCGCTCACATGTATCTCGACGCGCAGGGCAACGTCATCCCCGATCTGAGCTCGCGTGGTTATCTCGCGGTGGGTGTTCCCGGAACGGTGTCGGGCCTCGAGTACGTGCGCGAGAAATACGGCACGTTGCCGCGCGCCGCGTTGATCGCCCCGGCGATCCAGCTTGCCGAGGCGGGCTTCGTGCTCGACCAGGGCGATGTCGACATCCTTCACGAAGCGACCGGCGATTTCCGCAAGGACGCGCCGAGCGCCGCGATCTTCCTCGCCGGCAACCAGCCGCTGGAGGCCGGCGCGAGGCTCGTGCAGAAAGACCTGGCGCGCACCTTGCGCAACATCAGCCGAGCGGGTGCGGCCGGCTTCTATCGAGGCGAGACCGCGGCGGCCCTGCTGGCAGCAAGCCGCGCGGGCAAAGGCATTCTCACGCAGGCGGACTTCGATGCGTACCGGACGCGCGAGCTGCCGCCGATCGAATGCGACTACCGCGGCTTTCACATCGTCTCCGCGCCGCCGCCCTCCTCGGGCGGAATCGCCTTGTGCGAAATCCTCAATGTGCTCGAGGGTTACCCGCTCGCCGACTATGGCTTCGGCTCCGCGCGCGCGGTGCATTTCGAAATCGAGGCGATGCGTCACGCCTACGTCGACCGCAACAACTTGTTAGGGGACCCGGCGTTCGTGCGTAATCCCGTCGAACAGCTGCTCGACAAGGACTATGCGAAACGGATCCGCGCCAGCATCGACCCCGGGCGCGCGGGCAACTCCGGCACGCTGAAACCCGGCATCGCCGCCAGCGAAGGCATTCACACCACGCACTACTCCATCGCCGATCGCTTCGGCAACGCGGTGGCCGTCACGTACACGCTGAACGACTGGTTCGGCGCGCGCGTCATGCCCGCGGGCACCGGTGTCCTGCTCAATGACGAGATGGACGATTTCACGTCGAAACCCGGCGTGCCCAACATGTACGGGCTGGTGCAGGGCGAAGCCAACAAGATCGAGCCCGGCAAGCGGCCGCTGAGCTCGATGACGCCGACCATCGTCACGCGCGAGGGAAAGCCGTGGATGATCGTCGGCACGCCGGGCGGCAGCCGCATCATCACCGCCGTGATGCTCACGATCATCAACGTGATCGACTACGGCATGGATGTGCAGGAAGCCGTGGCGGCGCCGCGTATCCACCAGCAATGGCAGCCCGAAACGACCTACGTCGAAGCGCGCGCGTTGAGCGCCGATACACGGCGCATCCTCACCGGCATGGGACACAAGCTGATCGAGCCGCAGCCGGAGAACCATGTCGCGGCCATCCTCATCGGCGCGCCGGCGTTGAACGCCGCGCCGGTGGGCCGCAATCGGTTCTACGGCGCCGTCGATCCGCGCCGCAATACCGGGCTCGCGCTGGGTTATTAGGCCAGAGACCTCTTTCTATTTGCTGCAACAGCCGATCAACGCCGGGAGGGTTGGCACTGAGGGGGTGGCTGTTGCAGCAAAAAGAAAGAGGTCTCCGTCAGTCCTTCCAGCCGCCGCCCAGGGCCTGGTACAGCTGCACGCGGTTGCTGGCTTCGGCGAGGCGCGTCTCGATCAGCGCGCGCTGCGCGGAATACAGGTCGCGCTGCGCGATCAATGCGCCGAGGTAACTATCCACTCCGCCGCGGTAACGCACATCCGCCAGCCGGTAGCTGTTCTCCGTGGCACTGGTCAACGCTTCCTGCGCCCGCACCTGCTCTTCGAGCGTGCTGCGCGCGATCAGCGCGTCCGCCACCTCGCGGAACGCCACCTGGATCGACTGCTCGTAACGCGCGATCTCGATGCGCTTGCGCACGTTGGTGAGATTCAGCGTCGCGAGATTGGCGCCGCCCGAGAAGATAGGCAGCCGCACCTGCGGCACGAAACTCCAGCTCGTGTGTCCCGTCTGGAACAATGCCGACAGGTCGTCGCTGGCGTTGCCGTAGAAGCCGGTGAGCTCGATGCTCGGGAAGAATGCCGCGCGCGCCGCGCCGATGTCCGCATTGGCGGCCTTGAGCGCGTGTTCGGCGGCGCGCACGTCGGGCCGGCGAACCAGCAACTCCGCGGGCAGCCCGGCGGGCAGCGCCTTGCTGAATGTCTGCGCCTCGAAGGCGTGGGCTCCGCCGCCGGTCTCTCCCGCAAGCGGCTCGCCGACCAGCAGGGCCAGCGCATTGCGATCCTGCGCCACACGCCGGGTTTGCGCGGCGATGTCGACCTCGGCCTGCCGCCAGGTGATCTCGGACCGATGCAGATCGATCTCGCTCGACACGCCGGAATCGAAACGCAGCTTCGTCAGGTCGAATGACTTGCGCTGGCTGTCGCGCGTGCCTTCGGCGAGCCGCAGCAGTTCGCGGTCCGCGATCAGCGTCAGCCAGGCGTTGGCGACTTCCGAGACCAGCAGCAACTGGGCCGCGGTGCGGTTCTCCTCGAGCGCGAAATAATCCTCGAGCGCCGCACGCCGCAGGCTGCGCACACGCCCGAACAGATCGAGCTCGAACGCCGGCACGCCGAGGCCCGCGGAATACGTGCGCGTGAGCTCACTCTCACCGGTGGGTGATACCGACGCCGGCGTGCGCTGGTTGTTGGCCGTGCCCTGCGCCTCGATGGACGGCACCAGGTCCGCGCGCTGGATGCGGTACTGCGCGCGCGCCGCTTCCACATTCAGCGTGGCGATGCGCAGATCGCGGTTGTTGGCGAGCGCGCGTTGGAGCAGATCCTGCAACTCGGGATCGGGGAAGAACTCGTGCCAGCCGATGTCCGCGGCGGGCACTGCGGCCGTTTCGGCAGCGGGCACCGCCGCAGCTTCGTACTCCGCCGGCACCGGCGATGCCGGCTGGTGATACCGCGGCGCGAGTGTGCAGGCGCTGAAGAGCGCAGCCACCGACAACACGACAATATTGCGCAAGAGATTCATCGTATTCACGTCGCACCCGCCCGGTCCGAATCCGAGAACGGCAAGTCCGCGGTCGCCTCCTCGACTTTCATGGTCACGGGTTTCACCTTGAACCTGCGCAGGATCACCACGAAGAACACCGGCACGAAGAACACCGCCAGGAAGGTCGACGCGAGCATGCCGCCGATGACGCCCGTGCCGACCGCGTGCTGCGCGCCGGATCCGGCGCCGCTGGCGATGGCCAACGGCAACACGCCGAACATGAACGCCAGCGAGGTCATGAGGATGGGCCGCAGGCGCTGCTTGGTGGCGTGCATCACCGAATCGACCAGGCCCATGCCACGGTCGAAATTCTCCTTGGCGAATTCCACGATCAGGATCGCGCTCTTGGCCGCAAGGCCGATGGTGACGAGCAGGCCGACCTGGAAATAGGCGTCGTTGGTGAGGCTGCGCGCCAGCGTGGCGATGACCGCGCCGAGCACGCCGAGCGGCACCACCAGGAGCACCGTGGCCGGAATCGACCAGCTTTCGTACAACGCCGCGAGGCACAGGAACACGATGGCGAGCGACAACGCATACAGCAGCGGCGCCTGCGAGCCGGATTTCTTTTCCTCGTACGACAGCCCGTTCCATTCAAAGCCGGTGCCCGCCGGTAGTTTGGCGACGATGGCTTCCATCGCGTCCATGGCCTCACCCGAGCTGCGGCCCGGCGCGGGCGCGCCCTGGATCTGGTATGCGGGCACGCCGTTGAAGCGCACGAGTTTCTGCGGACCGTAGGTCCATTCACCCGTGCCGAACGCGGAGAACGGCACCATGCCGCCGTCCTTGTTGCGCACGTACCAGCGGTTCATGTCCTCGGGCTGCATGCGCGACTGTGGGTCGCCCTGCACGTACACGCGTTTGACGCGGCCGCGATCGATGAAGTCGTTGACGTAGGTGGACGCCCAGCCGGTCTGCAGCGTCTGGTTGATGTCGGTGATCGATACGCCGAGCGCGCTCGCCTTCTCGCGGTCGATCTGCAGCTTGAACTGCGGTGCGTCCTCGACGCCGTTCGGGCGCACGCCGGCGAGCAGCGGATTCTTGGCGGCCTCGCCCAGCAACTGATTGCGCGCGGCGAGGAAGGCGTCGTGGCCGAGGCCGCCGCGGTCCTGCAGCATCATGTCGAAGCCGGCGGTGTTGCCGAGCTCGAGCACCGCCGGTGGCGGCACCGCGATCACGTTGCCTTCCTTGATGCTGGAAAAGTACTTGTTCGCGCGCGCGAGGATGGCGCCGACCTGCTGTGAGCTGTCGGTGCGCTCGTCCCAGTCGCGCAGCTTGATGAAGAGCAGGCCGGAGTTCTGGCCGGTGCCGGCGAAGTTGAATCCCGCCACCGTCAACACGCCCTCGACCGAATCCTTCTCCTGGGTAGATAGATACTCCTGCGCCTGGTCGAGCACTGCCTGGGTGCGCTCTTTCGAGGCGCCGGGTGGCGTCTGCACCTGGCCGTACATGAAGCCGGGATCTTCCTGCGGCAGGAACGAGGTCGGGATCCTGCCGAACAGCAGCGCGACCACGAGCACCATGCCGAGATACACCAGCATCGAACGGCCCGGGCGGCGCAGCATCGCGGCGAGGCCGCGTTCGTGCTGGTTGCGTCCGGCATCGAAGCGGTTGTTGAACCACTTGAAGAAGCCCTTGTGCTCGACGTGACCCGACGGCGGCAGCGGCTTCAGGATGGTGGCGCACAGCGCCGGGGTCAGCACCAGCGCCACCAGCACCGACAGGCTCATGGCCGACACCAGCGTGATCGAGAACTGCCGGTAGATGACGCCGATGGAACCGCCGAAGAACGCCATCGGCACGAACACCGCGGCGAGCACCAGCGCGATGGCGACCAGCGCGCCCGTGATCTGGTCCATGGATTTGCGCGTCGCCTCGCGCGGCGGCAGGCCTTCCTCCGCCATCACGCGTTCGACGTTTTCCACGACCACGATGGCGTCGTCGACCAGCAGGCCAATGGAAAGCGCCATGCCGAACATCGTCAGCGTGTTGATGGAGAAGCCGAACGCCGCGAGGATGCCGAACGTACCGAGCAGCACCACGGGCACCGCGATGGTCGGAATCAGCGTGGCGCGCGCGTTCTGCAGGAACAGGTACATCACGAGGAAGACCAGCACCACCGCTTCGAACAGCGTCTTGACCACTTCCTTGATCGAGGTGCGCACGAACGGCGTCGTGTCCAGTGGATAGACCACCTCGAAGCTGCGCGGGAAGAACGGCGCCAGGCGGTCGAGCGTCTCGTGGATGCCCTTGACGGTGTCGAGCGCGTTCTGCCCGATCGCGAGGCGGATGGCGACACCGGCGGCGGGTTTTCCGTTGTACTTGGTATCGCGGGTGTAACTCTCGGCGTTGAGCGAGACGCGCGCCACGTCGCCGACGCGCACCTGCGATCCGTCCGGATTCACGCGCAGCAGGATGTCGCGGAATTCTTCGGGCGTGGAGAAACGCGTCGGGCCGATGATGCTGGCGTTGATCGCCTGCCCCGCCGTCGCCGGCAGGCCGCCGAGTGCGCCGACCGAGACCTGCACGTTCTGCGCGCGGATCGCCGCGACCACGTCGCCGGTGGTGAGGCCGAAATTGTTGAGCTTGGCGGGGTCCACCCAGATGCGCATCGCGTACTGCGAGCCGAAGATCGTCACGTCGCCCACGCCCTTGGTGCGGTTGAGCGGGTCCTGCAGGTTGCTCGCGACGTAGTCGGTCAGATCCTCGTTCGACATGCTGCCGTCGTTCGAAATGAACCCGAGCACGATGAGGAAGTTGCGCGCCGGTTTGTTCACGCGGATGCCGGCCTGCTGGACTTCCTGCGGCAGCAGCGGCAGCGCCAGCTGCAGCTTGTTCTGCACCTGCACCTGCGCGGTGTCGGGCACCGTGCCCTGCGCGAACGTCAGCGTCATGACCGCCGAGCCGTCGGCGTTGCTCTCGGCGTTGATGTAGTCGAGGTTGTCGATGCCGTTCATCTGCTGCTCGATGACCTGCACCACCGTGTCCTGCACGGTCTGCGCCGAAGCACCGGCGTAGTTCAGCTGGATGCCGATCTGCGGCGGAGCGATGGCCGGGTACTGCCGGATGGGCAACGTGAACACCGCGAGCACACCGGTGATCATGATGATGATCGCGATGACCCAGGCGAAGATCGGACGGTCGATGAAGAAACGCGACAGCATGGAAAACCTCTAACTACCCCGTATTCAGCGCTTCACGACTTCGGCGGGCGTTTCCGCCTGCAGGGTCGCGTTCGCCTCGCCCGCCGGGATCGGCTTGACCTGCGAACCGGGCTTGGCCTTCTGCAGGCCGTCGACGATCACGCGTTCGCCGGCTTCGAGTCCGGCGGTGATCAGCCATTCGCCGTTGATGGCGCGATCGGCAATCACGACTTTCTCCGCGACCTTGTCTTCCTTGTCGACCACGAGCACGGTGGCATCACCTTTCGGGTTGCGCGTGACGCCGCGCTGCGGCACCAGCAGCGCGGCCGAACGTGTACCGCGCGTCAGCTGCGCGCGCACGAACATGCCGGGCAGCAGCTCTCGCTTCGGATTCGGGAACACCGCGCGCAGCACGACGGAACCGGTGCCCGGGTCTACCGAGACTTCGGACACCTTGAGTTTGCCGCGCTGGGCGTAGGCCGTGCCGTCTTCGAGCGTCAGCCCGACTTCAGCCTGGTTGTCTTCGGTCTTGACCAGCTCGCCGCTCGCCAGCTGGCGCTGCAGGCGCAGCATCTCGGTGCTCGACTGCGTGATGTCCACGTAGATAGGGTCGAGCTGCTGCACGGTCGCGAGCGGGCTCGGCTGCTCGGAGGTGACCAGCGCGCCTTCGGTCACGAGCGCGCGCCCGATGCGGCCCGTGATGGGCGACAGCACCTGCGTATAGACGACGTTGATGCGCGCATTTTCGACCTGCGCCCGGGCCGCAGCCACGTCCGCTTCGGCGCGCGCCCGCGCGGCGATGGCGTCGTCGTTCTCCTGCTTGGAAACCGCGTTCGCGGCGATCAGCGGTCCATAACGCTCCTGCAGCAGCCGGGCACTCACGGCCTGCGCTTCGGCACGTTGCAAGGCCGCTTCCGCGGAATTGAGCGTGGCGCGATAACTGCCCGGATCGATCTGGTAGAGCTGCTGCCCCGCCTGCACTTCGCCACCTTCGGTGAACAGGCGCTTCTTCACGATGCCCGTGACCTGCGGACGTACTTCGGCGACGCGGAACGCGGTGGTGCGGCCCGGCAATTGATCGGTGATCGAGATGGCGCGCGGCTGCAGCGTGATGACGGTGACTTCCGGCGGCGGTGGCGGACCGCCCGCATCCTTCGCGCAGGCGGCGAGTAATGCCGCGGCCACCAACAACCCGGCCAGCGCCGGCTTCTTATTGCTTTTCAGCATCACGTGCTCCATTGGCGATCATTCGAGCGAGAAAATCGTTTAATTGCGCGAGTTCGTCTTTCTTGAATCCGTCCAGATGTACGTGCATCCCTTCCACCACGATGGGCCAGATCTTCGAGGCGATCTTCTTGCCCTTCGGGGTCAGGTGCAGGTTCACGACGCGGCGGTCGAGTTCGCTGCGCTCGCGGCGCAGCAGTTCTTTTTCCTCGAGCCGGTCGAGCATGCGCGTCATCGCGGGGAAACCCATCTGGCTGACACGCGCCAGTCCGGCAACCGTGTCCGCACGTTTGAGCCACAACATCATCACGGGTTCCCATTGCATGCCGGTCAATTCGAGCGGCTGCATGTGTTCGTCGATGCGCCGCACCAGCGAACTCGTCACCTGCTTGATCTGCCGGCAGATCATGCGGTGCGCGTTGTCCTCGCTGGGCGGGACGGGATCGGTGTTCACACGGATCCGGCGGGCGGTGGCTGCCATGGGGGTTCGCGATACGGGGTTTCGGGGGCGCGCAGTTTTGACTGCCCATGCAATAGTTGTCAAGGCAACTATTGCATGGGCATGTGCCAGGTCACGTTCAGGCGGCCTGGCCGGAGGGCCTCGACAATGCCGCAGTGTCCTGAATCACCACGGAAAATCGGTCAGACAAAGCCGCGAGAGTGCCGGCCAGGATGATTTCCGCGGACGTGACACCGGCGCCAAAAGGGTGCGGCAGGTCACGCGTCGCGGTCGCCCCCGCCACCACGGTCGAGCGGAAGCCGTGATCCAGCGCCGAACGTGCCGTCGCGCTCACGCACATGTGGGTCGCGAAACCCGCGATCACGATTTCGGTGCGTCCCGTGGCATGAATGTGGGTTGTGAGCTCGGTGCCGGCGAAGGCGTTTGGCAGGGATTTCACCAGCGCCGTTTCTCCCGCGACCGGCTCCAGCTCCGGAATGAAACGCGCGCCGTCGCTGTCGGGCGCGAACACGGCAGCGCCGGGGCGGCTGCGATGCAGTACATGAATCACCGGCATGCCCGCAACGCGCGCGAAGGCCAGCAGGCGCGCGCCCTCTTCCACCGCCGCATCGATGCCGTGTAACGGCAGCAGCCCGGTGGTGTATTCGCGTTGCGGATCGATCATGAGCAGGACGGAGCTGGCGGGATGGCTGGGCAGCGGCGACAGGCCGCCGATCCGGGCGAGAGTCTGGGGCATGGGCTTCGCGGTCATGACTGGTTCCTCTTAACGATGGATTAGAAGAGTTGTTTGTTTGCCTGGATGCGCCCGCTCAAAGTACCGCCGCACAAAACACGACGGAATTCCACAAAAATTCACGATGACCGACAAGAAACGAACCGCCAGCCTCGATTGGGAAGACGTGCGTTTCTTCGGCGCGTTGGCGCGCCACGGCACGCTGGCCGGAACGGCTCGCAGCCTCAAGGTGACGCACGCGACCGTCGCGCGCCGGCTCGCCAACCTCGAATCGACGCTCGGACAACCGCTGTTCTCGCGTAATGCCCACGGGTTTTCGTTGAACTCGACCGGCGCCATCGCGCTCGCGGAAGCCGCGCAGATGGAAATGGCGGCCTGTGCGTTGATGGAACGTCGAGAAGCTGCAAGCACGATCGCGGGCCTGGTGCGCGTCACCATCGCGCGCGTATTCGCCGACGGATTCCTGGCGGAACGCCTGGCGCCGTTGCAGGTACTGCATCCGCAACTGCAGCTCGAGCTGGTCGCGACCTCGCGCAACCTGAGCCTGGCGCGACGCGAAGCGGAAATCGCGCTGCGCCTGGCACGCCCCGCCTCGGGCGAACTGGTCGCGCGTCGCGTCGCCACGCTCGCATACGGTTTCTACGCGTCGCCGGAATACGCGGCGAATCTCGCCACCGGCGCGCAACCGGCATTCATCGCTTTCGACGACGCGAGCGAGTACGTGCCGGAAGCTGCGTGGGCAAAACGATTCATGGCGGGCAAACGCGTGGTGTTGCATTCGAACAGCCAGACCGCGCAGGCCGCGGCGGCCCGGGCTGGCGTGGACGTGGCACTGTTGCCGGCGCTGCTGGCGCGCACCTCGGGCGGGCTCACGCCGCTGGATTTCGCCGAGCAGCCGCCGCCGCGCGAACTGTGGATGTTGATGCGCCCGGACGTCGCGCGGCTGGCGCGAGTGCGCGCGGTCGCGGATCATCTCGTCCAGGTGTTCGAGGAAACTTCATCAGGGAGTGAAGACGCATGATTCGCCGTGACTATCCGATTTTCGCGCTGGGCCTTGGAATTGGAATTGCCGCAACCGTGCTGGCAGGCCAGGCCAGGCAGCCCGAGCTCATGAACTCCGGCGTGTATGCCTGGGAATCGCTGCCGGTCGAAACCACGGCCACCGGCGAACGCCGCGCAGTGTTCGACTCCGCCACCCGCACGCTGGACAGGCTCGAGACACACGTCACCACGGTGAAGCCCGGCACCGCGTTGCATGCGCCGCACCGTCACCCGGACGAGGAGCTCATGTTCGTGCGCGAAGGCGTGCTCGAGGCCAGCATCAACGGCACGACGCAGCGGGCGCCAGCCGGTTCGGTGATCTTCTTCGCCGCTGGCGACCTGCACGGCGTGCGGAATGCGGGCGATACGCAGGCTAGCTACTTTGTGTTGCGCTGGACGTCGCCCGGCAAGGAGGGCCCCAAGCCCGGCGGGTCGAAGTGAGCGCAGCCTCCGCCGAGGCCGCGCCCGGAATGAAACGCGGCATGATCCTCATCATGGCCGCCGCGGCCGCGATCCTCATGATCACGATGGGGATGCGCCAGTCGCTCGGGCTGTACATCGCGCCGATCATCGAGACCACGGGCGTGGGTTACGCCGCGATGAGTTTCGCGTTGGCCATCGGCCAGCTCATGTGGGGCGTGGCGCAACCGGCGTTCGGCGCGATGGCGGACCGCTACGGCGCGGGCCGCGTGCTGCTGATCGGCGCGTTGCTGTTGGCCGGCGGCACGGCACTGACGCCGTTCGCCCACAATGAATTCATGTTGCTCGCGACCATTGGCGTCCTGACGGCGGCGGGCGCGGGCGCGGGCAGCTTTTCGGTGCTGATCGGCGTCGTCGCGCAACGTGTACCGGCTTCGAATCGTTCGGTGGCCGCCGGGTTCGTCAATGCGGGCGGAAGCATGGGCCAGTTCGTGTTCGCGCCGCTCAATCAGCTGCTCATCAGCACGTTTGGCTGGATGGTGGCGATGTGGACGATGGCCGTGACGGCACTCGCGACCATTCCGCTGGCGCGGCCGCTGCTGCGCAAGCGCGAGGCCGACGCCACGGCGATCCCGGGGACGGCCGGCGCGCCAATTGCAAAGACGGTCACGTTGCGCGAACAGCTCGCGATCGCCGCGCGCGACCGCAGCTACTGGTGCCTGCACGCGGGCTTCTTCACCTGCGGGTTCCACATCGCGTTCCTCGTGACGCACCTGCCGGGCGAAGTGAAATTGTGTGCACTGCCGGCGTCCGTGGCCGCAGCTTCGATCTCCATCATCGGGCTCGCGAATGTCGCCGGTAGTTTGACGGCGGGCTGGGCCGGCGGCGTGGTGCGCATGAAGTGGCTGCTGTTCGCGATGTACTTCTCGCGCGCCGTTGCCGTGGCCATCTACCTGGCCGCGCCCAAGACCGAGGTCACGTTTTACGTGTTCGCCGCCGTACTCGGCTTCACCTGGCTCGCGACGGTGCCACCGACGGCCGGGCTGATCGGCAAGTTGTTCGGCGTGCGGTATCTCGCCACGCTGTTCGGCCTTGCAACGTTGACACACCAGGTCGGCGGATTCTTCGGCGCCTGGCTCGGCGGCATCGCGCTGGTGAAGTTCGGCGACTATTCGTGGATGTGGTACGCGGACATCGCGCTGGCGCTCGCCGCCGCGTTCGTCAATCTGCCGATCCGCGAAGCGCCCGTACGAACCGTCGCCGCCCCCGCGTAAAGGGGACATGCCTATTTATTGGAAAAAGGGACCTTTTTCCAATAAATAGGCATGTCCCCTTTACCTCCGCAGCAAGCTGTCTACCCAGCGCTTCACCTGTGGCTCGACGTTCGCGGCTTCGAGCGCGTCGCTGGCGCCACCCTTCTTCATGCCGAGCAGCCGGCCGTCCGCATCGAACAACGCCAGCGTGGGGTAATTCTTCACGCGCACGCGGTCGATCAGATCGCGCGCGTCCGGAACGACCCGCCACTTCACGCCGAAACGCTGCACGAATTGCCGCGTCTCCTTCGCATCGTCGAACGTGACCGCCAGGAAATTCATCTGTGGCCGCGACGCGGCGAAACGATTGAGCGGCTCGACTTCGAGAATGCAGGGCTTGCAGGTCGAGAAGAAAAAACTGATCAACGTCGGTTTGCCGCGCAGGCTGTCGGACGTCACCCGCTTGCCGGAAAGATCCCGCAGCGCGAACGGTGGCATTTCGGTGATCGGCGGATACGGCGAAGGACACGAAACGTTACCGCGCAGCCGCACGGTCATGGTCAACGCCGCACCGTCGGGCGAGCGATCGACGTCTGCGTGTGCGCCGGGCGCATGCATCGCCTCGGCGAAGCCATCAAAGTTCACGGGCTTGCACTGAAGATCGCGGTACGCCATACGCACGTGTGGCGCGATCTTCATCGTCTCGCGGAACGCGTCCTCCGTAAGTTTCGGCGGCGCGGCGAGCGCGGCGGTGCCGCAGAGCGACAGCAGCAAGCAGGCGGTAATACGCATGCGCGCCATTATGGCGGAACGCTCAAAAAAGGGCTGCCGCGCTCCACAAAACGCAATCGCCGATGCTGATCGCGCGACAGCCCGATGCGCGTGGCGACCTGGATGTCCGGAGCCGCCCCGCGCGGGCTTTCGAGGAACAAGCGGTCGCTGGTGCACAGATCCGTGCCGCTGAGCTCGCGCCCGATGCCAAGCGCGGCGCACACACGGCCCGGGCCGCGCGCCAGGTCGGCCAGCCGCGACGCGGGCCGGTTGCGCAGCATCCGTTCGATGCCGTCGGTGGGTTCGAGCGCGCGAATCAGCACCGCCGCGCCCACGCCCTCCTCCTCCGACGCGATGTTGAGCGTGAGGCACGTGCCGTACACCATGCGCACATATCCAAAACCACGCACGCGGAACAGCGGCGCGTTGCTGGTAGTTAGTCCGGGACGCGCATAACCGGTCGGATCTCCCGGTGGATAGGCTTCGGTCTCGACGATGCGTCCGGCAATCCTTCCGGCGGGCGTCGCATGCACCAGCCGCTTGCCGATCAGAAACCGCGCCAGTGCCACGGTGGCGACGGGCAAGGCGCGGCGGCGAATCTGTGGCATGCGCGCAAGTTTCTACGAAGCGGCGCGAATTGGGTATGCTGCCCGCCGGATCACGAGGGGAAAGCCGTGAAATCGAATCGCCTGGCGCAATGGATCGGGTTCTGCACGCTGCTGACGCTGGCCGGCGGTGTACATGCGCAAGCGGCGGAACCCAACCCGCTGCTGCCGGACTGGCTGTTCCCGATCGATCCCGCTTCCCTCATCAAGCCGCGCCCCAACGCGCCGCCGCCGCCCAAACTCGATGACGTCGAGCTGCTCGGCATTCCCGACAGCACCGAAAAATACACGCTGGCGCGCATCAACGACCTGTTCAACCCGCCCGACTGGCATCCGAACGACCACATCCCGATGCCGGAGATCGTGGCGCACGGGCGCAAGCCGAATGTCACCGCCTGCGGGTTTTGCCATACCCCTACTGGCCAGGGCCGCCCGGAAAATTCCGCGCTGGCCGGCTTGCCCGAGGCCTATATAAAAGAGCAGCTGCAGGACTTCCGCAGCGGCGCACGCAAGCCGGTCGGGCCCGAAGCCTACAAACCCAGCCGCGGCATGCACGTGGTCGCGGAGCACCTGACGGACGCGGAAATCGACGAGAGCGCGAAGTACTTCGCGCAGCAGAAGTTAGGCCGGCGGGTGTGGGTGATCGAAGGCATCCGCATCCCGCGCGCGGAACCGGCCCACTGGGTCTACGAAGAGGTCGGCGGCACTGAAGACCTGGAAGATCGCATGCTCGAGGTGGCGCCCGACATCGAACGCCACGAGCGCCGTGACGACAAGATGCAATACACCGCCTACGTGCCGCCCGGCAGCATCGCGCGCGGCAAGCGGCTGGTGGCAAGCGGCGACGGCGGCAAGACGCAGGTCTGCGCCACCTGTCATCTCGGCAACCTCAAGGGTACGGACAGGATTCCACCCATCACCGGCCGCTCGCCCACCTACGTGTTGCGGCAGCTGTTGTCGTTCAAGGCGGGTGGACGGACCAACGAAGCGTCGAAACAGATGACGCCGGTGGTCGAAAAGCTCGAGCTCGCGGACATGATCGACATCGCGGCGTATCTCGCGACGCTCTATCCGCAGTAGTTCTAGGCTTTGGGCTGGCGCGAATCGCCGCCGGCCAGCGCCACGTCGAGATTGTGCATGAGCTGCAGCGTGCCGCGCTCGCGGCTGCCGCCGTCTTCGTGGCCATCGAGAAACGCGTGTTGTTCGGTGACCAGCAGCTTCGTGCCCTTGCCGGCCGCGACGAACTCGATGCTCGCAAGCGTCACCGAAAGCTTCTTGCCCTGGAAGTACATGTCGTAGACGTACACCAGCCGTTTTTCGGGAACCACCTCTAGGTACTGCGCCTCGAAGCGCGACTCGCTGCCGTCGATGAACTTGCCGATCAGCACGTCTCGTCCGCCCACGCGCACGTCCATCTGGCGCACGGACTCGGTCCATTTGTCGACCGGGCCGTTGAACCAGCGTGCCTTCGCGTCCTGCTGCGTCCAGGCGCGGTAGACCAGTTCGGGGCTGTAGTCGAGCCGGCGCTCGATGACGAACGAGCCGTGCTTGATGGACCTGGCGCTCGAGTGCATTGCGGCTCCCGGAGTTTGTTAGTCGCGGATTCTACCGCGTGCGCGCCGCAGCCGTGGCGAAACCGGGTTGAACGAAGCGGCGCAGTCTGGTAAACGAGACGGCATGGATGTCATTGATCAGCGCCGTCGCGACCTCGGCGGCTTCGAAGTCGGGCGCGTCCTGCCGTTCACGCGCCGGCACATGGTCGGCCCGTTCATCTTCTTCGATCACATCGGGCCGACCAGCTTCGCGCCTGGCATCCCGAAGACGGTCGACGTGCGCCCGCACCCACACATCGGGCTCGCCACGGTCACCTATCTATTCGCCGGCGAGATCATGCATCGCGACAGTGTCGGCGTGCAGCAGGCCATCCAGCCCAACGAAGTGAACTGGATGATCGCCGGCCGCGGCATCACGCACTCCGAACGTTTCGAGAAGGCGCGCGCGCAAGGCGGCCCCATGCACGGCATCCAGGCCTGGGTGGCGTTGCCGCGCGAACACGAGGAAACGGAGCCGTCATTCGGGCACTTCGGCGCGGAGGCCCTGCCCGTTCACGAAGATTCCGGCGTGCGCACGCGTTTGCTGGCCGGCAACGCCTTCGGCCTGACAGCCGGTGTCAAAACCCACTCGCCGCTCTTTTATGCGCACCTAGAAATCCAGCCCGGCGCGCGGGCGGCGCTGCCGCCGGGTTTCTCCGAACGCGCGTTGTACATCGCGGCCGGGGAAATCGAAGTGCGCGGGCAGCGCTATGGCGCGGGCAAGATGCTGGTCTTCGAGAACGCCGAGGACAGCAGCTTCGCCGCGACGCAGGCCGCCACGGTCATGGCGCTCGGCGGCGAACCGGTCGGCGAACGCTTCATCGAATGGAATTTCGTGTCTTCGTCGAAGGCGCGCATCGAACAGGCCAAGGCGGATTGGCG
Organism: Pseudomonadota bacterium; assembly: GCA_037200975.1. Taxonomy (NCBI): domain Bacteria; kingdom Pseudomonadati; phylum Pseudomonadota; species Pseudomonadota bacterium. Next base: position 3,909,908 of record JBBCGI010000001.1, on the reverse strand, counting down.
CGCCGGCCGCATGAAACTGCCCGACTACGACAACCAGGAATTCATCCCACTCGCATGAAGACACATTCAACCCTGCTGGTTTTCGCGGCCGCCGTTCTCACCGGCTGCGGCACCACGCTGACGGGCGCCCCGCTCGCGCCGACCATGACCAACCAGATCGTGATCCGCCAGGCGCCCTTCACCCCCGACAGCGGCTCGATCGCCATCCTGTGCGGCAAACTAGTCGACGGCAGCGGTGCCGCGCCGCTCGAACGCGCGCTGGTGGTCATCCGCGATGGCCGCGTCAAGAGTGTGACCGGCGACAGCAGGCGAAACGCGGCGGCGGCAACGCATCTGCCCGTGCTGGACCTCAGCGACTACAGCTGCCTGCCCGGCCTCATCGACATGCATACACACCTGACGGACCGGCCGGAGGACACGGCCGATCTCACGGTGTATTTCCGACGGACGGCTGAAGAGACGCTGCAAATTTCCAAGGAGAACGCGGCGGCCACGTTGTTGGCCGGCTTCACCAGCGTGCGCAACGTCGGCACTTATGTGCTCGGCGCGGACTTCGCGCTGCGCGACGCCATCAACGAGGGCGAAGCCGTGGGCCCGCGCATGCAGGCCAGCGGGCCGTATCTCACCATTCCGCAGGGCGGCGGCGATCTCTACGTCCCCGATTTCAAGGAGCCCGCCGACAACGCGCGTTTCCACGCGGGTGTGGCGCGTGGCCCGGATGACTTCCGCAATCGTGCCCGAGGGCTCATCGACGACGGCTCGGACCTGCTCAAGGTCATCGCCTCCGGCGCGGTGCTGGCGTTCGGCGGTGTGCCGGGCGCGCCGGAAATGTCGCAGGAGGAAATCGCGGCCGTCGTGCAGGTTGCGCACGCGGTGAACAAGAAAGTCGCGGCGCACGCACACGGCGCCGAATCCATCGCCATGGCGATCAATGCCGGCGTCGATACCGTCGAACACGCCTCTTATCTGGACGACGCGGGCATCGCGCTCGCGCTCAAACACGGCAACGTGGCGTTTGCCATGGACGTCTACAACGGCGACTACATCGACACCGAAGGCCGGCGCCTCAAGTGGCCGGAAGAATTCCTGCGCAAGAACACCGAGACCACGGAGATCCAGCGCGTGGCGTTCACCAAGGCGGTCAAGGCCGGCGTGCCGATTGTTTTTGCGACGGATTCGGGCGTGTTTCCGCACGGTCTCAACGCGCGGCAATTTCCCATCATGGTCGAGCGTGGCATGACGCCCGCGCAGGCCATCGCGTCGGCCACCACCGTCGCGGCAAAATACATGGGCTGGAGCAACGACGTGGGCGCGCTCGAGCCGGGCAAGTTCGGCGACCTCATCGCCGTTTACGGCGACCCGCTCACCGACATCAAGACTCTGCAAAGCGTCGAAGTCGTGATCAAGGGCGGGATCGTCCTCAAACTACCTGCGGCGAAGTAGTTCGGTGGATTGGGCGGCGACTTACTTGAAATAGCCCGCGTATTCGGCCGGCATCGCGGAAATCGGCCGGATCTCGATGTCCTTGTAGAACACTTCCGCCGCTTCGCTCTGGATCTGCAGCTTGCCGGCGGTCAGTGGCAAGGATTTTCCGTCCTGCCTATAGCGTGAGTTCGCGAGCGCCATCACCACCTTGCCATTGACGATGTGCACGCAGTTGGCGCCGTAACAAATGAGTTCGATCTGGTTCCAGGTGCCGGGCTTGTCTTCGTCGGAGCCGGCCAGCGCATGATTGTTGGGCCCGTCGAATACCTGCCACGGCGCCGCGGGATTCCACTTCGGCGCATCCGGGCTGCGGTCGGGACTCGGCTCCTTGGGGCCGACGCGGATGTCGAACGCGGACGTCGCCTGCCGCCAGTATTCACCGAGGCCGTGCTCGATCACCTGGAATTCCTGCGACAGCGCCCAGCTCTTCCAGTAGTCGACGCCGAAATCCCCGATGCTGTGATAGAGGATGCCGGAATCCTTGTTCTCGTTGAGCCGCGGCTCCCACTTCTTCTCCCCCCAGGTCGTCTTCGCGCGCAGGTGGTAGTTGGAGAAAGCTTCCCTGGTCACGAGGCAGCCGTAGTATTCGCCCGTGATGCGCAGTGCCAGCGCGCCGTCTTTCTGCACGACGGAGAACACGTTCTGCGACGGCGGATTGAGGCCGACCGGCGCGAGGTCCGCGGGCGCGGTGCCTTTCAGAACGCCGAGGATCTGATCGCCGCGGTAACTCAGGTAGACGTCGAACTGCGAGAGTGCTGAATCGAGCAGCGGCCGCCAGGCGACTGGCTCTTCGGCACCTGCGGAGCCCGCCGACATCACGACGAGCGCGGCAGCCAACGATATTCTTCTGGCCATCGTCGAGGACATGCAGCACCTTCCCGCCGTGAAGACCCGCGCATGATACAGACGGGCGCGTAGCGGCGGCACGGGTTTCGCCCGCGGGTGCCGCGATCAACGCGGCCGTGCGAGGTATTGCCGCCAGCCGCCGAGCTCGCTGATGTCCTCCGCGCCGGCGACACCCAACGCCTCGCACATGAAGCCGCTGACCTCGGTGCCGTCTTCGAGCTTCACCTTGCCGATGCCGAGCGGCGCGGGAATCCCCGCGACAAACGAACCGAAGTGTTCGACCGGCATGCGCCACACCTCGCAGTCGACGGCTACGCCGCCCTCCGCGACCTGGATCAGCCCCGGACGGAATGGCGGCCCGCCGGGCAACGCATAGAAGCGATATCGCGGCGCGGTGCGCGTGCTGGCCAACCGCCATGCCCCTCTATCTACCAGCTGCCAGTTGAGCGGCAGCCCGGTGAGGTGCGCGCCACAAACCATGACGTCGACGAAACCCGGAGCCGTCACGACGGGCGGAGCGGCCGGCAGCGGCAAACCGGTCGCGCCCATCGTGTTCACGCCGGCTCGCTGCAGCCGGCCGCCGAGCGCGAGCAGATCGTCGTCGCTCCAGGCCGGCCCGATCAACGAGACACCGAACGGCAGCTTATGCAGTGTGAACCCAGCGGGCACCGCGATGGCGGCCAGGTCCATGAGATTCACGAAGTTGGTGTAACGCCCGAGCGTGCTGTTGAGCCGGATCGGATCGGCGGTTTCCTCGTCGATGCGGTAGTGAGTGCCTGCGGTCGGCAACAGCAACACGTCGGCCGCGGCCCACATCGGCTCGGCCCGGCGGATCAGTTCCTTCAGGCGATACTGGGCGCGAAATGCAGCGGTCGCCCGCGGTTCAGCGCCGCCAGCGATGATCTTGCGCGTGACCTCGAACATCGCCGCGGGGTTTTCCGTCAACAAGGATTCGGTCGCGAGATATCGCTCCGCCACCCACGGCCCCTCGTACAGCAGGCGCGCGGTTTCGAGCAGCGGCTCGATGTCGACCTCCACCGCGTCACCGCCCAGGGACTTCAGCCGCTCGATCGATTCCGCAAACAAAGTGGCGTAGGCCGCGTTGCCGAAGAACTCGAGTTGTCCGGCTTTCGGAATCGCGAAGCGGAACGACGGCGCGTTTCCCCACCCGCCGCGCCGCGGCTTTCCGGCCACCCGCGACCAGGCGTCGGCCGCATCGAACCGGATCGCCACCTTGGCGATACTGGCGGCATCCTCGGCCGTGAGCGCGAAGATGGACATCGCATCCAGCGAGCGGCAGGCGGGCACGACCCCGCGCATGCTCAAACTACCCAAGGTGGGTTTGTAGCCGATCAGGTTGTTGAATGCGGCCGGTACCCGCCCGGAACCGGCGGTATCCGTACCCAGCGAAAAACTCGCGAGGCCGAGCGCCACGGCAACGGCCGACCCGCTCGACGATCCGCCGCTGATGTAGGCGGGATCGAAGCTGTTGCGGCACGCGCCATAAGGAGAGCGCGTGCCGACCAGACCGGTGGCGAACTGATCGAGATTGGTCTTGCCAAGCACGATGGCACCGGCGTCGATCAGCGCCTGTACGGCCGGCGCTGAAACCGGCGGTTGGAAACCGAAGGCGGGACAGCCGGCGGTGGTCGGCAGCCCCGCGAAATCGATGTTGTCCTTGACGGCGAACGGCACGCCGTACAGGGGCAGCGATCCCGGGCCGCGCTCCATCAAGACACGTGCCTGCGCACGCAGTGCTTCGTCATCGACCTGGCTGATCCAGATGTTGTGCGCGGCGTAGTCGCGCCGCTTCGCGATCAGCTGTTCCACCAGGGCCAGCGGCGTCAACACGCCACTCTGGTAGTCGCGCCTCAAGGCAAACAACGACAGGTCGAGAGTCATGGCTGCTCCGGTTTCAGGACCAACAAGGTATCGCCGGCATTGGCGGGCCGCCCCTCGGCGGCGCGGACTTCGAGCACGGTACCCGCGAGCGGCGCGACGATACTGATTTCCATCTTCATGGACTCCATGATCACGAGCGTTTCTCCTTTGCTCACTGCCTGATCCGCCTGCACCTTGAGTTGCCAGACGCTGCCCGACACGCCCGAGGTCACGGCAATGCAACCGTCGGGGATCGCGGTGGGTTCGGTTCGTCGCGGGGGGTCGACCGGCGCGGATTCGTCGAGCCCCGCCTGGCGCCAGCGCTCGCGTTCCGCGCTGAAAGCCGCACGCTGCTGCACTCGAAATGCTTCGATGGAGTCGCGTTCGCGCTCGAGGAACGCCAGGTACTCGCCCAGGCTGAGCGTCGATTCCTCGATCCGCAGCGGAAAACGCCCGTACGGAAAGCCGGCGCGTAATGTCAGTAGTTCGTCCGCGCTCACGGGATAGAAGCGGATCTGATCGAAGAACCGCAGCAACCATTGGCGGCCGTCACGGAAATCCGCGCTTTCGCGGAACCGGTTCCACATCTGGATGGTGCGGCCGACGAACTGGTATCCACCCGGCCCTTCCATGCCGTACACACATAGATAGGCGCCGCCGATGCCGACCGCATTCTCCGGGGTCCAGGTGCGCGCCGGGTTGTACTTGGTGGTGACGAGGCGATGGCGCGGATCCAGCGGTGTCGCCACGGGAGCGCCCAGGTAGACATCGCCCAGTCCCATCACCAGGTAACTGGCGCTGAACACCACGTCGCGAACGGCGTCGCGGCTCGCAAGTCCATTGATGCGCCGGATGAACTCGATGTTGTCAGGACACCAGGGCGCATCGGCCCGCACGGATTGTTCGTAACGGCGCGTCGCCGCCTGCGTCGCCGGATCGTCCCACGAGAGCGGCAGATGGACGATGCGGCTCGGCAGCTGCATGTCTTCGACCGCGGGGAGCCTGTCTATAGTCTCTGTCAGCCAGCCGAGCAGGGACTCGAGCGGCGCACGCGCGGAATCGAAATGCAGCTGCAGGGAACGGATGCCGGGCGTCAGATCGAGAACGCCCGGGCGCGCCGCCTGCTGAAGTGCCTCGAGCAGCGCCTGCACCTGGAAGCGCAGAACGAGATCCAGCTCCGCGTCCCCGAATTCCACGAGTACATTGCTCTCGCCCGCGCGGCGCACGCAGATCGCCGCGTGTCTCGAGGTTGCCGGCAGTTCGAGCAGGATGGACGGATTGCCCGCGCGTGCGCCGGGCTTTGCCACGCGCCGGAATCGCACGCGATCGCCGGGACGCAGTTGTCCGAGCTTCCACAATTCGCTGTCGATCAATGTGGCCGGGCAGACGAAACCGCCGAGACTCGGACCATCGGGACCCAGGATGACGGGCATGTCGCCGGTGAAGTCGACGCTGCCGATGGCGTAGGCATTGTCGTGGATGTTGGAGGGATGCAGCCCGGCTTCGCCGCCATCGGTGCGGGCCCACGTGGGTTTCGGCCCTATCAATCGCACGCCGGTGCGGCTCGAGTTGTAGTGCACTTCCCAGTCGGCGGCGTAAAACGCGTCGATGTCGGCAGGCTGGAAGAAATCCGGCGCGCCGTGCGGGCCATCCGTAACGCCCAACTCCCACGCCGATGTGTACGCCGGCCGGTCAGGCGCCGCGATACTCACGCAGCCCGCGAGATCCTTGGCCGTACCCTTCAGCCGCAACACATCGCCGGTGCGCAGCGCGCGGCCACCGTGACCGCCGAAGCGGCCGAGTGTGAACGTCGATCTGCTGCCGAGATACTCGGGGACGCCGAGTCCACCCTGCACCGCCAGATAGCTGCGTTGTCCGGCACCGACGATGCGCCCGAGGCGCAGGGTACTTCCCGCGGACACGGCGATCGGTTCCCAGAAACCAACGGGTTCGTCGTCGAGCCAGGCTTCCATCGTCGCACCGGCGAGTGCGATGACCGTATCGCTGGCGAATTTCAACGTGGCGCCGGACACCGTCATCTCGAGCGCCGCCGTGCCCTCCGGGTTTCCCACCATGCGATTGGCGAGCCGCAGCGCGAGCGCGTCCATGGGCCCGGACGGCGGAACCCCCACGTTCCACAACCCGACCCGGCCGGGCAGATCCTGCACGGTAGTTAGTGTGCCGGGGTCCAGCACCTCCGCGCCCGGCGACTGCAGGTGATGCGTGGCCAGCAGCGCGGTCGTCTGTTGCCCCGCGCGGAATACCGGCAGCCCCAGCACGGACACGAGGTACGGAAGATTCGTCTCGATGCCATCGACGTACGAACCGCTCAAACCATCCGACAACACCTCGATCGCCGCCTCGCGTGTATCGGCATGCGCGATCACCTTGGCCAGCAGCGGATCGTAGAACGCCGTGACCTCCGTACCCGTCTCGACCCAGCCATCCACGCGCAGGCCGGCCGGCAGCGCAACGCGCGTCAGCAAACCACTCGACGGGCGGAAATTGCGCGCCGGATCTTCCGCATAGATGCGCGCCTGGATCGCGTGGCCGCGCGGGCGATGCAGGTGCGCGCCAAGGTCCGGCGGCTCGCCCGCGGCCGTGCGGATCATCCATTCGACCAGGTCGATGCCGCCGACTGCCTCGGTGACGCCGTGTTCCACCTGCAGGCGCGTGTTCACCTCGAGGAAATAGAACGCGCCGCTCTCGGCATCGAACACGTATTCGACCGTGCCCGCGGAGCGATACCCCACCGTCTCACCGAGCCGCACCGCGGACTGCGCCAGTGCGGCGCGCGTCGCTTCGCTCAAACCCGGCGCCGGCGACTCCTCGATCACTTTCTGATTGCGCCGCTGCACCGAGCAGTCGCGTTCGCCGAGCGCGATGACTTTGCCGCGCCCATCTCCGAACAACTGCACTTCCACGTGCCGCGCGCGCCGGACGAATTTTTCGAGGAACACGCCGGCGTCGCTGAAATTGGTCGCGGCCAGCCGCTGCACACTGGCAAACGCCGCGCTCAACTCCTCTGCCGAATCGCAGCGGCGCATGCCGATACCGCCGCCGCCCGCGGTGCTCTTGAGCATCACCGGGTAGCCGATCTGCGTTGCTGCTTCGAGCGCATCTTCCAGCTGCACCAACAGGCCCGTGCCCGGCAACAGCGGCATACCGCACTGCCGGGCGAGCTCGCGCGCCGTGTGTTTGAGGCCGAACGCGCGCATCTGTTCCGGCGTCGGCCCAATGAACGCGATGCCCCCCGCTTCGCAGGCTGCCGCGAAGTTCGCATTTTCCGCGAGGAACCCATATCCCGGATGAATCGCCTCGGCGCCCGTCGCATGCGCGACTTCGATAATCTTCGCGGCGTTGAGATAACTCTCGGCGGCCGGAGACGGGCCTAACAAACACGCTTCGTCGGCCAGCCGCGCGTGTGCCGCCTGGGCGTCGGCTTCCGAATACACGGCGACCGAAGCGACACCCAGCTTTTTCGTGGTGCGGAGAATGCGGCACGCGATGGCGCCGCGATTCGCGATCAGGACTTTCTTGAACATTGCGCAGGTCCACCCTTCGGGGTGCTGCGCCAGGTCGTCCCGGCGGTGACGGAGATTCCAGACAGGTCGTCCCGCTGGCGGGAGCGCGCGTTCAAGCGCTCTCCCAGGTCATGACTCGGATCGGAGTCGGATTGTAGGCGTTGCAGGGATTGTTGAGTTGCGGACAATTCGAAATCAGTACCAGCGTATCCATCAACGCGCGCAACTGCACGTGGCGGCCGGCGGCGGAGACGCCGTCGGCAAAACGTAGCTGCCCTTCCGGGGTGACCGGCACGTTCATGAAGAAGTTGATGTTGGACGGCAGATCCCGTTTCGTCAGGCCTTGCTCGTGCGTGGCCAGCGCCAGCAGGAAGCTGTCGCGACAATTGTGCATGGAGCGCTTTTCGAGCGCATAGCGCACCGTGTTGCTCTCGGCCGAACAGGCGCCGCCGAGGGTGTCGTGGCGCCCGCAGGTGTCCTCTTCTATATGCAGCATGGGCCGGCCGCGATTGGACAGCAGCACCGTCCCGGTCGTGAGGTAGATGCCGCGCTGCGCCTGGATGGTGTTCTGTGCGCTGTAGTGTTCGGCGGTGTCCCGCGCGTTGTAGAAGAGCGTGTCGACCGCCTGGTTGCCTTCGAGATCGACGATGCGAAGGCGCTGGCCTCGCACCACGGTTCCCATCCACGGTTCGCCAGCCGGAACCACGGTGTCGAAGGTCGCGCCCGACGCGGTCTTCATCATGCGTACGATCTTTCCGTGTTGATGAATCCGCGCGTGTTCTCCGGACAACGCACGCGGCAGGCATCGTCCGCCGCCGGTGCTTCACCGCGACTGGCCCGCAGCGATATGGCGGAAGGCGCATACGCGCCGCCGGAGTCGAGCGGGTGCGGACCGGCGTGCAGCAACACCAGCGCGTCCATCTCGAAGCGCAGATCGACGAAGTCGCCGGCCTTCGCGTGACCGGGCACAAGACTCAGCGCGCCGCTTTCATCGGCAACTACCTTGCTGAAAAAGTTGATGTTGGCGACCAGATCGCGTTCGCCGAGGCCGAACTTGCCCAGCTCGACCAGCATCGCTTGCCGGCCGCTGACGTACCGCGCGTTGCGTTGCTCCTGGAATCGCGTGGCGCCGTACCTTGCCGCGATCAGGGCGTCGTCGGTGAGTCCGCACAGCGGATCGTGCCAGCCGCAGCTGTCGGCGACGATCGAACAGACGATCCTGCCCATGTCCGTGTAACAAACGCATCCGGTGGTCAGATGCGCCGTGTGCTGCGCCTTGAGCGTATCGGCCATGTTGTAGCGCTCGAGCGGTTGCTCGCGATTGAAGAAGAGCGCGGCGACATTGGCGTCGGCGGCGGCCGCGGTCAGGCGCAGCACCACGCCACGGCGTATGACCCCCGACCAGTGCGAGCCGCCCGCGATTTCTTCTTCCCACAACAGCGTCATGCGGATTGGCGTGGTGCAAGGTATGTACCAGCACGAGCACACACGCCCCGAACGCGGGCAAAGGATTCGGGCGCGAAGCCGCCCTCTATTCGTGCGCTTGTTAGCGCCGCTGCTTGCGCATGGTGCAGCAAAGCACCTCTTCCCGACATCGAGCAGTCCGGCGCGGCCGAAGTGCCGCGGCACATCTCTTGCAAAAACCAAGGCCAGTAATGTGCGCCTAGGGTTCCGGTCGAGTCATCGACGCTGGTCCGAGAGACGCAATCCAGTGGTACGCCAAGCTGTGCCGGGGATACACGGCGGGACAAAAGCCCGGGAGATGCCTGATGCACTAACAACACGGGAGACTCTCATGCGCCTGATCCACTCTTCGGTCGCGTCGGCACGCCTGCTGACGCGAACGCTTCTGACCTTCACGATCGTCTGCATCGCGGTTCTTGCGATGCAACCCGCCAAAGCGGCGGAAAAAACCAGTTTCAAAGTCGCCTGGAGCATCTACGTCGGCTGGATGCCATGGGACTACGCCAACCAGAGCGGCATTCTCAAGAAGTGGGCCGACAAATACGGCATCAAGATCGAACTGACGCAGATCAATGACTACGTCGAGTCGATCAACCAGTACACGGCCGGCAAGTTCGACGGCTGCGTCATGACCAACATGGACATGTTGACCATCCCGTCCGCGGGCGGCGTCGACTCCACCGCGCTGATCGTCGGCGACTACTCGAATGGCAACGACGGTGTCGTCCTCAAGGGCGCAGGCAAGAAGCTCGCCGACATCAAGGGTCAGTCGGTCAATCTCGTCGAACTATCCGTATCCCACTATCTGCTCGCGCGCGGCCTGAGTTCGGTCGGGCTGGCCGAGAAGGACATCAAGGTGGTGAATACGTCGGACGCCGATATCGTCGGCGCGTTTGCGACGCCCGGTGTCACGGCCACCGTCACCTGGAAGCCGCAGCTGGCCGAAGTCGCCGCGATGCCGAAAACCACGCTGGTGTTCGATTCGAGCAAGACTCCTGGCGAGATCCTCGATCTCATGGTCGTGAACACCGCGACGCTCAAGGCCAATCCCAAGCTGGGCAAGGCCCTGGTCGGCGCGTGGTACGAGACGCTGGCCGTGATGCAGGCAAAGGATGCGAAGGCGACCGCCGCGCTCACGTCGATGGCCAAGGCGTCCGGCACCGATCTGGCCGGCTTCAAGGGCCAGCTCGCGACTACCTACCTGTATGCGACCCCGGTCAGCGCGGTCGCGGCGACCACCAGCCCGGACCTCGTGAAGAAGATGGACCTGGTGCGCAAGTTCTCGTTCGATCACGGCTTGTTGGGTGAAGGCGCGAAGACCGTGGACGCGGTGGGAATCGAATTCCCGGCGGGTGCGTCGCTCGGCGACAAGGCCAACGTCAAGATGCGCTTCGATCCGACGTACATGAAGCTGGCGGCTGACGGCAAGCTCTGATCGCACGATTCCGTGCGGCGACTGATCAACCAGCACCCCGGGCGAGGCACGAGCATCGCCCTGGGTGTACTGCCCTTCGTGGCGTTGCTGTTCATCTACGTGATCGCATCGCACCTGCGGCTGGCCGAAAATCCCAACGACAAGTTGTTGCCCGCGCTCGGCACCATCGCCGACACGTTTCACAACTACGCCTTCGAAGCAGATAAACGCAGTGGCCATGTGCTCTTCTGGGTGGACACCTGGGCCAGCGTGCGGCGTATCGGCATCGCACTGTTGATCTCGGCCAGCAGCGCACTGGCTCTGGCGCTTGCGATCGGCGTCGTGCCGCGCCTGCGCGCGTTGCTGTCGCCGCTGCTCTCGACGGCGGCGATGATTCCGCCGCTGGCCGTGTTGCCCATCCTGTTCATCGTGCTGGGGCTCGAGGAAACGTCGAAGGTTGCGTTGATCGTGATCGGCACGGCGCCTTGCATCGCGCGGGACCTGGCATTACGCGTCGGCGAGCTGCCGAAGGAGCAGCTGATCAAGGCGCAGACGCTGGGGGCATCTACCTGGCACATCGTGCTGCGCGTGGTGTTGCCGCAGATGTGGCCGCGGCTCATCGATTCGCTGCGGCTGTCGATGGGTTCGACCTGGTTGTTCCTGATTGCGGCGGAAGCCATCGCGGCCACCGAAGGTCTCGGCTACCGGATCTTCCTGGTGCGGCGCTATCTGGCGATGGACGTGATCCTGCCATACGTGTTGTGGATCACGTTGTTAGCCGTCGGAACGGATGCGTTGTTGCGGCTGCTGCGCTCACGCGCCTTTCGCTGGGCCGAGCCGGGGCAATAGGTGGCCACGGTCTCCATTCGAAACGTCTGGAAGGAATACGGGGCCCAGGTCGTGCTCGAAAACCTGCGGCTCGAAATCGCCGATCACGAGTTCGTGACGATTGTCGGGGCGTCCGGCTGCGGCAAGACCACGTTTCTCAAGATGTTGCTCGGCATGGAGCAGCCGTCGCGCGGGCAGATCCTCATCGATGGAGTTCCGATCCGTCCCGAGCCCGATCCGGCGCGAGGCGTGGTGTTTCAACGTTACTCGTCGTTCCCGCATCTGACGGTGCTCGAGAACGTGATGCTGGGTCTCGAGCTGCAGCGCTCGAAGTTCATGGGCAGGTTGTTCGGCAGCGCGCGGCGTGCGGCACGCGACTCGGCGCTGGAAATGCTGAACTCAGTCGGACTCGCGCCCGCGCGCGATCGTTATCCCGCGCAGTTGTCCGGCGGCATGCAGCAGCGCCTGTCGATCGCGCAGGCCGTGATCTGCAAACCCAAGATCCTGCTGCTGGATGAGCCCTTCGGCGCGCTCGATCCGGGCGTCACCTCGGACATGCACGAGCTGATCCTGAAACTGTGGTCCGATAACCGCATGACGATCTTCATGGTGTCGCACGACATCCAGGAGAGCTTCATGCTGGGCACCCGTCTGCTCACCTTCGACAAGCTGCGTCACGATCCCCAGTCGCCGGAACGGTACGGGGCGAATGTCACCTACGACATGCCGCTGACGCGGCGGAGTGGTGCCGTTTAAGGTGCCGGGTGGGGAAAGTGGGGAAAGCGCGCCCGGTTCTCGCACGACCTGGCCGAACGGGCGCTTTCCCCACTTTCCCCACCCGGCACCTTAAACGGCACCTACGCCGCTTCGTCGTGCGGATCGGCGGTCACTCTTGATTCCAGATTCGAGATCAGCCACTTGCGCGCCTCGGCGGCGGACCAGCCCTTGCGCGCGGCGTAGTGCTGCATCTGGTCGAGGTCGATCGGGCCGACGGCGAAATACTTCGACTCAGGGTTCGCGAAATACCAGCCGCTCACTGCGGCGGTCGGATACATCGCGTAACTCTCGGTGATCTGGATCCCCACGGCCCGCTCGACATCCAGCATCTGCCACAACGTGCCTTTCTCCGTGTGATCCGGGCAGGCGGGATACCCCGGCGCGGGCCGGATGCCCCGATACACTTCCTGGATCAGCTGTTCGTTGGTCAGACGCTCTTCCGGCGCATAACCCCACAGTTCGCGGCGCACGCGCAGGTGCAGCGCTTCGGCTGACGCCTCGGCCAGGCGATCCGCGAGCGACTTCAACAGGATGTCGTTGTAGTCGTCATGCGCCTTGGCAAACCGTTCGAGATGTTTCTCGATGCCGACGCCGGCCGTCACCGCGAACGCGCCGATGTAGTCGACCTTGCCCGAATCCTTCGGTGCGATGAAATCCGACAACGCATAGTGCGGCTGGCCGGACGGTTTGCCCTTCTGCTGGCGCAGGTGATGCAGCCGATGCAACACACGCGAACGGGTCGCGTCGCTGTACACCTCGATCTCTTCATCGACGCTGTTGCACGGAAAGAACCCGACCACGGCGCGCGCCTGCAGCCAGTGCTCGCGCACGATGGTCGCAAGCATCTCCTGCGCATCCTTGTACAGCGAGGTCGCCGCAGGACCGCGCAGCGGATCGCTCAACACGTCCGGAAACCTGCCGGTGAACTCCCAGGCATTGAAGAACGGCATCCAGTCGATATAGGGCGTCAACGCGCTCAGCGGCACATCTTCGAACACCTTGGCGCCGAGGAAACGCGGCACCGGCGGGTTGTAGTTAGCCCAGTCGCAACTGAAACGGTTCGCGCGCGCCTGGCCGAGCGTAAGTTGCGCGCCCTTGATCTTCTTGCCGGCGTGTTGCTCGCGGCGGCGGATGTTCTCAGCCTTCACCTCGGCGACGTACGCAGGCTTCATTTCCGGCGTGACCAGCTGCCGGCACACGCCCACGGCACGCGAGGCATCCTTCACGTAGACAACCGGCCCTTCGTAGTTGGGATCGATCTTGACCGCGGTATGGGCGGGCGACGTGGTCGCGCCACCGATCAACAGCGGCACCTTGAACCCGCGCCGCTGCATCTCGCTCGCGACATGGCTCATCTCTTCCAGCGACGGCGTGATGAGGCCTGACAACCCCACCATGTCCGCGCCCAGCCTCTCCGCGGTATCGAGAATCTTGTCGCAGGAGACCATGACGCCCAGATCCACGATCGCGAAGTTGTTGCACTGGAGCACGACGCCGACGATGTTCTTGCCGATGTCGTGCACGTCTCCCTTCACGGTGGCCAACACCACCGTGCCATTGGTCTTCTGCACGCCGTCGGCCAGCGCCTCGATGAACGGAATGAGATGCGCCACCGCCTTCTTCATGACACGCGCGGATTTCACCACCTGCGGCAGGAACATTTTGCCCGACCCGAACAAGTCGCCGACCACGTTCATGCCTTCCATCAACGGGCCTTCGATGACATGCAGCGGATGCTCCGATGCCAGCCGCGCCTCTTCCGTGTCTTCGATGATGAATTGATCGTTGCCCGAAACCAGCGCGTGGCTCAGCCGCTCCTTGACCGGCAACTGCCGCCAGGCGAGATCTTCCTTGCGCTCGCGCGCACCACCGTCTTTGTAGTTGACGGCAATCTCGAGCAGGCGCTCCGACGCGTCGGGGCGCCGATTGAGGATCACGTCCTCGACGCGCTCACGCAGGTCTTTCGGAATGTCGTCGTACACGGCGAGCTGGCCGGCATTCACGATGCCGAAATCCATGCCCGCCTGGATCGCGTGATACAGGAACACCGAGTGCATGGCCTGGCGCACGGGCTCATTGCCGCGGAACGAGAACGACACGTTGCTCACACCGCCCGAGATGTGCGAATGCGGGCAACGCTTGCGGATCTCGCGCGTGGCCTCGATGAAATCCAGGCCGTAGTTGTTGTGCTCTTCGATGCCGGTGGCGATCGCAAAGATGTTCGGATCGAAAATGATGTCTTCGGGCGGAAAGTCCAGCTTCCCCACCAGTAGTTTGTAGCTGCGCTCGCAGATCTCGATCTTGCGCGTGATGGTGTCCGCCTGGCCCTTCTCGTCGAATGCCATGACGACCACCGCGGCGCCGTAGGCCTGCACCTTGCGCGCATGCAGCAGGAAGGCCTCTTCGCCCTCCTTGAGCGAAATGGAATTCACCACGCCCTTGCCCTGGATGCACTTGAGACCCGCTTCGATGACCGTCCACTTGGACGAATCGATCATCACGGGCACGCGTGCGATATCGGGCTCGGCGGCGATGAGATTCAGGAAGCGCACCATGGCCGCTTCCGAATCGAGCATGCCCTCGTCCATGTTGACGTCGATCAACTGCGCGCCGTCGACCACCTGCTGGCGCGCAATCGACAACGCCTGCGGATAGTCGTTGGCTTCGATCAGCTTGCGGAACTTGGCCGAACCCGTGACGTTGGTGCGTTCGCCCACGTTCACGAAGCGGATGTCGTCGGTCAGGTTGAACGCTTCGAGGCCGGACAATTCCAGGCGTGGCACATGTTCTTTCTTCTGGCGCACGGGCTCGCAACGCACGCGATCGGCGATCGCCTTGATGTGCGCGGGGGTCGTGCCGCAACAGCCGCCGACGAAATTCAGATGGCCGGCGTGCGCCAATTCGCCGAGCACCTTCGCGGTGTCTTCCGGCGCTTCGTCGTATTCGCCAAACGCATTGGGCAGGCCCGCGTTCGGATACACGCCCACATTCGTATCGGCGAGCCGCGAGAGCTCCTCGACGTACGGGCGCAGCTGCTTGACGCCGAGAGCGCAGTTCAGGCTGATCGTGATCGGCTTGGCATGGCGCACCGACGCCCAGAACGCTTCCACCGTCTGGCCGGATAAGGTACGGCCCGAAGCGTCGGTGATCGTGCCCGAGATGATGATCGGCAGGTCGACGCCTTCGGCATCGAGCGTCGAACGCACGGCGTAGATAGCCGCCTTGGCATTGAGCGTATCGAAGATGGTCTCGATCAGGATGGCGTCCGCGCCGCCGGCGATGAGGCCGCGCGTTGCGTCGCTGTAAGTGGCCACGAGCTGGTCGAACGTCACGGCGCGGAAACCGGGATCGTTCACGTCGGGCGAAATAGACGCCGTCCGGCTGGTCGGCCCCAGCGCACCCGCCACGTAGCAGGTACGGCCTAACTTCTCCGATTGCTGCGCGGCGACGGTGCGCGCGAGTTTCGCGGCTTCGAAATTGAGCTCGTAGACCAGCGCTTCGAGGCCATAGTCCGCCAGCGACAGTGAGGTCGCGTTGAACGTGTTGGTCGCCACGATGTCCGCGCCGGCTTCGAGGAACTCGCGATGGATGTCAGCGACCAACGCGGGTTTCGTCAGTACCAGCAGATCGTTGCAGCCTTTGAGGTCGCTCGGCCAGTCCTTGAACCGTTCGCCGCGGAACGCCGCTTCATCCAGCTTGTGCTGCTGGATCATGGTGCCCATCGCGCCGTCGAGGATGACGATGCGTTCGGCGAACAACTGGCGCAGCGCGGCGGCGCGCTGGCCTTCAGCCGCGGGCTTATTCATTCGCAGCCTTCCGCGGTTTGTCCGCATGAACGTGCGGACGCACGCCGAGCGCATGGCAGATGGCGTAGGTCAGTTCCGAGCGGTTCAGCGTGTAGAAGTGGAACTGATCCACGCCGTGCCGCTGCAGCATGTGCACCTGCTCGATGGCCACCGCGGCGGAGATCAGCTTGCGCGTCTCCGGATTCTCCTCGAGACCGTCGAAGCGGTGCTCCAGCCAGTCGGGGATCGACGCACCACAACGCTTCGCGAAACGCGTGACCTGCGGGAACCGTGTAATCGGCAGAATGCCCGGCACGATCGGCACGCTGATGCCGCGCGCCGCGCAGTTGTCGCGGAAACGCAGGTACAGCTCGGTGTCGTAGAAGAACTGCGTGATCGCGCGCGTGGCGCCGGCGTCGATCTTGCGCTTGAGGTTGTCGAGATCGAGCTCCGCGCTTTCGGCCTCGGGATGTTTCTCCGGATACGCGGCGACTGAAATTTCGAATTCGCCGACAGACTTGAGGCCCTTCACGAGATCGGCGGCGTAGGCGAAGCCGTCTTCGCGCGGCTCATACTTCACCGTGCCGGTCGGCGCGTCGCCGCGCAGCGCCACGATATGGCGGATGCCCTGGTCCCAATACATGCGCGCGATGTCGAGCACTTCACCGCGGCTCGCGCCGATGCAGGTGAGGTGCGGAACGCAATTGAGCGAGGTTTCCTTCTGCACCCGCGAGACCACGTTGTGCGTGCGTTCCCGCGTGCTGCCATCCGCGCCATAAGTCACGGACACGAAGCGCGGGCTCAGCGGTTCGAGGTAACGAATGGATTCCCACAGCGTCCTTTCCATGGCGTCGTCGCCAGGCGGAAAGAACTCGAAGGAAACAGAGACGGGGCGTGAGCGGGACATGGAATTCCTGATGACAGTCATATAGTTACGTGATGCGAACCTTATCGCACTAGCCGGAGCGCGTTAACGCCAATCCTTGACTATTTCTGGCCGCCTTTTAGCATGTTTGCCCTACTTTCAGCCGGAATCACGGTCATGGCGCCACAAAAACTGGACAAGGTCGACGCAAAGATCATGCAGATCCTCTCGGAGGACGGCCGCATCAGCTGGCGCGACCTGGCCGAGAAGATCGGACTGTCGCTGACTCCCACGCTGCGCCGAATCAGACGACTGGAGAGCGATGGCGTCATCACTGGCTACAGCGCGCAGTTCGATGAACAGAAGCTGGGCTTCGGCATCACCATGTATGTCTGGGTCTCGCTCGAACGGCAGGTCGAAGAGACGCTGAAAGTTTTCGAACGCCGCATCGCCGACGTGCCCGAGGTCATGAGCTGTTATCTGATGACCGGCGAGGCGGACTACGTGCTGCGCATCGTCGTGCCGGACCTGCCGAGTTATCAGCGATTCATGCTCGATGTGCTGACGCGTATTCCCGGCGTGTCCCGCATTCAATCGGGACTGGCGATCAAGCCGGTGTTCCAGCGCGCCGCCCCACCGATTCCGCGCTGAAATAGGAACGCGGCTCAAAACCAATCACGAGACCACTGATGCAACTCCGCCATTTTCTTTCCCGGGTTTTCGCCTCCGCCCTCGCGTTGTTTCTGGTGCACACAGCGCACGCTGCGTCGCCCGCGGGTGCCGACACCGCCCTCGCCAGTCTCGATCCCCTCTTCGAAAAGTTCATGCAGGAGAACCATGTACCCGGCCTCGTGTACGGCGTAGTCGCCAACGGCCAGTTCGTGCGCGTGAAGTCCTTTGGCGTGCAGGACCTGCAATCGAAGACGCCGGTGAGCGCCGATACGGTCTTTCGCATCGCCTCGATGTCGAAACAAATGGCGGCTCTGGCGACACTCAAACTACGCGATGCCGGCAAGGTGTCGCTCGACGCGCCGGCGGAGAACTACATCCCGGAGTTACGCGCGTTCAAATACCCGACGGCCGACAGCCCGAAGATCACGGTGCGCGACCTGTTGTCGCACGGCGCCGGTTTCGTCACCGACGATCCCTGGGGCGACCGCCAGCTCGACATGAGCGAGTCCGATTTCACGCGATTGCTCGAGCGCAGCGTTCCGTTCTCACGCGCGCCCGCCATGGCCTACGAATATTCGAACTTCGGCTACGCCCTGGTGGGGCGCCTCATCACCAACACCGCCGGGACTAACTACGCGGAATACGTCACGGATTCGCTGATCAGGCCGCTAGGCATGACCTCGACGGGCTACGACATCGCCCGCGCGCCCGCCAGCCGCCGCGCCCTCGGTTACCGCTGGGAGGACGACGCATGGCTCGAGGAACCCACCCTCGGGCCCGGCGTCTTCGGCGCCATGGGCGGCCTCACTACCACCGCGAACGACTACGCAAAATACGTACGTTGGGTCCTCGGCGCCTGGCCGCCGCGTGACGGTGCCGACGGCGACATCCTGCGCCGCGCGAGTGTGCGCGAGATCGCACGCCCCGCGAACTACTCGCTGGTCGCGCCGCCATTGATTCCCGGCGAATGCCCGCGTTCGATGGCGTACGGTTTCGGCATCGTGTCGTACAGCGATTGCCAGCTCGGCGTGCACTTCGGGCATTCCGGCGGATTGCCGGGATTCGGTTCGAACGTCCTGTTCATTCCGAATCGCGGTCTCGGTGTGTTCGCCTTCGCCAATCGCACCTACGCCCCGGCTTCGCGCGTGGTGCGCGAAGCCGCCGATGTGCTGGCCGCGTCCGGAGCCTTTCCGGAACTGCAGGCGCCGCCGGGCAGCGCGCCGCAGGAAATGTCCGCCGCGGTCGGTCGCATGTATTCGTCGGGCGACGTCCTGATCGCGCGCGCCGCGCTGGCGATGAACTTCCTGCTCGATCGCAGCGCGGCGCTCAGGAACCGCGACATCGCCGACCTCAAGCGCAAGCTCGGCGCCTGCCAGCCCGCAATTCCGGCCGACACCGACACGGCGATGTCGGCAACGCTGACCTTTGCCTGCGAGCGTGGCACGCTGAGCGCGAAGATCATCCTCGCGCCTACTTCACCGGCCACGCTTCAGACCCTTGAGTTCACTGCGCGGAACTGACGAAAAAGATCGCGCGCCATTGGTTGACTCGAACGCCACACTGTCTTCGTTAATTAGGCATGTCCCCTTTTTCTCAGCGGTCTCGGCGCAGGACGCCGATCGCCGTGGGGCCGTTGTCGGTGATGAAGAAGGTGTAGATGGAGTTGTTCTGCAACGTCACGCCGTTGCGCGTCAACACGTTCGCGGCCGTCGAGGTACTGGAGATATCGATCTGCCGGTCGGTGCCGCCGGTCAACTCGACTTCGTCGGAAATCTCACCCGTCAACGTGCCCTCGATGAGCGGCGAGAAATCCACCGACAAGGTCAAAGGCGCGGCCAGCGTCGACATGCCGTTCAACAGGCGCAGCTTGGTGCTGCCGGAGGTGGGCAGCCGGTTGTCGTCGACGATCAGGCTGACCCGTGGGCCATCGGCATTGCTCCAGGCGAGCAAGGTGTAGTCCGCGCCCGCCTGCAGGTCGATGTTGGGCATCGGCACGGCGACGCCGTTCACGGTGAGCGTCACGGGCACGGAACCCGAATCCAGCAAGGTGTACTTGCTGCCGATCACGCCGGCCGTGGCCGCCGTCACGATGCTGCGCCCCTGGACCTGGATGGAGGCGTTGGCGCCGTTGGCCACACCGACCGCGCCGCGCAGGCGTGCCTTGGTATTCGCCAGCTTCGTGGGCTGACCCTCCTGCGGTAGATAGATGGCATTGGCCAGCATGCCGCCCTGCGTGGAGGTGAGGATCAGCGATGCGACGCCGCGATCCGCGAGTGTCAGGGTCGCGATGTCGAGCCGCACGTCGGCGGTATCGCCGGCCGCGGTCACTCTGAGCCGGTAGTTGCCGCTGTCGAGCGTGACCTGCGCGATGGAACCGCCGACCGACGACAACACCGGCGTGGTGTCGTCCAGATCGACGTCCGGATCGGTCAGGTACACGTCGAGCGCGCCCGCCGAGGAGACATTGGCGATGCCGAGCTTGCTCTCGCCGGCGTCGGCCTCTTCCAGCGTGTCGTCGATGCGTAACGCGCCGAAGGCGCCCACTTCTCCATAGGCCACGTACGTGTTGATCGTGCCCTCGACCAGTTCCTCGCCGGCGAACGAACGCAGGATGCTGCCCGAACCGGTGCGGCGCAGCTTGATGGTGTAGTCATCGGAATCGAGCTCCGCGTACTGACTCACCGCGTTGAGCGCCACCGACGCCGCCTGCGTCTCATCGTCGTCGTCATCGTCGGCATCGAGGTTGGTCATCATGTCGAGCGTCGGATAACCGACGCTCAGGTTGAGCAGCCGGATCTGCGGATCGCCGCCCTCCTCTTCGTCACCCTTGCCGCCACAGGCGACCAAGGCGAATGCCGCGAACACGGCCAGTACGGGCACAGCGAGATTGCGAATGTTCATGTCTTCTCCGAGATGGTCAAAACCGGCCGTCAGAACGCCTGACCCACCGAAAACTGGAATTGCTCGAGTTCGTCGCCGAATTCGCGCCGCGTTTCCTTCTGGTAACGCAGCGGAATCGCGTAGCTGAAGCGGAACAGCCCCATGGGCGAGAGCCACTGCACCGAGATGCCGCTCGACACGCGCAGATCGCCGAGGTCGAACCGGTAGTCAGTCCGATCGCCGCGCCGATTGCGGAATTGCGTATCGCCTAAGAAATACGACTGCCCGGCATCGACGAACAGCGACAGCCGCCCGGCGCTCGCGAGCTTGCCGCCGAGCGGGATGACGGCCTCGAGCTGCGCGGCCACGCCGGCATCGCCGCCGTACGGATTGCCGAGCGAATCGCGCGGCCCGAGCGTGCCGTCGCGAAAGCCGCGCACCGTGTCGCTGCCGCCCGTGAAGATGTGGCGGTGCGGCGGTACGTCGGTGGTGTCGCCGAACGCGGTGCCCCAGCCAAGATCGGTCGAAATCGAAAAAGGGATCCGGTCGATCAGCGGCAGTGGCAGGCGGAAGAACTGCTGCGAGCGGAAGTTGGCCGTGGCGAAACTGACCGAACTGCCGGGCGGTGTCGCGGTGAGCGACAGCCGGTACGAACCGCCGCGTGTCGGGAACAGCGTGCGGTCGCGGTTTTCGTACACCCAGCCCGTGGTCAGCTCCAGCGTATCGAGCACGGTGCCGAGAATCGGATCGCGGCCGATGCGGCGGAAATAGCTGTCGCCGTTGTTGCGCACCCAGTCGCGCAATTGTGTCGACGAGCTGAAAACCGTGGCGAGGTCCTCGTGACTGAACGTCAGGCCGAAATTGATGCCCTGTCTTTCCGTGATCGGATAACCGACGCTGGCGCCCGTGCTGTAGGTCTGCGTGGTGAACTGCGAGAAGGAAGACGTGAGGCGTTCGCGCTCGATGTAGGAAGCGCTCAGGCTGCGCCACACACCGTTCGCCGTGAAATAGGGATCGGTGTGCGTGACGCTGAATACGCGGCTGTACGAACCGCCGTTCACGTCCAGCGCGAGCCGCTCGCCACTGCCTAACAGGTTGCTGTCGACGTAGTTGGCGTTCAGCAGGAACGATTGCCGCTCGGAATATCCGACACCGGCGCCGATCTGCGACGAAGGTCCTTCCTCGATGGTCACCTGGACGTCCACCTGATCGGGCGACCCTTCCACGCGCTTCGTCTCGGTCTCCACCGACTTGATGTAAGGCAGTTGCTGCAGGCGCTCCTCGGAGCGCGTCACCGCGGCGTTCGACAACACGGCGCCCTCGAGCTGGCGGAATTCCCGGCGCAAGACGTCGTCGCGCGTGCGTTTCACGCCGAGCAACTCGATGCGGCGCACGTAGGTGCGCGCGTTGGGCTCGATCTGGAAAGTCAGCGCGATGTTCCCGGCTTCATCGGTGGACGGATAACCCGTCACCTCGGCGAAGCTGAACCCTTCCTCCGACAGGCGATTGCGCAGGGCTTCCTCGGTCTGCGCGATCAAGCGCCGCGAAAAGACATCGCCCTGCCGGACGTACACGTACCGGTCGAGGACTTCACGCGGCACGACGAAGCGCCCCGCGAGTTTCACCGCGCCCACGATGAACGTGGCGCCCTCGAACACATTCACCGTGATGAACAGGTCATCTTTCTCGGGCGCCAGCGCCACCTGCGTCGAGGTGATCTCGAAGTTCGCGTAACCGCGATCCATGTAATGCGAGCGGATCTTCTCGAGATCGCCTTCGAGCGATTCGCGCGAATACTTGTCGTCGCCCTTGTAGAACGACAGCAGGTTGGTCCGCTTGAGCTCGAGGTCTCCGAGCAGTTCGCCATCGGCAAACCGATCGTTGCCGACGATGTTGATCTGGCGGATGCGCGCGCGTTTGCCCTCGGCGATCTCGATGTGTACGTCGACCAGGTTGCCGGGCTGTTCATCGACCTTGGCGTCGACCCGCACGTCGTAGCGGCCGCGCGAGAAATACTGTTCGATCAGGAACTGGCGCACGTCCTCGAGCGCGGAACGGTTGAGGATCTTGCCGTTGGCAATGCCGATGTTGCGCATCGACTTCAGGAGGTCCTCGGTCTTGACCTCCTTGTTGCCCTTGACCTCGAAGCTCCTGATCGTGGGCCGCTCCTGCACCACCAGCAGCAACACGCCGCCGTCTTCGCGCCGGAACTCGACGTCGCGGAAGAAACCCATGCCGTTCACCGCGCGCAGTGCCTCGCGCACGCGCCGCTGGTCCAGCCGGTCGCCCGGATTCACCGGCAATTGATTGAACACCGTGCCTTCGGTGATGCGTTGCAGGCCCTCGATGCGGATGGCGGTCACTTCGAACGGCTCGAAAGGTTCCGCCGTGGCGTCGCGCGGGCTAACTACTACGGCGAGCAGCGCCAGCAGCCGCGCGGTGTGTCGAATCGTTTGGATCCCTGTCATCCCGGGGTACGACCGGCGTACCCGCAACAGGTTCGGACGAAATTGTTCGAGATTGTTGACGGATGTAACGATCTGTAGCCGCCGCCGGGAAAATCTCCGCGATGGAACTTTTCGCGCTGCCCGTGGCAATGAGTCAGAAGGTGATGTCCAGACAACGGCACGTGTTGATCGTCGACGAGGACCGCGAATCGCGCACGGCGCTCGCGCATACGCTCGACGTGCGGGGGCTGCGCGTCAGCGCGGCGAACGGCGCTGCCGCCATGTATCGCGCGCTGGAGCGCACCCGCGTCGATCTGGTCGTGCTCGATGCCGCGCACCAGGACGCGCTGCGGCTGTGTCGCGCGCTGCGCGCCGCGAGCGACGTGCCGGTCATCATCCTCGCGCGGCGCGTGGACGAGGTGGATCGCATCCTGGGGCTCGAAATGGGCGCGGACGAATACCTGGAAAAGCCGGTCAATTCACGCGAATTGCTGGCGCGTATCCACAACCTGCTGCGCCGCTCGAATGACGCGGGCAGCGCCGCCACGCCGGCGCGGGCGCGCCGGTACCGCTTCAGCGGCTGGTGCCTGGACGTCGTCGCGCGCGAACTCGCAGACCCGCAGGGCAGCCCGACAACCTTGCGCAGCTCGGACTATCGCGTGCTCGCGACGCTGCTGGCGTACGGCAATCGCGTGGTGTCGCGCGAAAAACTCGTCGAACACGCGCGCGGCCGCGACGCCGCGCCGTTCGATCGCAGCATCGACGTGCGCATCAGCCGGCTGCGGCAGGTGCTGGGCGACGACGCGCGCGGTCCGCGCATCATCAAGACGGTACACGGCGAGGGTTACGTCATCGGCGTACCCGTCGAGCGGGGCTGATCGTGTCCGCGCATTTCATGACCGCCCCAAACGCGGACCGCAGGAACTTTTTTCGGCGGCGCCGCCCCAATGCCGGGTGTCGTGTGTCGCGGCACACCCGGGAAGCAGCGAACAAAATGAGAACAGCTGTCGACGATTCCACACAAATGGCGCGGCTCGCAGCGGGCGATACTACCGCCCTGCGCGAGTTGTATGAGTGTCATGGACGCGCACTGCTGCGGTTTTCCTCGGCCATGTGCCGTTCGCGCCAGGCCGCCGAGGACCTCGTGCACGACACCTTCGTGGCGTTGCTGCGCGAACCGAACCGGTTCGATCCGGCGCAGGGCAGCGTGTTCGGTTACCTGTGCGGCGTGCTGCGTCATCGCATCAGCCGCCATTTCCGGCACGAGAAGCGGCTCGTGGCACTCGATCTGGACGATGAAGGCGCGCAGGTGCAGGTGAGCTCCGGCGACAGCCCCCTCGACGAGATCGCGCGCGGCGAGCGGACCCGCGCTTTCCGGCGCGCCATCCTCGAACTGCCGTTGCAACATCGCGAAGTCATTGCCTTGTGTGATCTCGAAGAGCTGCCCTATGCCACCGTCGCGGGGATCCTCGGTTGCCCGGTCGGCACCGTGCGCTCGCGGCTGCATCGAGCGCGCGCCCTGCTCACGCTGCGCCTGGCGTCGCTCGAGCTGATCGAGCTCGCCGAAGAAACGACGCTCGTGCAGGAAGGATTGTCATGACCCACAACCTGCACCCCCAGGTGGAAACGCTGGTGCGCCGGTTCTCGCGGGAACTGGCGCAAATATCTCCCTCGGAAGACCTGGATGCGCGGATCGACCAATTGGTCGCAGGTCATCGGCCGGCGTCGCGCATTCATCCGGCCCGGCGCCTGTCGCGCTTGCCCCGGTGGGCGGCCGCGGCCGGCGTGGCGACCGTCGCCATCCTCGTGGGCGTGTTCGCCGGCGTGAACCTCGAGCGGCGCGCGCATCGCGAAGCCGCGGCGGATTCCACGCGCGAACCCGCCTGGCCACCGGCGAATTTCTCCATGTGGCCCGCGGATTCTGTCGCACTGCAGATTCCCGCGGAATATTCGCCGGCCGGCACACTGGTAGCCGTCGATCCCGAGGCGAAGGCCACCGGCAAGCGTTACTGGATCGACGTCATCGTTTCGAACGACGGCACGCTGCGCATCGAGAAGGTCGTGCCCGCCGAAGCCGCGAAGAACCCGGATAAAGGAAACCGCGATGGCATCACGCTGCAGACTCAGTAGAGCCGCCGCCGCGGTGGCGGGCATCACGCTGCTCGCCGCCGCGGCGCGCGGCCAGGAGCCGGCCACCGCCTGCACTCCTAACAACGTGCGCGTCATCACCGGCGCGCCGTATTCGGCGCTCGGCACGAGCGAAACCGTCTCCGTGTTGCCCGACGGCAATCGCATCGTGCGGCAGAACACCATCCGCCAGTGGCGCGACAGCGATGGCCGCACGCGCGCCGAATATTCGCTGTCGTCGATCGGCGGCCCGACGCCGCTCGAAGTGCACACCACCGTCACCGTCATCGACGACCCGGGCGCGCGCGAGCGCTACATGCTGCAGCCCGGCGCGAAGGTGGCCGTCACCATGCCCATCGTGCCCTGCAGGGCCGGCGCGTCCTCGCTCGAGCCGGACATCACCGTCGGTCCGCCGCGGCCGGCGCATCTGCCGATGAAGGTGTCGGCGCCCGTCAAACTCGGTGAACGCAAGCTCGACGGTGAGACTGTGGCCGGCAGCCGCATCGAGGCCACCATCCCGGCTGGCGCCATGGGCAACGAACAACCGATCCGCATGTCCGCGGAGCAGTGGTACGGAAAGGACCTGCAAGTGGTCGTGGAGGCTACCTACCAGGATCCGCGCACCGGCGAGACGAAATACAAGTTGAGCGACATCGAACGCGCAGAACCGGATGCGCAGTTGTTCAAGGTACCGGACGGCTACTCGAAGGAACCCGCGCCGGCCAACGTGCGCAAGCGGCGCTGAAGGCCCACAAGCCGGCGTGGCGACTAACCCGGCGCCGGCGGCCGCGGCGGCGCTTCCGCGAATTGCGGAATTCCATCGTGGATGTCGAACCACGACACCTTCGACGACACCCACTGGTGCGCCATCGGATGAATCTGCGGATCCGTGTCGAGCGCGCCGACCGGCACCACCGCGACTCCGCCCGCCACCGTGCGCCGCGGCAGCGCGCCGCCACAGGCCGAACAGAAAGACGTGCCGAAATACTGCGCGCCCGGCATGGCGAAGTCGGTCAACAGCGGCTCGCCCTCCGTGTAACGCAGCGCTTCGATCTTGTAGAGCACGTTGGTCGAGTGCGCGCCGCCGCGTGCATGCTGGCAGCGGCTGCAATGGCAGTGATGCATGCGGAACGGCCGGCCATCGAGCTCGAAACGCATTTGTCCGCAAGCGCAGCTGCCGCTGGTCACGCCTTCGCGCCCGGATCGCGGCGGAGTATCGATCCCCTGCGAGCCCCACTCCGGTGGAAAGGCGTCGTGTTTCGGCAGCCCGTCGTGCAGCTGGTGCAGTGCCGATTTCGAACCCACGAACAAATGCATCTGCGGGCGCATTCCAAGGTCGCCGCCGACGGCGCCCGCCGGCATGAACACCTGCTGCGACGCGTGGTCGACTCCCGGCACCTTCGAGCCGCACACCGAGCAGAAGCTGCGCCGTCCCTGCGCCGAGGATTGCCAGGTGACGATCTTTTCCGTGCCGCCGCGCCAGCGGCAGGTAGTTAGCGGGCCGGCCAGGAAGGTCGCGAACAACGTGCCGTGCTGTTTGCGGCACACCGAGCAATGGCAGTGCAGCATCGTGGTGAACGGAGCGTCGTAGGACCAGCGCACCGCGCCGCACAGGCAGTTGCCGCGAATACGCGCGGAGAAGGTTTCGGCCGGAATGACCCATGTATCCGTGTGCATGTCGATCCTCCCGAGATCCCGGCCACACTAAAGCCTGATCGACGCCCGGTCCAGATTGGCGGTCAAACTGTCGGCTGTCCGTCACGATCCCGCGGACAGTTGATCGGCCGCGCGTAGTGCGAACAGGATCAACATCAGCGTCGGATTGGCGCTGCCGCCGTTCGGAAACACCGCGGTACTGAGCACGCGCAGATTGGGAACACCGAAAACACGCAGGTCCGCGTCGACCACGCCGTTCGACCGCGTCGCCGCCAGACGCAGCGTGCCGCCGGGATGATAAATGCCACCGCCGCGCATCAGGGACTCCGCCCATTGATCACGCGGATAAAGCGCGAGGTCGCCCAGCAACGCGCGGGCATTGCCGGACCAGTACTTTGCAAAAGCCGCCAGCACGCTCTGCGCATTGCGCAGATCCGTGTCGCTCACCCGCCACTTGATGTGCGCCAGCGGCACACCGAATGCATCGCGCTGATCGGGACTCAAACTGATGCGATTCCCCGCAACCGGCACCTGCTCGATCACGAGATGAGTCTCGAAGTCGCAGCTGTCGGGCGGCAACACCCGCTGGTGCACGAACCGGGTCCACGCCGCACGCGACAGCCAGCCTGCATTGACCGCGAGTTGCCCAATGTCGGCGGCCGACGGCAGGGCGCGCCGTTGCACGGAGCGATAGATCCCGCGCAGGGCGTCGAATCCATCTGCGGTGCGCGAATTCGATGCCACGTGGACGAATGCCCCGGGCAAAGCGGCCTCGCGACGCATTCCGCCATCGAGCTCGAAGCGCACATTGCGCATCGCGGATCCTTCGAAGCGAAATCCGGTAAGCCGCGTCAACTCGCGCCGTCGCGGCCTGACTATCTGCGCGACCGGAGCAGACAGGTGATCGTGGAAATAGCGCCCGAGACAATCGCTCCCGTTCGACAATCTCCCGCCGAGGTCCGCATCCAGCTTCAGCAAGAGGCGCGTGCTTTCGATGGCGCCAGCGGCAATCACGACCTCGGATGCCGCAAGCCGCAGCGCCGCGTGCGAGCCGCGCGCTTCGAGGCCGGACACCCGGCCGTTGTCGTCGAGTTTCATCGCGGTGAGATGGGCGTTCAGCCACACCGCCGGTCCGCCCGGCGATTCCAGCGAGGTTTCCAGCAGTCGCGCAACGTTGCGGCGACGAAATCCCGGCCACTTTGCGGCGCGCACACGAAACTGCGCGGAACTCGCGCCGAGCGCCCGGTCCTCGGCGGCCAATTCGTACGGTCCATGCGGCACCGCGAACAATCTTTCCGCGCGTTCGAGCTGCGCTGCGAGCTCTGCGAAATCGAGCGGCCAATCCGGCTCGATGTCCTCGCGCTGAAAGGGAATCAGCGCGCCGCCCCAGCGGGTCGAGGTACCACCAAGGCAGCGAAAGCGCCCGTGCTCCGCACCGCGGTATTCATCGGCGCCCTGCACGACCCGATTCAGTGGATGGGTTTCGCCTTCCTGCGTGCGGCCTCCGCTCTCGAGCAGCACCACGCGGCGGCCGGTGCGGGCGAGCTCGCAGGCCAGGATCGATCCCGCGATTCCGGCGCCAACCACTGCGACATCGCAGCTCAAGGTGCAGTCCGCACTTGCCTCGTTGAGGTCGAAGATCACGCGGGTTGATGCACGGCGCCCTGTGGCGCGACGGCGGCGGCAGCGGCCGCACGGGCGAACTCCGCCAGACGTTCGATCCGGCGTGTACCCAGCAGCAAGACGGCTTCCGGGAAACTGGCGAGTGCAGCGCCGAGCGTCTTCGAAATGGGGACTTCGACATTTCTTCCGGCCAGATGCCCGTAGGTGATCTGCGCCGAACGACGCACGCCACTCAGCGCGGCGAAATCCTGTGCCGAAAGGGTGGCGCCGGTCTGGATCACGGCCGCAAGCTCACTGCCCGAATGCACGAAGGGCCAGATCCGCGCAAATTCTCCCGCCACTCCGATCGCACCGATGCGGTCGCGATCCGCCGCGAGCCAGCGGCGCCACTCGTCGGTCGCTACGAGTTCGCTGCGCGGCTCGTGCAGCAGCAGTAGTTCGACACGTTCGCGCTTCAGGCGCCGCAAGCTGTCGTGCAGGCTGCGGCGTGCACGTTCGACGGCGAAATCCACTTCTGGCCGAGACAGCGAGTGGAGTAGTTTGCCGAGGCCTTTGCGCAGCAGCATGCGTGTGTGCGACCCATGCGCACCACCGGGTGGATAGAGTCCTACCTTGGTAGCGATGGTTGCGGCGCGGCCGAGCCCGGCGAGCGCGATTTCAGCGAGTCCGTGTCCGTAGTAGGGAGAGGTGTCGAAGTGAGTGATGCCGTGGTCGAGCGCCGCGTGGACGAGGCGCTCGCGATCGGCGCGGCTGCCGAGGTGATGCAGTGCCGCGGTGCCGAATCCGATGCGGGAGAACGACAGGTTCGTACCCGCGAGAAGGATTTTCTGCATGCCCCGGCTCGCGCGGCGGGCGGATCAGGCGCCGCGATGGGCGATCAGGTGCGAGGCATCGAGCCAGCTGGTGCGAAACCCGTGGTTCTTCAGCAGAGCGACGATCGTCGCGGGCGCATGGTCGTTTCCCCGTTCGTGCAAGAGGCCGAAGTGCACTTCGACGAATACGGCGCGCACCTGCGGGCGCGACAAGACACCTTGCAAGCCCTCGATGACCTCGAGTTCATACCCTTCGACGTCGACCTTGATGACGTCGGGCACCGGCAATGAATATTCCGCCAGCGCATCGTCGCCGCGCAAAACCGGCACTTCGATCACGGCGCCGGGCCCGCTGCCGCCGAGCTTGTTCACCGGCGAGGAGCCATCCGCGACGAAATTCGCGCTGCCGCGCGTGTTGGACAGGGCCGCCGGCACGACGCGGACGCGGCGGGCCAACGACTCGTCGGAAAATCGCCGGCCAAGTTCAGCAATGGCCGCGGGGGCCGGTTCGAAACACACCACGAAACTCGCGCCGCGCTGCAGGAATTTCTCGCTGTACAACCCGACATTGGCGCCGATGTCCCACACCACGTCGTTCATACCCACCGCGGCCAACAGCGCACTGCCGAAGCGCTGTTCGTAGCCGTCGCGGCCGGCCCACAGGCGATAAACGCCGAGCAGCACCGTATTGCGGCGCAAGCGGTTGCGCCAGGCGACCATTCTCGGGTGCGCCAGCAGGGAGCCCTGGATCAATTGCATAGGCCGACGAAGGTAGGGGCGTCAGATTGCAAATTGCGCTCGAACTTGTGACATTCCTGTGACGCCCTCGCACCGCCGGCGTACTCAGATCTTCGTCAGCGCCTGTTCGAGATCGGCGATCAGATCGTCGGCATTCTCGATTCCCACCGATATG
The DNA here is from genome assembly GCA_037200975.1 of Pseudomonadota bacterium. Lineage (NCBI taxonomy): Bacteria > Pseudomonadati > Pseudomonadota > Pseudomonadota bacterium. The sequence continues at coordinate 3,879,909 of JBBCGI010000001.1, read as the reverse complement.
CGGATCAACGCGTCGGTCACACCCATGCGATCGCGCGTTTCTTTCGGCACACCCGAGTGCGTGGTGGACGCGGGATGCGAGATCAACGTCTCGGTGCCCCCGAGGCTCACGGCAAGTTTCATGACCTGCAATGCATCCAGCATGCGGAAGGCCTCGGCTTCACCGCCGCGAATCGAAAACGCGAAGGTGGAACCGGCACTCAGGCACTGGCGCTGGAAGACCTCCAGACGAGGATCGCCGTTCTTCAAGTGCCCGAGATAGTTCACGCTCGCGACTTTCGGATGCTGCGCGAGATAACCAGCCACGCGGCCGGCATTCTCCGCCGAAGCACGCATGCGCAATGCCAGCGTCTCCATCGACCGCATGATCATCCACGACGTGTTCGGATCGAGCTGCGTGCCCAAACTACTGCGCAGCGCGCGTACCGGCTGCACCATCGCCTTGGTGCCGACGACACCGCCGGCGACGAGATCCGAATGACCACCGACGTACTTCGTCAGCGAATACATGATGAGATCGCCGCCGTGTGCGAGCGGCTTCTGGAACACCGGCCCGAGGAAGGTGTTGTCGACCGCCACCGGCGGACGCACGCCGCCCTGCTGGCCCGCGATCCATTCCGCGGCTTCGCGCCACAGCTGCAGATCCACCAGGCTGTTGGTGGGATTGGCCGGTGTCTCGGTGACTAACAACCCGACCTTGCCACGTTTCGCCCTCGCCTTCTCGAGCGCGGCCTTCGCACCGGCCATGACCGCCTCACGGTCGATGGCATCCGCCACACGCACTGCGCCGATGCCGAACGCCGGCATCGTTTTGTCGATGAGGGTTTCCGTGCCGCCGTACAGCGGCTCGCTCATGAGCAACACATCGTTGGGCTTGAGATACGCCCACAACGTGGTCGAGATGGCCGACATGCCGCTCGAGAACACACACGCAGCTTCACCGCCTTCCCACAGCGCCAGACGATCTTCGAGCACTTCGAGATTGGGATTGTTGAAGCGCGAATACACCAGGCCCGCGGCCTGGCCCGGCGGCGGCGCGCGCCGTCCGGAGGTGTAATCGAAGAAATCCTTGCCGTCCTGCGCGTTGCGGAAGACGAAGGTGGAGGTGAGGAAGATGGGCGGCTTGAGCGAACCTTCGGAGAGTTTGGGGTCGTAGCCGTAACCCATCATCTGGGTTTCGGGCGTCAGCACCCGATTGCCCAGCTTGCGCTTGTGGTAGCTGTCGGCGCTCATGCAGCGCTCCTTAGAAATTCAAGATGCCCGATCCTATCTCGATCACGTCGCCGCCGACGAACACTTCGTTGTCGGCGTTGACCTCGAGCTTGAGAATGGAGGGACGCCCGATCAGCTCGCCCTGGGACACCTCGAAATCCAGCGGTGCCCGGCGGCCCATGGCGATGAACCACGAGCCGAGATTCGCGCAGGCGGACCCGGTGGCCGGGTCTTCGAGAATCGCGCTGCCATCGGGAAAGAAAAACCGGCTCAGGATCTTCTTCGCGCCCGTCGAGGCGAACACGTACGCCTGCCCGGCGCCGTCGCTGCTCTTGAGTTTCTCGAACAATTCCGCCTTCGGCTTCACGCGGCGCACGGCCGCTTCGCTGGTGAGCGGGATGATCAACTGCTCGCGCCCCGCCTTCACCCACAGCGGCTGGAAGCCGATGTCGGAAGCCTCCAGGCCTAACAACCTTGCCAGCTCGGGCGGCTGCACTTCGACCAGGCGCGAGGTGGCTGCCGTGGCACGCAGTGTCCAGTGATCGCCGTCGGAGGTGACCGGAATGATGCCGGCGCGCATCTCGAGGCCGAGCTGGTTGCCGCCCAGGCCCAGCGCGCGGCAGACGTGCGCCGTGCCCAGCGTGGGATGACCGGCGAACGGCATCTCGTATGCGGGCGTGAAGATGCGCACCAGCGCGGCGGCGCGTTTGGAGGGCAGGATGAACGTGCTCTCGGAGAGGTTCATCTGCCGTGCCAGCGCCTGCATTGCGGCCGGATCGAGCTGACTGCCGTCTTCGAACACGCACAACGGGTTGCCGGACAGGCGTGCGCCGCCGGCCGTGAAGACGTTCAAGATTCTGTACTTCAGTTCCATTGGCCGCGAATCGTCCTCTTAAGTAAATAATTCCGAAATATCTGCTACTTAGGCTGGAAGCCTGATGTCATTCAGGAGCTCCAATGCCGCATGCCAACGCCTCCGCAGCACCCCAATGAGGCCAGCAATCTGGCGCTGCGCCTTGGTTGCAGCGCCTGATGGCGAGGTTCGCAGGCGTCGGCGCCCTGAGAGCCATATATAAGAGTATCGGACCGACGCAAGGGCCAGTCGAGTTCGCCAAGCGTGCGCTGGCCACGATGCGTATCGAGTGCGAGCCCTCCGAACAATCCCTGGCGCGCATACCCGCCACCGGCCGGGTGATCATCGTTGCCAATCATCCCTTCGGCGCGCTCGACGGACTGGCGGCGATCCGCATCGTCGGTGCAAAACGCCCCGACGTGCGCGTGCTGGCCAATGGCGATCTGACCACCATTGCCGAACTGGCCCCGATGATCTTCGCCGTCGACCCATTCAACAATGCCGGCAGCACGGCGCGTAATGCGCGCGCCTTGCGCGAAGCCTGGCGCTGGCTCGAAGGCGAACATGCGCTGGTGATTTTCCCCGCGGGTGAGGTCGCGCGTGATCCGCCGCAAACACGGCCGCGCAGGTCTCTACACCACCACGCTCTTCAACTACCGCGACCCATTCTTTCTCATGCTCGGGCCGGCACTCGAGCTCGGCCGCTCGTTCGTTCGTCCGGAATATCAGCGCAGTTTCGCGCCGCTCATGTTGTTGTGGAAGGGCATCGCGGAGTTCGTGGCGCGTAATCCGCGCTACGCGCGGCTCATCGGACCCGTCAGTGTCAGCGGCGAATACGCCGAGACTTCACGGCATCTGATGGTGGACTTCCTGCGCGGGCAACGCTTCGATCACCTGCTCGGAGGGCTGGTCAGCGCGCGCAATCCATTTCCGCGCTCGCGCGCGCTGCGGACGCTGGCCAGCGAACTCGCCCTGTTGGGAGCGCTCGAACCGTTGTCGGCGCTGGTCGAAGACCTCGAGCCCGACGGCAAAGGTGTGCCCATCTTGCTGCGCCAGTACCTCAGGCTCGGCGGAAGCGTGTTGGGATTCAACGTGGACGCGGATTTCGGCTAAGCCATCGATTGTTTGTTGCTGGTCGACCTGCGCCAGACCGAACCGCGCGAGCTGCGCAAGTACATGAGCCGGCATGGAGCCGCGAGGTTCGAGCGCGCGCACCGCGGTTCGCGGCTCGCGACCGACACCACCGAAAAGGATCAGGACGCGGCCTGACCCCGGGGAGCTTCAGCCTCCCGGACCTGCTGGCTTCGCCGCCGGCGGCGCACCGGCCTCCGCCGGAGGGATGAGCGCTTCATCCGCACGCGCCCGGTAGTCATCCGCGAGATTCTCGAGTTGCGTGCGCTTGATGCGCGTGAACGGCTCGGCCTTCGCCATGCTGCTGAAGAAGCCCTGGTCCGCCAGCCGCGTCAGGATCTCGTCGTTCATCGTGTAGAGCTGCACGTTGCGGTCCACGCAGGACTTGAGCTCGACGGTCTTCGTTTCGAGCTGCTGTCGTGTGGTGTTGCGATCGGATTCGACCTCGCGCAGGCCGGTCACGGTTTCACGGAACTTGCCGACCAGCTCCGCCATGCGCGACTTGTACTGCTCGAGCTCGCTTTCGACCTGCTTGCGGTCGCCGGCGGCGCGAATGGCCGCGCCTTCGGCGTTGCGCAGCTTGCGATCGTTGCCGTCGCGTTCGCCCTTGAGCGCATCGCGCTCTTTTCGAATCTCGTCGAGCTCGCGCTTCATGCGCGCATTCTCCGTCTGCAGCGACGTGCGCTCCGCGGCCATCTGCTGCATCTGCTGCATGAGCTGCGCGTTGTTGCCGCCGTCCTTGCGGGCCGATTGCGCGAAGGCGACGCCACTCACGGCGACGATGCACAGGCATGCGAGCAATGTCGGGCGCATGTGGATTCCTTCAGAATGAAGCGTTCATGTCGAGCTGCAGCACGTCGATGCCGAGCGGCAGACCGTCGATCTCGTTGCCTGAGAGGTATCGCAGCCGGGCAAAGACGCGCGGTGAAAACGCGTAGTCCGCGCCGATGATGAATCCCTTGACGTCCGTGCCGCCGAGGCGGAAGTCGGAATCGGTGAAGGCATCGAGCACCGCGTCGCGTTCCACGTAGCGATAACCCACGGATGCGCGCCAGGCATGCGCTTCGTTGAAACGGGCGCTGCCGAACGCGATCTCCGCCAGGTAACCGCGCGTGCGCTCTTCGGCATCGATGCCCGATACGGCCAGCACCGTCTCGCGGTCATAGCCGACGTTCTCGACGGCATCGGCGGTGAACGTCAGCCGATGGGCCGGTGACACGCGCCAGTCGAAGACCGCGGTGAGATTGGCGATCTGGTACTCGCCCGCCAACGCCAGCAGGTTCGTGGTGTCGTCCGAGTCGAAACGGATGTCGTACAGCGTGTTGCCGCGCTGCGCGAATACCGGCGCGGTGTAGTCGAGCAGGTTGCTGCCGAACCCGTTGCGCACGCCGGTGATGTTGCGGTAGTCGTAGTACGCAGCCGCGAACCGCAGCCGGCTGCCGTTGACGGTGCGCCAGTCGAGGCCGGTCTGCCCGGCGAACAGCCATTTGTCCTTGTCCGAGAGCTCCACTTCCTGCAGCGGGAATGCGCCCGCGGTGAAAAACCAGTTGCGCACGAAGGGCTCGTCGCGCGACAGGCTGTAGCGGTAGTTCGTCGCGACGCCTTCGAACATCAGGTCCTGGTCGAACACCAGGTCGGTGGACAGGAACGGATTGCCGATGCGTCCGCCGGCCAACGCGAGCGACTGCCGGCTGCTGTGACTGGTGCCCTGCCAGCGCACGAAGGCCTGGTCGAACCCGACCGTATAGCGGCCACCGTAATTGCCGAGCGTCTGGTTGGTGGATACCGCGTCGCGCAGATTGCCGGTCGTCAGGCGCGCGCCGGCAGTCCAGCCCCAGCCGAGTTCCACGTCGAATCCGACCCGCGCGCGCAGGCGCAGGCGTTGGCGGTCTTCGGTGGTGTTGACGAACGCCGCATTGCCCGCCTTGGTGATACCGCCGCGGTCGTTGACGTTCAGCACGTCGATATAGGAATTCGGCAGGTTGTCTTCGGCGTACGTGTCGCCCTGGCCACGCACGCGGAAGTCGCCGCTCCAGCGCATGCGGCGCGCCCAGTCCGGCAGCGCGCGCGCCAACGCGTCCGTGGAACTCGCTTCGGCGACGATCTGGTCGGTCAGCGCGGGCGTCATTTCGGCGATGACCTGCTTGCGGATCTCGTCCTTCACGATCTGCGGCACGTACGGTACGCGCACCGCGCCCGCCTCCGCCTGCTCGGTCGCGGCGCGTGCCGCCGCCTCGGTGGCCGCGTCCTTCTCGGCTTTGGACTGTGCGCTCGACACCATGAGCTCGGCCTGTTCGCGGGTCAGCACGCCCTTGTCGACCAGCGCCTGCAGCAGGTTCTCGACGGTATGTCGCAGCTCGGAGAGATGTTGTTCTTCGGTGACGGCGGCTTGCGAAATCGACGCCGCGCCCATCAACAACGCCAGCAGGCGGGTACGCTTGGATGAAATCATGCTCTTGAAACGATGCGCAGACTCACGGGTTGGGGCATATCGGCGGGCGGCGTCTGCGAAACACGACCGATGCGGGATAACGCACTCTCGATGTCGCGGTCGCGTTCGCGGTCGCCGGTCGACTGGGCGAGACGGATCCGCTCCACCGAACCGTCCGGACGCACCCAGACTTTGATCGACACCGAGTAGGCGCCGCTGCGCGCGGATTTCACGCGCTGCAACTCATCGAGAATCTCGCTCTTGAGCAGCCCGGCGTACCAGGTGAACGCGCTGCCGCCGCTGCCTAACAAATCGCGGCCGCCCTTGCGGCCGAGCAGGCCGAAGCCGTCGCTGCCGGCACCGCCCTCCGCGTCGAGGCCGAGATTGCCCGGCGGTGGTTCGTTCGACGCCACCGGATCGGGCTCCGGTTGCGGCTCGTTCAGGTCGACTTTTTCTTCGGGCGGCGGCGGTGGCGGCGGTGGCAGCTCCTCCGGCGGCGGCGGACGCACGATCCGGATTTCCTGCACGACCTTCTTCGCCGCAGGAGCTTCGCTCGAGAGAAACCCGCGTATCAGCAACACGGCGCAAGCGCCCACGGCCGCGATGCCGAATCCGATGATGACGAAGGGCAGCATCGCATTTCCAGCTTGTTTGCTCACGCGCGCCTCACTTGACGATGCGCTGGGTCACGAGACCCAGCTGGGTGATTTCGAGCCGTCCGACCAGGTCGAGCACCTCGACGACTTTCTGGTATTGGATGGTCGAATCCGCCTTGATGATCACCGGCAGGTCCGGCGTCACCGCCTTGTACTGCCGCAACAGGTTCTCGAGCTCCGGCATGCTCACCGGGAATGTGTCGAGGTAGATGGTTCCATCGGCGGTGATGCTGATGGCCTTGGTCTTGTTCTCGGCCAGCGACGGCTGGGCGCTGGCCTTCGGCAGGTTGACCTTGATGCCCTGCACCGTCGCGGTGGTGAGAATGATGAAGATGATCAGCAATACATAGGCGAGATCGAGCATCGGAGTGATGTTGATCTCGTCGTATACGTCCTTGTCGCCGCCACCGCCTGCCATGTCATTCCTACGAGTAGGTTTCGGCGATGCGCGTGACGAACTCGTCGACGAACACGTGGTTGTCCGCGCCGATCTCCTTGATGCGCGTGTTCAGGTAGTTGTAGCCGAACAGGCACGGGATGGCGACTCCAAGGCCCGCGACCGTGGCAACCAGCGCGGCCGCCGTACCCGGCGCGATCGCATTGACGTTGACGTCGCCGGCGACGGCGATCGCGGCGAAGGTGATCATGACGCCGACCACCGTGCCTAACAAACCCAGGAACGGGCCACCCGCGATGGAGATGGTCAGCCACACCATCTGGCTCGACAGCTGCTGGCCCATACGTGTGTGCGTGGCGTCGAGCGTGGCGCGAATCGCCTCGATCGATTGCGCGGACAACGTCTTTACACGGGCCGCGCCGGCAGGCTGACCCTCGACGCGTTTCATGGTCTCGCGCATGCCGTGGTGGTACAGGCGCCAGAGCGTGGAGGTGCCGAAACTCGCCGGGTCTTCTTTCGAGAAGATGGACGGCAACGCCGCCTCGCCGCCCTCTTCGAACGCGTCGTCGCCGCCCACGCCTTTCGCGCCGCCGCGGCTGCGCTCGAGCGCCGCCGGATCGTCGCGCAGCTTGCGGAACTCCCGCAGGAACTGCTTGTTGCCGCGCTCGACGCGATTCAGGAACGCGAACTTCCCACCCATGATGGCGATCGAGAGGAAGAACAGCACCATGAGGATGCCGATGATGATCCAGCCGTCGACCGTGACGTTACGCAGCGACGTGCCGATGTACGACGGGCCTTCGGCGTCCTCGTTCTGCGCATCGCCGCCATATACCACGAGCGGTGCGATCACGCCCTGGCTGCGCGCCGCCGCCTTGATCCAGTCGGTGCTGCGCGCGACATTCGAGACTTCGAACTCGTCGAGCTCGCCAGCAAGGTAGTTCGCACCGGCGGCACTCGCGCCGACCGTGAGCGCACCGCCGATCTCGTTGAGAGTGACCGGCGCCTTGCCCGCGCTGTCGCCGTCGACGAACAATTCCAGCTGGCCGTTGCCGGCGGCGAGCGCGAGGTGATGCCACTCTCCGGTCGACAACGCGACCGTGGAACCGACCTGCACCGGCGTACCGTCGGTGTAGCGCGCGAAGGCCTGGGTGCCTTCGATGCCGAGGATCAGCTCGCGACCATTCTCCGCGAGTTGCGCGACGTAGCTCTGCGACTGCGCGGACTCGATACGCACCCATGCCGACAGCGTGACGCCCTGGGCCGAAACCAGCCGCAACGATCCGGACGCGGGGATCGTGAGGTTCTGCGCGCCGGCGAACTTCAAACCCGAACCGATCAGCGAGGCGGACGTCAATTCCGCGCCGAAATTGGTCGGCTCGTTCTTGTACGCCGTCGCATCCTGCGCGGCATTCGCCGCCGCGCCGAAGTGATAGACCAGCGCCTGGTTCTTGTCGTAGCTGCCCGCGACGTCCGCCGCGGCCGGTGCATCCTTGTTGCCGTAGTAGAGGAACACCTTGTCGGTGTTCGCGCCGGCCGTAAGCTGCGGGACAGTGACCCACACGAACGCGATCTGCGCCTGCGGGTCGTAGCGCTCGATGTGAAATTTGAGCGGCGTCTTGTCGTCGCTGCCGATGAACCGCAGGTCCGAGCCGTCGGGCTTCGTGTCGTTGAAATAGCCGAAATTGCCGAGGCTCAACCGGATGAGCATGGGCACTTCGCTGGCGGTGCCCGGAATGGCGGCACCGGTGGGGCTCAGGTCGAAGGTGATTTCCTTGCGGAACGACCAGTCGTCATTCCACCACGCGAAGGCGCTCGGGCTCATGAGCGCGGCGCACAGGAGCACCAGACAGGTATGGACACCGCGGAATCGTCTCATGGGCCTTCTTGCACACTCTTATTAATAGGCGTTGGCACGGTCGCCGCCGGCCCGCTGAAGCCTCGCGATTATTCAGGCGATTTATGACAGTCGTGTTGCCTGCCGGGGGCCGCGAGCCCTTGCGCGCTTGTTGCGGCCCGCACCATGGGCCGGGAAATCGTGTTAGTCATCCGGCAGCTGGCGGCCGCGCGCTTACACGGGTACGACACAAACGCTGCGTATCTTCGGCGCATGCATGTCGCTGCCGTGAAGCCTGCTCACCCATGAATTCGGCTACCGTGCGCGACGATTCCCCGATACGCGTGTTCATCGGCTTCGATTCGCGCGAGGCGGCGGCGTTTTCCGTGCTCTCGCACAGCATTCACCGCCACGCCTCGCGACCGGTGAGCATCGCTCCGCTCATGCTGTCCCAGCTGCGCGATTCGTTGTGGCGCGAGCGTCACATCTACCAGTCCACGGACTTCTCCTTTTCGCGCTTTCTCACTCCTTATCTCTGCGGCTTCGAAGGCTGGGCGATCTTCCTCGATTGCGACATGCTGGTGCGCGACGACATTGCGAAACTCTGGGACCTGCGCGACTCGAACTACGCGGTGCAAGTGGTCAAACACGATCATCGCCCGCGCGAGACGACCAAGTTTCTCGATCAGACACAGACGCGGTACGAGAAGAAAAACTGGTCGAGCGTGATGTTGTTCAACGCCGCGCGATGCCAGGCCTTGGTGCCCGACTACGTCAATCGCGCCACCGGCCTGGAGTTGCACCAATTCAAATGGCTGGGCGGCGACGAGCACATCGGCGATTTGCCCGCGCGCTGGAACCGGCTGGTCGGGTATGACCAGGACGATCCCGATGCCGCCCTGCTGCACTTCACCTCGGGCGGCCCGTATTTTCATCGCTACCGGGACTGCTCGTTCGCCGGGGAATGGTTTGCGGAACGCGACTCGATGCTCGCCGTCGAGGACGCGCTGTCGCGCCCGCTCGGAATCGCAGCGCGCTGAGGCGTGGCCAACGAACATATCGGCCGCGTACCTCTTCTTCCTGCACGTCGGGCCAGACGTGACAGGGCCCACGCTGCTGCCGTGCGTACTTTGCGCTTATGAATGCCGTAGTCCCGCAAGCCACCGATGCCGAACGTCAATATGCCATCGGGCGGCAACTGAAGGCGCGCGGCGACCTCACGGGAGCCGAGATCGCCTATCGCGCCGCGCTGGATTTGCAGTCGCGCTTCTTCGACGCCTGGCTCAGCCTCGGCGTCCTTCTCAAACAGCAGGGACGCGCGGCGGAGGCTGAAGCCTGTTATCGAAAGGCCATCGACATCGATCCGGTCAATCATCTCGGCACTGTCAATCTTGGAAACCTGTTGCAGCAGCAGGGAAATTCGGCCGCCGCCGCGGAGTGTTTCCTCGCTGCGTTGCGGCTCGATCCGGGTTGCCAGGAGGCTCATGTCAACCTTGGCTACCTGCTGCTGGCCGAGAAGCGGCGGACCGAAGCCGCAGGTCATTTCGCCGCCGCACTGTCGCAAAACCCCCGTCTATTCGAAGCCGCGGCAGGACTCGGAGAAGCGCTGCTCGACGAGGACAACTACCAGGATGCGCTCGAGCCGCTGCTCGTCGCCAACCGCCTGCGGCCTGACGTTCCCGAAGTCAAACTGCTGCTGGGCCGCGCACTGGGAGGGGCTGGCGATTACGCCGGCGCCGCCCGTCAATTCGAGGCAGCCTTGAATGCGAAACCGCAAAGCCGCGGCGCGCTGTATGGACTCGCGACATCACTCGTCTACCTCGGTCAGTTCTCGCGCCCGCGACGTCTGCTCAAGCAAGCGGTCGACGCGGCGCCCGACAATTTCGCGGCACGCTTCGCCTATGCCACCTTGTTGCTGCGCGCGGGCGAACTTCGCGAAGGCTGGACGCACTATCACGCGCGTAGCACGCTCGAAACCCTCGCGCCACGCGAGTTCGCACAGCCACGCTGGCAAGGCGAGGACCTGGCTGGCCGTACATTGCTGATTGCGCGCGAGCAGGGGCTGGGCGATGAAATCATGTTCGCCTCGCTGTTTGCGGAGCTCATCGGCGCCGCACGCCACTGCATCGTCGAGTGTGACCCTCGCCTCGTCGGGCTCTACGAGCGATCCTTTCCACAGGCCACGTTCGTGGGAGTGGCGCCCGGCGAAGTATTGCCCGGCGACCTGCCGCCATTCGATTGCTGGACCCGGCTCGGGGATCCGCCCGGATTTCTGCGCAACGATCGCGAACGGTTCCCACAGCACGCGGGTTATCTGCGCGCGGACGAATCGCGGGTGTTGGCGTGGCGCGCACGGCTGGTCGAGCAATTCGGCTCGAAGCCGGTCGTCGGCATCAGCTGGCGCGGTGGCGCTGCCCGTACGCGCTCCGGCGAGCGCTCGCTGTCGCTGGAACAACTGCAGCCTCTGCTGGAATCCACGGAGTTCGCCTGGATCAGTCTGCAATACGGCGGCTGCGCGGACGAACTCGAGGAGTTTCGCCGCCGCAGCGGAATCGAGATCGCCCACTGGCAGTACGCGATAGACGATCTCGACGAATATGCGGCGCTCGTAACGGCGCTGTCGCTGACGCTCAGCGTCTGCTCGGCCGTGGTCCACCTGAGCGGCGCGCTCGGACGGCCCGCCTGGGTGATGGCGCCGCTGGTGCCGGAGTGGCGTTATGGCCGCGAGGGGGAAACCATGCCCTGGTACCCGAAGGTGCGCATTTTTCGCCAGGAGAAAGCGCGCGAGTGGCGTCCGGTCATCGCCGGCGTGAAGCGCCAACTGCGCAGGTTCGCCGCCGCACACGGCGCGTTTGCGGAACCATCGTGAGCGAGACAACCACCGCCGGCACCGCTGCCGCGGCGGCTTCCGCACCGGCCCGTGCCGAGGCCGGCGATGCGGAGCGCGAGTACGCCCGCGGTCGCGGCGAACGCGCCGCCGGGGACGACGCGGCCGCGGAGTCGAGTTATCGACGCGCGCTCGCGGCCCGGCCGCAGTATATCGACGCGTGGATCAGCCTCGGCATCCTGCTCAAGTCCTCGGGCCGCCTCGCGGAGGCTGAGGAAGCGCAACGCCGCGCCGTCGCGCTCGATCCCGCTAACTACCTTGCGCGGCTCAACCTCGCGAACGTCCTGGTCGCGCGCGGGCGCGACGCGGACGCGATCGACGAGTACCGCGCCGCGCTCGAATACGACCCGCAATGCGCCGAAGCGCACCACGGTCTCGGCCAGCTGTTGCTGGCGCGAAACGCGCGCGCCGAAGCCGTACCGCACTTCGCCGCGGCGCTGGCGGCGCGCCCCGGGCATTTCGAGGCCGCGCTCGGCCTGGGGCAAGCGCTAGTCGATACTTATCAGTGTGAAGCGGCGATCGAGCCCCTGGCCATCGCTGCACGGCTGCGCAGTTCGGATGTGAACGCCAAGCTGTGGCTTGGCCGTGCCTGCAGCGGCGCGGGCCAATACGCATCCGCGGCGCAGGAATTCGAAGCAGCGCTGCGCGCGGATCCGCAACACCCCGACGCGTTGTGCGGCCTGGCCACCGCGCTCATTTATCTCGGTCAGTTTTCCCGTCCGCGCGCGATTCTCGATGCGCTGGTCGCCGGCGCAAGCTGCCGCCTCTACCATCGATTCGAATACGCGACGTTGCTGCTGCGCTCTGGAGAGTTCCGCGAGGGCTGGAGACATTACGAATCGCGCTCGATCCGTTTTGGAAAAGCTCCCGGCGCGCCACGCTGGCAAGGCGAGGACATCACAGGCAAGACGCTGTTCATCGCGCGTGAGCAGGGTCTCGGCGACGAGATCATGTTTGCCTCGATCATCCCCGAAATCCTGCCGCTTGCCCGGCACGCGGTCATCGAATGCGATCGCCGGCTGGCGGCAATCTACAAGCGCTCCTTTCCGTTGGCCACGATTTCCGGCGTGGACCTTGCGACGCCTCACGACGCCGAACTTCCCGACAGACCGCTGCGAGATGCAACGCAGACCGACTGCTGGATCCGGCTCGGCGACCTGCCCGCCCGACGGCGCAATACGCCGGAGGATTTTCCACGTCACGGCGGGTATCTGTCGGCCGCTGCGGATCGCGTCGCCCTGTGGCGTTCGCGGCTGTCGCAAACGTCGCTGCGCGTGGGTATTGCGTGGCACGGCGGTGTCGCGCGCACACGCACCCGCGAACGCTCCATAACCCTCGAGGAACTCGCGCCGCTGTTCGCCGTGCCGGGAGTCCAGTTCGTCAGCCTGCAGCACGGACCGCACCGCGAAGAGCTGGCCGCTTTTTGCAGCCGATCGGCGGTACGCGTGGAACATTGGCAGGAATCCATCGACGATCTCGACGAATGCGCCGCCCTCATGGGTGCGCTCGACCTCGTGATCAGCGTTTGCTCATCGGTGGTCCACCTCGGGGGCGCACTCGGTCGCCCCACCTGGTGCCTGGCGCCGCTGGTGCCGGAGTGGCGTTACGGGCACGAGGGCGAGTCGATGATCTGGTATCCCGCGGTGCGGATGTTCCGCCAGGACAAGTCGCGCGCCTGGAATCCGGTGGTGGCACGCGCGCGGCGCGCGCTGCTCAAGCTGCCACGCGCCGCAACCGCCGCTCCAGTCTAACTATTGCTTCGGCCGCTGCTGTTCGCGGTTCAGGCACTCGGTGTCGTTGGGTTTGCAGACCGCCTCGCCGAATCCTTCGAGGAATACGTCGAGCCAGCCGACCGCGCTTTCGGCGAGCGGCGCCGACTGCGACTGTGAGCCGCCGCCGATGTCCTTCGACGCCGCGCTCGACGCGCTGCTCGACACTGCCGAGACACCGGACAGCGAAGCGCCGAGATTGCTGGTCTCCGCCGGAACGCCGGTCGAGGCGCCACCGACCTGGATGTTGTCGAGGCCCACCACCTGCTGCGCGGCCACGTTGAGATTGCCTGCCGAGCCGATGCCCGCATCACCCGCATTGACGATACCCGCAGGCGCGATCAGGTCGACGTCGCCGGGCTTGACGGTTTGATCGGTGAGAATGGCGCGAATGCCGCTGCCCGCGACCGCGCCGGACAAATCGACCACCACCCTGCCAGAATCGTCGACCACCACGCGCGGCGGCGGCGCCGAGATCGAGCTCTTCGCGCCGCGGCCGGCATCGATGTCCCCGCGCGTGGACCAGATCGCGATGTCGCCTCCCAGCAGCGTGAAAACGCGCGATTGGTTCACGAGGACGTCGCCAGCCGAGTAGATCCGCACGTCGCCCGCGCGCTGCGCCACGATTCCGAGATCGGACGGAGTGCGCGTCGGGGCCCCGATCGCGGGCGGTATCGCGAGACCCACGTCGACGATGCCACCCGGCACGAGCAGCGAGATATCGCCCCCATCCAGCGTATAGATGCGGCTGAAAGCCAGCTTGAGATCGCCGGCGTAGGGATTCGTGAACGGTTTGCCGCCGCCCGGATCGCGGCTGGCCGGGAACAGGCTGTCGATGGCCGCGTAGCCGCGCTCGAAATTGCTGCCGGGAACGGTGTTCGCTTCGCGGCCCGCGAGCACCAGCTCGCGGAAGAATACGTCGAAGAGGAACGGGCGCTTCCGGTCTTCGCGGAACAAATTGAATTGCGCGCGCGCGATGTCGTACGTCAGGTCCTGCGCGCCGGACTGCGATTCGACGTACTCGACCAGCAGGTCGCGATAGACCGACGACGGCGCCACGATGTCGTCCGTGAATCCATCGGTATCGAGCGGCTGGCTGAAACCCGCCATGGCCGTGATGGCCGCGCCGCCCACGCGGCCCAGATTCGGGTTGCGCAGCGAGCCGATGGTCGAGATGCCCTTCGAGAATCCGAGATCGATGTTGCGGCCCGCGAGTACGTCGAGGCGGCCTGGTCCGCCCACCTCGATATTGGCGTTGATGGCCGCGCTCGAGATCGTGAAATCCCGTCCCGCGGCAATCAGCGTCTGGTCGGTGGCGCGCAGGTTCTGGTTGGTGAGCGTGAAATCGCGGATGTCGCGACCGGCCTGCACGCGCGCCGCCTTGGGAAGCGCGAGGTCGCCGCCCAGGATGTCGCGTCCTGCCGTGATGCGCGCGGGTGCCAGGTCGTTGACATGGTGCAGCGCCTGCGTAAAGCGCGTGAGGTCGGTGACCGCGGGCGAACCCGCGGGCCGCGTCGGGATGGGCAAGGTGTTGAATGCCGCGTCCGACATGCGGATGCTGCTGCCGCGCAAGTTGAGGTCGCGACCGGCAAACAATTCCAGGTTGGAAGCGGGCGCCGGGAACAGGATCGGCGCGGTTCCCAGGGTGATATCGCCATCGAGCGCGCGTAATGCCAGGCTCGGTGGCGCATAACGCAGCGAGGCGCCACTGTTGTTGGCGACCTGGTTGCCGATGAAGGCGCCCACGTGTGATGGACTGGTCATCATCGACAAGTCGCCGCTGACGCTGCTCGCCGAAAACCCGGCATCGTCGCCGTAGGTGAAAAAGTAGCTGCGCTGCGAGGCAGGGACCTGCGTCTGCACCAGCATGGTTGGATTGAAGATCGTTTCGATCGCGACATCGCCACGCGCGAGCACGTCGAGGCGCGCGTTCTGCATCGAAAACAATGCGCCAAGCAACTCACCGTCCACGGAAGCGATGCGGGTGCGCGCCAGGTCGCCGCCCGCGCTTACGCGGTTGGAACCGGCCGTGACATGCAGAAAGGGACTGCCGACATCCCGGCCCGCCTCGATCGACATCACACCACCCGCGTACCGCGCCACGCTGCCGTCGGGCAATCCATAACCGGAGTCCGCGGTGGCGGCCGTGAGGTCGCTCACGTCGCGGCCTGCCTGCACCGACAGATCGCCGCCGCCCAGCGTTCCGGCATTCCAGCCGAAGGCGTTGACATCGACGCCCCAGCGAACCGGCTCGACGGCGCCCGTCAAGCGGCCGCGGCGCGGCTGCCATGCCCCGACGGCCTGCACGACTTCGGAGCCCGCCACGTCGCGGCCCGCGCGAATCGCGAGAGCGCCACCGCCGGTCGGAAACTCGACCAGCGTGGTTCCGGAGATGTCGAGGTTCGGCTGGCCCGCGAGGCCAGCCGTATAGGCGCTGGCGCGTGTACCCGCGAAGACCACATCGCGCGCGGCGATCAGCGACAGCTCGCCGGTGCCAGTGCGCACGACGGCATCGATCAGACTCAGGTCGGCATTCGAAGCCGCGTTGACGGTCTGCACATTTGCCGCCGTAAAATCCGCGCCGGCGATCAGGCTCAGCGTCGCCGAGCGGCCCTCGCCGAGGACGTAGCGCGAATCGGGCAGCACGAAGCCGTCGCTCAGGTCGCCGTTGACGGTAAGCGCGCCGCCCGCGCGGAACGTGATCGCCGCGGGTTCGCCGTTGAAACGCCAGCCGCTGAAATCGGCGGTAGATAGTTGCAGGTCGCCGGTCCGGCGCAGCTCGAGGTTCGGCTGCAGCAGCAGCGAAACGCCGGGGCTCGCATTCCCGAGGCGCGCCTGGATCAGCGCGGCTGCCGTGTCGTACCACGCGTGTGCCGTGGCCGCGTAGCCATCGAGCGCGAAGGCATCGAGAAATTCAGGCACCGCATCGAAAGCCAGTGTCGGTTCGAGCGTGATGGCATTCGTGCCGCGCACGGTGGCGCCGAGACGGTCGACCGCGATGTCGTTGGCCAGCGCCGGTGCGCGCACGGTGACGCGTCCCGCCTCATGAGTGCCGGTTACGTCGAGTATGGCGCCCGGCGCGAGATCCACGCTGCCACCGCTGGCGGAAACCGTGATGACTCCGCCGCGTCCCAATGTGCCGCCGCCCGTGGCCGAGAGCCGTGCGCCGCTGCCCACTGTCACGCCGCGACCGCCAAACAACGAAATGTTGCTGCGCTCGTTGTCCGAGTCCGCACGCAGGCTGCCGTGCACCCGCACTGCCCCGCTGTCGCTGGCGAGACTGATGTGGCGCGCGTTCCAGGAAAGCCCCGCGCCGAATTCCAGGTCTCCCGTGCGCATGCGCACGTCACGGTTGCCGCGGAATCCGCCGGCTTCGACGCCCGCGGCGAGCGCTGCGAAATCGGGCAGCGAACCGGCATCGATGATCAACGCGCCTCCCGCTGCGCCAGCATCCGACCGCGCCTGCATCGCTCCGCGTAATTGAACCGTGCCGGGGCTCGAGATCGACAGGCGGCCCGCCGCTGTGCCCGTGCCGCCATTCAGAGCCAGCATCGAGCCTTCGAGGCCGATCAGTTCCGTGCCCGCGCTCAGCGTGATCCAGCCGCCGGGCGAGCTGACACGGTGATCGGCGCTGACCACGTCGACGCCGCTCACGTCAATGCGCGCATTCGCACCGAGCCGCAGCCGCTGCGTTGCGTTGAGTGTCGTAAGTCCCGACGGCAGCAGGATTTGCCCGTCGATGTCGAGATTCCGCCCGGCGAGTTGCAGCTCTCCGCCGAGGCCGGGTGCGCGGGACGAAGCAGCCTGCGTACTGCCGCGCAGCGACAGATCGCCAGTCACCTTCAGTTCGGCATTGCCGCCCGAGGCCACGGACAGCTGGCCCGCGAAGATGGAAAGATCGGCCGGCGCACGCAACGACACGGCGCCATTCGCCAGCAGCGTATCGCGGGCTTCGAAGTTCAGCATCGAGAAGCCATCGAAATCGATGAAGCCCGGCTGCAGGTCGATCTGCTCCGCCGCCAGCGAGAAGGTTGCGCCGCCCGCGGCACCCGCGGCACCCGGGGCGTTCGCGCCGCCGAGTTCGATGCGATTCGCTGCAAACGCGACGTCGACCGAATCGGCGGCACGCAGCATTCCGCCGACCAGCGCGATCGAGCCCAACGGAGCGGCGTCCGAACCGAGCTGCACGGACTGCAGAAAATCGATGACGCCGCGGCTTTCGAAACGCAGCGCGTCGGCGCTGCGGAGCTGATCGAGCACCTGCGAAGTGAAGGTCAATCCTTCGGTGGCCAGTTGCTCGCCGAAGGTCAGACGGTTCGAGACCAGATCGACTTCGGCGCCGGCCGCAACGATCTCACCATCGAGCGTACCGTCGGCCGCGTCGATGAGTAGCGAGCCCGTCGTCGTCAGGCTCGAACCCGCGGCGAGAATTGCGCGGCCACTGCCAGTCGCGGTGGAAGCGTCCGGCCGGCCGATCACCAGCCGGTTGCTGCTGGACAACGCGAGAACCGCGGGGTCGGCGCCGCTGGCCGAAGTCACGTCGATGGCGCGCTCCACGAGCGCACTGCCGCCGGCGGACGTGCCGAGCTGCGCGCCGTTCGCGACGGTGATGCTGGAGTCCGCGACCGCGATCAGCTCCGCGCCGCCGAGCGTGGCGCCGTCGTCGAACAGTATCTGGTCGGCGACCGATTCGATGGCGGTGCCATTCGACGTACGCCGGCCGCCGAACAGCACGCTCGCTGCATTCCAGCTCGAGATCCGCTCGGCGTCGATGCGTACCGCATCGGGCGAGTGACGCGTATCTCCCGGGCCGATCTCGAGGTTGTGCGCGGCAATGTCCACCAGCGCGCCGCGGCCACCCGTTGCCGCCGCGGCGCGCACGTTACCGAGCGCAGCTAGCGTGGTCGATGCGAACAGGCCCAGAGTACCCGCATCCTGGGTGCGCGCCACCGCGCCGAGATCCAGGCGCTCGGCGCGCGCCGGGAAGAACGTGGACGCGCGAAAATCCTCGTAACTCGCCAGCTTGCGGACGTCGGCATTGGACGTGACGGCAAAGCCGCTAAAGCGGGTTTCGCCCAGGCCGCTCGATGCGAAAGTGCGGTAGCCCGCGATGACCGACGTGCCATCCGGCAGGCGCGACGCGCCGCCGGGCACGATGTCGGTGAACCCCGCGACGCGACGCACCAGCACGGCACCCGGCAGCAGCGCGTAGCGGGGCGGCAGCAGTGGATAGACGCCGGCCGCCAGACCGGCGGTTCCGGATAGATAGACGCTGTCGCCGGCGCGCAGCGGCGAGCCCGCCGATTCGACCGGATCGTAGGGCGCGAATCCGCCGCGCAGCGACGGCAGGACGGCGTAATAACCATTACCCGCCGCGGCATCGAGCACGTCGACCGAACCGCCCGTGCCGGGCAGGAAGTTGTAGCCGTACAGATCGCCGCCGCCGCGCAGGTCGATGGTGGCGCCGGCGGCAATGTTCACATTGGCGGAATCAACGGCGACGCGCCGCTCCGGGATGGACTGCTGCTCGACGCCGTTGTAAAACCATTGCTCGCCCAGCTCGACCCGGCCAAACGGCACCAGCAGGTCCGTCGCGGCCACCGAGGTCACGCTGCCGTCCTGCAGGTCGACGCTCTCGGTTCCGTTGAGCGTCAGCGTTCCGAACGGCGCGAGCAACGTTCCGCCCTGCTGGATCTCGCGGGCCGACAGTGTCAGCGAGCCGCCCGCGCTGAGCGGCGTGGTTGCATCGCCGCCGCTGCGTCCGATACGCAGCACACCTTCGGCACCGGCATCCAGGCGAAAGACGCTCTGGGTCGACGGATAGATTTGCGACGCCGTCAGCGCCAACTCGCCGGCCGCCTGCAATGAGCCACGGTTGATGCCGGCCGCATCCTGCACGCCGCGCAGCCGCATATCGCCGCTGCTGTGGAGGCTTACGTGATCCGCACGCTGGAAGACGAGATCGCCGATCGCGTCGATGAAACCGGCGTTGACCTCGAGGCTGCCGCTGCCGGAAGTCGCCGCCACCACGCGAGCGGGCGCGAGCGTCGGACCGAGCGCAATGTATGGCGCATCGAGCCGCGTCGTGGCGCCCGGCGCCAGATCGATGACGGGCGATTCGAGCCGCAGTTGCCGCCCGAGTGAAAGAGTCACTCCGGCATCGAAACTCAGTATTCCATCGGTTTCGAGGTGCAGGGCGTCGAAGCCGTTTTCGGCAATGCGCTGCGATTCGATCACGGCCAGGCCGTTGCCAGGCTGGCCGGCGAAAGAATCCGGAATCACGCGGATGACGCGCGGCGTGGTCGGATAAGTCTCGGCGACTCCCGGGTCGCCCGCCGCGAATCCGCGCCGCCGCGTCAACTGCACGCTCAGCGATCCGCCCGGCGCCGCGAGTGCGCCGCCGCTGCCGGCGAAGCCGCGCATCTCTCCCCCGAGCAGGATCGATTCGGGCGCGCGCACCGTCAACGCACCGCCGGCGCTCGCGATGGTTTGGCGCACATAACCCGAATTCTCCGCACCCGAAGGCAGATCGAGGCTTGCGGACGCGCCGGACACATTCACGCTCGAACCGGAACGCAGGAATACGGAGCCACGATCGGCGAGCAGGTTCACCGAGCCGCCGGCGAGCACATCTCCCAGTTTCAGATCGATATCGCTGGGACGCAGCAGCGTGCCGCCGGACACGTCGAGCCGCGCGGTCGACGTCAACTCGAGTTGCAGCTCCGGCAGGAACCCCACGTCGAACGCCGGGGCGGCATTCGGCACCGACACATTGATGGTGCCGCCCATCGAATACACCTGCCCGGCCAGCCGCACACCACCGGGCGAGGCGAAGCTGAAAGTGGAACGCGAGGCGCCGGCGATCACCGAGTTCTGCTCGACATTCAGCCTGCCGACCGGCCGCCCGAACAAGTCACGCGGATCGACGCGCAGCGCGATGCTGACCGGCGCCTGTTGGTATTCCGGGGCGAGCACGTTGCGCGTGAATCCCTCGACCGTCGACTCCGCGCCGCGCAGGTTTTGCGCGCCATCGATCTCGAGCCTGCGGACGCGTGCGTCGATCGAAGTACCCGCGAGGACGGTCAGCGCGTCGGGAAGTTCGGCTGATCGTGCCGGGCCGGTGGCGATCAATTCGAACGTGGCGAACCCGTGATCGCGGAACAGCGCATCGCCGAGCCTCAACGAGGAATCGAGATCGGCCAGGGGATCGAAATCCTGGGCGAACGACCAGCTCTCCTGCGTGCCGATTTCCAGGCGGCGCGTCTCGAGCGTGAATCTGCCGCCACTGGCACCCTGGACACCGAACGCATCGAGGCAGACGTTTTCGCCGATGGCCAACGCGGAATCCTGTGAACCCGAACGCAGCGAAATGCGACCGCCCGCGCCTCCGGTCAATACGCCGCTCGCCGACATCGACGCGCCGCCGCTCGCCCGCAGCATCACGCCGTCGCCGAGCTGCAGGCGGCCGATACCGTCCTGGAATGAACGCACGGCCAGGTCGATGCTGCCGCCATTGCGATACACCGGGCCGAGCGGATCGACCAGGTCGTTCTGCCAGCGGCCGCGCACGTCGAGTGTCACGCCGTCGCCGATGGTGATGACGGGCGCGCTCAAACTCGCGCCGGGAATGTCCGCGGTGAAATCGGCCGCAAACTGCAGCGAGCCCGAGCTGGCCGTGATGTCGGATTGGATATCGACCGCGCGCGCCCGGATGTTGAGCGTACTGCCCGGGGAAAGTGTCAGCGGCGTGTCGGCGCGCAGCGAGACTGTGCCATTGCTGTTCAATTCGGCGGTCGTGAAACCGCCGCGGGTCAGGAATTCGACCGGCAATTCCAGTGGCACGTTGCCAGGCAGAGGCGCGTCCGGACCGACCACCACCGTCGGGCGGCTGTTGACCAGCGTGATCGACGGCGCTCGAAAATCTCCGGTGTCGCCGAACGGGCTGGAGGCGCCGATGATCAGCCGCCCTCCGGCCGGGATCGTCGCCGGATCGCGCTGAAAAATGCCGGGAGTCGCATGACCCTCGAAGTTTCCGTTGAGCAACATGGCGGGCGCCTCGATGCGCACCACTCCGGCTGCACGGCCTTCGACGTAACCCGGATCGTAGTGGCCGAGCTGCGGACCCGAGATCGTCTCGACCACGCCCCACCGGTCGAAACGCCGGGTGACCTGCGGATTTATTACACCGACGTAGCGGACGTTCGGATCGGCATGCCCGATGTCCACGGCCTGGCCATTTTCGGTCACCAGCATCGAGGTCTGGATGACGCCGGGCCGATACACGATGGCGCCGCCGGACACATCGACGCGCGACCCTTCGGTCATCACCACGTCACCCTGCGACTGCAACTCCACCGTGCCGCCGCGCGAGGTGCGCTCGGCGATGTCGCGCGGCAGGGACGCCAACGCGCCCGATACGTCGCCGAACGGAGTACCCACGCGCGCGTCGACCACCACGGCGCGGCCGCGCACCACGCCGTCGCGCTGCAGTGGCGAGTCGCGCAGTTCGTTGGCGCGCATCTCGACCGTCACCAGGTTTCGCTCCACCGCCGCCGATGCGGTACTGCCGGCGACGTCGATGACCGCCCCGCTGCCCATGCGAATCTGCGACTGCGCGTCGTTGCCAATTCCTGCGGAGGGATCGGCGCGCGCCTGCAGGGTCACCGTGCCGCCCGGAGCGACGATGCGCGCGCCGCCCGTCAGCGCGATCCGCTGCGCGCTGATCTCGACACGCGATGGGTCCTGGGCCTGGTCGTCCACCGCGGTGGCCTTGTCGGTGAGCTCGGGCAGCACCGTGGTCGAGCTGCCGGAACCCAGGGTGACGCTGCCGCCGTGGGTCGCGTTCAATGTGATGTTGCCGCCCTGCGTCTGCGTCCGCACCGTGTCGCGGCCTAACAATCTGATCGAACCGTTGGCCGACACGGTGGTGGTCGCCGAGATGCGCCCGTCCTGGTTCACGGCAAGACCGGCGATCGTGACGTTGCCGCGCGCCGCGCTGATATCACCGGTCAGCTGGTTCCAGGCCGTGCCGCCCGAATCGACTTCGACCAGCAAGCCACGCAGGGACGCATCGCTGCTCGGCACCAGGTAGACCTTCTCACCGGCGGCCACCAGCACCTGACCATCCGGAGTGTCGATGCGGCCGGCGTTCTCCACGTTGCGCGAAGCGAGAATCACGCGCCCGCCCGAGCCGGTGGTGAGCTGCGCGCCCTGCTCGACACTCAGCTTGATTTCGAGTGGTTTGCCGTCGGCGCCGCGCACCGGATTTCCCTGCGCGTCGATCACCGACGCACGGCCATCGGAGAGCAGCGCCGGCCGGCCGTTGCGCACCAGGTCGGGCGACACAATGCCGCTCGCAAACACCTCGTCCGAGATGTTGAGGGTCGACGCCAGCAGGCCGGCCGTCTTCACCTTGGCGCCCGCGCCGAAGATGATGCCGTTCTGGTTGACCAGATAGATCTGCCCGTTGGCTTCGACCGCGCCAAAGATGCGGCTCGGCGATTCCTGGTGAATCCGGTTCAGCGCGATGGAGCTGCTGTCCGGCTGCGTGAAAATCACCCGGCCGTCGGCGCTCACATTGAAACTGCGCCAGTTCAGGATGGCGCGATCGGTGGTCTGATTGATGTTCAGCGTGTTACCCACCGCCGTGGCACTGGCCTGGCCCGACTGCACGAATGCCGGAACCTGCGGGCCGCACGAACCGGCGATACAGGGAATGGGCAACTCAGCCGCCGGCACGCTGGCGAGCGTGCAGAACTGCATGAATGCCGCGGCCGCGCAGACGGTGAGCCGGCCGCCGAGGTTCGTTCCACGCATTACCACGAAGCACGCAGCATGAAATTCAACCTGGAGTCCCCGATTTCGGTACGCGAGCCGGGCACCAGTGGATAGGCCCAGGCGAATTGCCCCTGCAGGTAGCGCGAGAGCAGGAAACGCATGCCGGCGCCCCAGCTGGAAAGGTCCGCCTCGCGCGGCTCGTCGGGCAGCGGCGCGACCACCGAGATGCGGCCGGCGTCGAAGAACAGGAACCCGGTCAGCGTGGAATCGGCGAAACCGAGCGGCAAGGCCGCCGTCTCCAGCTGCAGCGAGCCGCTGAAACCGATGTCGCCGAGTTGCTCGGCTTCGAGGTAACCGCGCACGCTGTCGGCGCCGCCGATGGTGAACTGTTCGTTGCCGATCACCGGCTCGACCGTGTACTGGCCGGCCAGCCGCGCGGCGACGGCCAGACCATGCCAGGCCGGCGTACGGTAGCTCGCGCCCGCCCGCAGATAGAAATAGTTAGGCCGCCCGCGGAAGCGCTTGTCGGCGAATTCCTGTTCGGTGTTGATCCCGCCGCGCACGCCGAAATTGACGGTCGGACTGATGGAAAACTCGTGACCCGAGAAATTCCAGGTGCTGCTGCTGCCCAGCGAAAAATTCAGATAACTGATCGGCGTCGCGAAGGCACTCTCGGCATCGAGGCGGATGTTCTCCAGGAAATCCTTGTAGTCGACTCCGAGCGTGAGCGCATGGGTGGAATCCGTGCCGGACGAGAACGGCAGGATCAGCCGCGAGCCGTAGACCTTGCCGCGGCCGAGCACGCTCAAGGTTCCGAGCGCGGCCACGTCGCTGTCGGAGTCGACGAAGAACAATCCAAGGCGGCGGCCGGCCCCGAGATTGCGGGTGTAGCTCGCCACGAACACGCCGAGCTCGCCGGGTTCCTCGGGCGCCGTCTGGTATTGCAATCCCACGCTGTCCAGGCGATCGAACAGGTTGTCGTAGCTGAATCCGACCGTGGCGCGCAGGCGCGACGTGTCGGCCGTGTACTGATCATTGAGCTCGGCGGTCGCGTGCAGCGGCAGATGATCGTCCACGCGCAAGGTGAGGTTCACGGTCCCGGGCACGGAACCTGCACCCAGCACCGGCACCACGCTGCGGTCGGCTGTCTGCACGTTCAGTGTCGCGAGCTCGCGCTGCAGTTGCGGCAAATCCGGCACTTGCGCCTTGTCGGCTGCCGGAAGCGCGGCGAGGATCTTGCGGCCGGAGAAAAAACGCGCACCCTGCACGCGGATCTGCCGCAGCCGCCCTTCGGTGACCTTGAGGCGCACGATTCCTTCGTTCACATCCTGTTCGGGAATATCGACGAACACCGTGCCGCGGCCGGCGGCGCGATACGCATTCTCGAGCGCGACCCGCGCACTCTCGACGTCCTCGAGTGTTTTTTGCGGACCTAGATAGGGGTAGACGGCGGCTTCGACCGCGGTGACCGGCAACACCGTGTTGCCGAGCACGCGAAATTCGGCAACGTCGAAATGCAGCGGCGCCTGGGATGCGGGTGCACCGCCCGCTTCGGCCTGCGCGTGCAAGACCTGCGGTGCGAGCAGCACTAGCAACAATTCACCCAGCAGCACGCGCAAGCGCTTGTTGTTATGGATCATCACGCTGCAAGACCGTAGAAAAAAAGGGCCGACCCCGGTGGGTCGGCCCAGTCTATGAGGACAAGATTACAGTTCTGCTTGAGATCTTATTGCGGCTGCATCGGACGGCAAGACTGTCCGCCGCGCGACCCTTTGGCGGTCGGCTGACCGTTCGGCGAACCGAGCTCACCGGAATCGTTGTCGGACAGGCCAGGAATCGCGAACACGGCGGTGTTCACCGGGATGCGATTCACGTCTTGCGACAGCGTGATCAGGCCATTGGCCAGATCGAACGGCACGGAGCCGCTCGGCAGCACCGCATTTCCCGCCAACGTATAAGTGCTTTCGTAAGCAAACTTGTACGACAGGTCGGCCGCGCTCGTGTTCAACGGCATGACACCGTCGATGCTCAGCGTCTTCGTGTTGGAGACGGCCGAGGAGCCCGTCTTCAGGATGTTGATGCCGATCGCGTTGGCGGTCGTGGGAACCGTGCTCTCGAGTACGCTGGAAGAAGCGGCCTCGAAGACGTGGTCGCTCAGGCCCACCGCGGTGTCGGTGGCGAAGGCGAAGTTGTCACCGCAACCGGCGCGTGTGAATTCCACACCCGCGGCCACCTGCGTGCCCGAACCGGGTTCGCGGCGAACGATGTTGATCGCGGCCAGGGTACTCGGGCAACCCGCAATGGACGGCCGAATCGTGCACCAGTTCGTGATCGTCTTCGTGAAGATGCCGGTGAGCTCCGACGAGGTGAGATTCGTCAGCGCGGCATCGTCCGTGAAGCTGTCAGCGGTCGCCGGATTGTTGTTGACGATGATGCTGAACACCTGACCGAATCCCTGCGAGGCGGTGCTGCTGATCGCCTTGAGACGATCGACAACCGGCGCCGCCGCCGAGAACTTCTGCGTGGGGCCGTTCGGCTTCGCCGGGTTGTTGGTACCCGTGAACAGCTTCGGTTCGACGTCGGCCGTGCCGAGCTGCGTCTGGCGATTGGCGAGACCGGCGATTGCCGCCGCTTCGCCGTCGGTCAGGATGTCGTAGCCCGCGACCGCGCACTCGTGCACGCGCACGAGAACGCTGTCAACCGTGGTCAGGCTCGAGGTGTTGTTGCACGTCGTGCCGGTACCGAGATTGAGCTGCTTGATGCCGACGAAATCCGGGCCGATGTTGTTGCCCACGATGGAGTCGACCACCGAGCGCTGCGCGATCGAGTACGGACCCCAGGCCGAGCCGCCTTCCGAGCGGTAGTACACCAGCACGTTGGTGCTGGCGGAGCCGCCCAGAGTTTCGCCGATCGAGCCTTCGCCGGTGTCGCCCACCGTCGTGCAGCTATAGGCGCGGAAGTCCTGGTTCGAGGTGGGCGAAGCACGATACAGATCGAGCGAACCCGACGCGCACACGTCGGAGTTCATGAGCTGCAGGAACGCGGTGCGCTGCGCGGAAGCGCCAGCGACCGTCAGCACGTTCGGCTGGCCGGACGCGTTGGCCAAGCCACTGGTGGTCGCGAAATCGAGAGCCGACGCAGTGCCGGTGCCCAGCGCCATGGCGACCGCGGCCGCGATTGAAAGGGAGCGAGTGGAAATCATCTGAATATTCTCCTAACTATGTTCGATTGGAAGGCGCGCGATCAGGCGGCCTTCGCCTTCTTGCGACGCGCGACACCGGCCAGACCCGCGAACGCGGAACCGAGCAGGTACAGCGCCGGGGGCAGCGGAACGGCCGCGACCGACGACAACGTGCCGTCCATGCTCAGCTGCAGGTCGGTGGCGACGAACAGCCGCGCGCGGGCCGTGCCGCTATCGGCGGTGTTCACCAGCACGAACAGATTGGCGGTCGCACCGAGATCGTTCTCGCTCGACGTGCCGGCGCTGCCGAACCAGCCGGTCGCACCTTCGTACAGGCCGCCAGCGGAGCCCCACAGACCGTCCACCTGCGTGGAATTCTGAGGTCCGCTATCGGGCAACGCGCTGTTCAGGTCACCCAGCATGGTGTTCACCTGCGACCAGGAACCGTTCAGCGAATTGTTGTTCGGCAACTGGTTGTTGGCCGTGAACTCACGCTGCGTGGTCGTCACGTAACGCTGCGAACCGGGGCCAATGCCATTCTGGGAGGACGCCATGATCGTCCACGAGTAGGTCGCACCGGCCGCACCCGCATTGAAGAACGCGGTCAGATTGGCATCCGGACCGATGGGCGACGGAATGGTGAACGGGATCGACTGCGCGAAGGCATACGTACCGTTCGCCGCCGCCTGGGTGAGCACGCTGTCGACCGTCAGGTCGAGGCCGCGCGCATAAACCCGGTTCGGATTGGCACCCGGGGTTGTGTCACGAATGAACAGCACCAGGTTGCTGCCGGTGGGTGCGGTTGGTAGAGCGATGTCTGCCTGCGCCAGCCCGCCACTCAGGGCGAGCGCCGCGACGGCGGAAAATTTCCAGATAGCCTTCATGCAATATCTCCTGTCGATTGTTTTGAGACCCAAGTACGTCGTCGGGCCCGGTCCCCATTCACCTGAGTTACCCGACGGCTGGGTGCGAAACTAGAGTTCGCATATGACAGTTCGGCAAAGAAAACGTGAAGTGTGTCGTGTCGTTATGTCGCCCGTCGGCGTCGCAGACGAATGTATGACACTTGCAGACGGGCGCTGGCGTGCGCCGTAATCTAACTACATTGCGCCGTTTCGGCGCCAGATACCTAACTATCTTGACGCGGGGCGCGCGGGGCGCGCGCGGCGCGCGACCGCGGAAAACAGCAGCATTCCGAGCACCGCCAGCAACGTGCGCGGGTCGAGCGAGCCGCTGCCGCCGCCGGCACCACCGCCAGACGCCGGACGCACCTCGACGGTGATGGTTTTCGCGGTATCGCCGCCGCTGCCGGTGCAGGTGAGCGTGTAGGTGGCCGCCGTCGTGAGTGCCGCCGTGCGCTCGGTGCCGCTGGCCGCCTTGGCGCCCGTCCAGCCGTTGGAAGCCGTGCAGCCGGTGGCGTTGGTGGCGCTCCAGCTGAGCTCCACGGAATTGCCGGTGATTGCCGATCCGGGTGTAGCGGTAAACGTGACCACGGGCGCCGGCGGTTTCTCCGCAACCGAAATGGCGTAGGTGCCGAAACTTTCGTTGGCTTTCGGCCGGGCGATGACGTTGATGAAATAGTTGCCGGGCGTGGCGCTGAAATCGAACTTGCCCGGGCCGAAAATGAGGCCGACCCGTTCGCTGCCGCGCGTCACGGCGGCTGCGAGATCGTCAAATCCCGCAGGAAACCCCACGTCGGACAGTGTCACGTCGTAGCGCGCCGCGGCCGTGACGCTGACTTTGCGCGCGGTGAACAGCTGACCCACGCCCTGCGTGGTTTCGATGGACGTTGCGCCGCCGCCGTTCGGAACGAGGTCCACGCCGAACAAGCCGCCCGACGGAGTCGCGCGCGCGAATACCAGCAACTGTACGCGGCCGGCACCCGTCGTCACATCGAATGCGCCCGGCACCATCAGTGGCGTACCAAGCACGCTGCCGTTCTGTGTCGCGGCGATTCCCACGGAGGTGAACGCCGCCGGAAACTGATAATCGGCCAGGCGCAGCTTGTAGGTTGCCGCGACCACCGGGCCATCGAAGGTGTAAGGCGTTACGCCGCTGCCTGGCAATGCCACCGGCAACACGCCGCTCAGCACCGCGGGCTGTCCCTGCGGCTGGATTTGCGCGCGCATGCTGCCCGCGCCATCGGTCAACGTGGGCTCCAGGAAACCGAACGCCTGATGGAGCCCGGCGACCGCAGTGAAAGCAGTAGTGCCAACGGCGTTCGTCGAGGCAACGCTCTGTCCGTCGCGGAGCACATGCGCTCCCAGATGCGCGGCCGCGGCCGGAAACCCCAGGTCGCCGACGACCAGCTCGTGCGCGCCCGCTGCCAGCACCTTCTCGCCGAGCAGCGCGACTCCGGCAACGCCCACGTTGCGCTCGAACGGCACGCCGCCGCCACTCACACGCAACGAATACAAACCACCCGCGGTGGATGACAACGGCTCGGCGATCGCGAACACGTGATACTGGCGGCCCGCGACCAGCGCGATCGTCTGCTGGGCCGGATTGCCCGCCACGCCGTCGAGCGCGGCCAGCAACGGGCCACCCTCTTCCACGACGGCTGCGATCAATGTCGTCATGGCCTGCGGCCAGACCAGATCGCGCAGCACCACGTTGAAGTTGCCGCTCAGGGGGACGGTGAACGAGGCGTCGAATACATACTGCCCGGAATTCGGCGCGCCGGGAGGCGGCGCGAGAACGTCGACGAACTCGTCGATCACCGCGGTCGCGCCCGCCGCGCGTAACTGAACTCTGAACAATCCCGCCCCCGGCGCGCCGCCCGGCCGGCCCGTGACACGCACGACGTGGTCGCCGACTTCGGTCGCGGTGAAAGCCAGTACACCTGGATCGGTGCGCGGAATTCCCAGCACGGTCTTGCCACGCGTGATCGCCAATCTTATTTCCGCAAGAGGCGCGGCGGGCGCGCCCAGATCCGTCAGGACGAGTTCGTAGTTGCCAGCTGCGGGAATACTCATCACGCGTTCGACCGGCGCGGGCGCGTTGTCCGCGCCCACCGTGCGCACTTCATCGAGCAACGAGTTTTGCGCGAAGACAGTTCCGTGAGTCAGCAGCGCGAACGCCGCCAACAGCCTGATCGGGTTCTTCATTCTGGCCTCAGCTGCTGCTGCGTTTGAGATTCTCGAGCGCGGCGCGCGCGGCCTCGCGCCCCGAGAAATTCGCGTCGTCCTTCAGCACGGTTTCGAGATTGCCGCGCGCCTTCGCGTGCTGGCCGGCCTCGATCTGCGCCATGGCGAGGTGATACCGGATCACGCGCGACTCCGGTGCGCGACTTGCCGCGCGCTCCAGCAACGGCAACGCGTCGTTCACGTCTCCCGCCTTCAGGCGCACCCAGCCGCTCGTATCGAGAAAATTGCCCTGCTCCGAATTGGCGAAACCTGCCGTAAGCTGCTTGGCGCGCTCGAGACTCGCCTTGTCGGTGCGGTGGCTGACCAGCAGCATCGCCAGGTTGTTAGCCGCGATTTCCTGGCGCGGATCCCGCCGAACCACGGTGTCGTACAACGCGATGGCCGCGTCGGGTTTGCCCTGCTGCTCGTAAATGCCGGCCAGGTCGAACACCAGCTCGGGCGCATAGTCGGTCGCCTTGACCCCGGTTTCGTAGGCGGCCAATGCGCCTTTCTGGTCGCCCAGCGAACCCATCGTCAACGCCAGGTTGCGATACGGCACCGGCCATTTGGATTGGTCGACGATCGCCTGGGAAAACTGGTCCGCCGCTTCGCGGTTGGATTTTCTCGCGACCAGCAACTCGCCCAGCAGATTGCGAGCGATCACGTTGCGCGGCGATTTCTCGAGCAGCGCCCGAATGCGTTTCTCGGCATCGGCGGACTTGTCCTGCGCGAGATCGAGCCGCGTCAAGGCCACCTGCGCATCCATGGCCTCCGGCTGCAGCTCGAGCGCATGCGTGAGCTCGCGGCGCGCGTCGTCGGCACGGTTCTGCGCCAGGGCAATGACACCCGCGAGATACGGCCCGCTGGACGCTTCCGCGCGCAGCGTTTTCAGATCTTCGGCCGCGGTGCGTGCGGCGGGCAAATCGCCGGTCGCGATGTAGGCGCGCACCAGCATTTCGCGCGCGGCAGCGTCGGCCGGCTGCTGGTGCACGGTTTCCTCGAGCAGCGTCACCGCCTGGGGGGCGCGATTCGTTTGCGTGAGCAGCTGCGCGAGATCGATGCGGATCGCAGCATCGTTCGGTGTCTGCCGCAGCGCCTCGCGCAGCGCGTCCTCGGCCAGCGCCGGTTCGCCGTTCGCCAGGTGGGCGCGCGCCAGCGCGCGACGTACGATGTGCGCCTGGGGCTGCTCGCGCAGGACGGTGCGCAGGTCGGCGATCGCCGCCGCGGGATCGTTGCGCTCGAGCGCGAGGTTGCCACGCAGCGTGAGCGCGTCGAGATCGCGCGGATTTTTCTTCAGCACCTCGTCGATGGTCTGTTGCGCCTCCGCCAGTTTTCCGCTGGCGGCCTGCATCGAGGCGATGCGGTTGCGCGCGACGAGAGATTTCGGGCTCTCTGCGTCCCGATCGATCATCTGCCGATAGACGGCAACTGCTTCTTCATTGGCGCCGGTCCGCTGCAGCAGCGCACCCAGACCGAGCCGCAGGTCATCGTTGTCCTGGTCCGCGGCGATGAAATCACGCAGTGTTTTCTCGCCCTGCTCGCGCGAGCGTTGACTCGCGACGAAATCGACCAGCTGCAATTTTGCCTGGTCGTCGGTTGGCATCGCCTTGACCGCATCCGCCAGGACCTGCTGCGCGTCGTCGAGGCGCCGCGCGCGCGCCAGGTAGAGCGCGAGGCGCGTACGCCGGGCGAGCTCATTGGGCCGCAGCTTGATGACTTCGCGCATCTGCTCTTCGGCCTTGGCCCCCTGATCGGACGACGCGTACATGTTCGCCAGCACTTCGCGCAGGTCCACCGATTTCGGATTCCGTTCGACCGTCTCCCGAAGCAAGGCTTCGGCGCGCGCCGGATCGTCGGACTGCTGGTAGAGCGCCGCGAGGATGGCGACGGCATTTTCGTTTTGTGGCGCCACTTTGTGCGCCAGCTCGGCGTCCGCGAGTGCGCCTGGCTTGTCCTTCTGGACCACCCGCACGGCCGCCCGCACGGCCAGCAGATCCGCGTCCTGCGGAGTTTTCGCTAGCCCCGGCTCGAGCAGCTCGAGCGCCTGCGCCGGATCACCGGCAAACAACATGATGCGCGCTAGCGCGGCGCGCGCGGCAACGTTGTCCGCATCGTTGGCCAGCGCTCCACGAAACGCGCCCACCGCCGCCTGGTAGTCACCGCCGAGCTCGGCCACGCGCCCGGACAACACGCGCGCCTCCACGTTCTTCGGATCGATCTGCAGGGCGTTGCGGAATTCGACGCCGGCCTTCTGGTAGTTCGCATCGTCGAGGTACTGCTTGCCCTTTTCGATGTGCGAGGCCATGCGGGATTGCGCACCACCGCACGCGGTCAGTGCGGTGGCGAGGAAAACGACAGCGCAAGCGAAGCCGAGGCGCCTCAGGCAACCATGGATCATCTGTGAAAATCCCCGACTATTATTGGTCGGGCGACTCTATAAACGGGTCGTGACCAACGTGTGACACCGTACCTACATTGCGATTGCGGCAAAGCCGCGCAGCGCCACGGCCGCGAAGGTCAGCGCGAGAACGGTGCGCGGCAGAGGTCGCCGCAGCTCGACACCCAGAAGTAGTTCGACCGCGTAGAGCAGCACGACGGTTTTGGCGATTCCGCCGGTGAGCGCGGCCGGCAGCTGGACCGGCCCCGGCAGCAGCGGCACGACCACGGCGACGAACACCACCAGCATGTCGAGCGATGTGATCTCGAACCCCTGCTGCCTGGCGAATGCGAATCGCAGCAAGGCGGCGGCACCGATCGCGCCCACCACCGCCCAGCTCAAGGTGTGCCAGCCGTTGGCGGCCAGCGGCGAGGTCTGATCGAGATAGACCAGCAGCACCACCGCGACATACGCGAGCACGCGTTCGATCCAGGGGGCGGAATCGAGCCGGCGGCGCGCGCCGAATGCCAGCGCCACCAGCAAGGCGGCGCACAGGATGCCGAGATCCATGCTGATTCTGCCCGCGGCGGCGATGGCCGTGGCCGCGTATACCACGATGCCGAGCCCCATGATCCAGATCGTCAGCGCATCGAGCATGGCGGAGCGCACCCGCCGCAGGCGCGCGATCAGCGCGCTGACCAGCGGCAGCGCACGGCCCGAGTGTGCGCGCCAGGCGGTGACGCTCGCCCAGTGCAGCGCCGACAGCGCCGTGATCGCAAACAGTACGAACACACCGAAGATGACGACATCCGACTCGAAGCGCAGGAAATACGCCACCAGGAACAGCACTACTTGCAGCAGGTACACCAGCGTCACCGCCTCGGCATGTGCGAACCCCAGCCCGAGCAGCCGGTGATGCAGATGATTGCGGTCGCTCGAGAAAGGCGAGCGACCGCTGCGCACGCGATTCCACATGACAGCCGCGGTATCGAGGATCGGCAGACCTAACAACAGCAGCGGCAGGCCGGCGCTCACGGACGTGGTCTCACCCTGGGTGGCGAGAATCGCCAGCACGCCGATCGAATATCCGAGCAGCTGGCTGCCGCTGTCGCCCATGAAAACCTGCGCCGGATGCGTATTGAAGCGCAGGAAGCCGAGGATGGCGCCGCACTCGATGAGCGCGATCGTCACCACCAGCATGTTGCCGCTGACGGAGGCCAGCAATGCGACGGCGCACAGGCACAGCAGCGACATGCCGCCCGCCAGTCCATCGAGCCCGTCGGAAAGGTTGACCGCGTTGGTCACGCCGACCAGGAACAGGAACGTGAGCGCAGTGCCGACCCAGTGCGGCAGCGCCAGCCGCTCGGTGATGGTCACGCTCTCGATGCGCACCTCTCCCAGCCACATGCAGAGCACGACGGCGAGAATCTGGCCGACGAACTTCGCGCGATAGTCGAGCGAGACGCGATCGTCCCAAACGCCGAAGGCGACCAAGGTGATCGCACCCGCGAGGAATCCGGTCAACGGACCTTCGAGCGGCTGGGTAATCAACACCGGCACGAGGATGCCGACCGCCATGGCGACACCGCCCACGCGCGGGATCGGCGTGAGATGCACCTTGCGCGGCCCCGGCCGGTCGGTGAGGCCGAGGCGCGGCGCGAGCCGCACCAGCGGCGGAATACAAGCCGCCGCCAGCAACAACGCGAATATGAATTGCAGGAACACCGGCACCAGCGAATCCTCTTGAACCACGCTTCCGCGAGGCGCGCGGCAAGGTAACCCGCTCGTTACGACATTGTGATGACGCGTCTTACACCGGCAGCCCGCGCGCGCGCCGCTGCAATTCGAAGTACTTGCAATCGATCATGTATTCGTACCAGGCGCGCAGCAGGCTGAACGTCAGGCCGGCGCGGCCCTCGATGATTCCGCCGCGAAAAAAATACAGCGCAACGAATACCAGCAGCGGCCGGCCGGGCATGCGGTACAGCGTCGCCTTGAGCGCGCGGCGCCGCTGGACGGAATCCCCGGAGAACAGCTCCGCGGCTCGCCCGCCCGTGCCGCCCGCGATACGCAGCTTCGCCTCCATGGTCGAATAACGATCGTGCTTTTCGATCCAGGCTGCGAAACCCTTGTTGAAAGGAAAATGATGCAGGTGCGATTCGAGCTCTTGCACCGCGCCGTCGGCGTGATATTCCTCATTGATGGCGCGCTCGACGCGCACTTTTCCGGGCCGCACCAGCCGGCCGAACCAGGTCGGATATCCGCTGCTGCCGCGAATCCAGCGGCCGAACAAATGATCCTTGCGGCGCATGCGAAACATCGCGAGGTTTTCGGGCGCGGCGGCCGTCGCGGCGAGCATCTCGCGCTGCAGCTCCACCGGCACGCGCTCATCCGCGTCGAGCATCAACACCCAGGAGTGCCGGTAGGCGACCTCGTGCAGCGCGAAATTGCGCTGCTTCGCATAGTCGTCGAAGGCACGCCCGACTACTCGCGCGCCGTATTGCGCGGCGATGTCGGCGGTGGAGTCGACACTGAGCGAATCGACGATCACGACGTCGTCGCACCAGCGCACCGATTCGAGACAGCCGGCGAGATTCGCTTCTTCGTTGAGCGTGAGGACCAGGACCGAGATGCTCATCCGCGCGTTTCCAACGGGCGCGTGCCGATGACGCGGGCCGGGTTGCCGGCGACGATCGCGCACTCCGCCACGTCGCCGACGACCACCGCGCGTGCGCCGACCAGGGCGCCCGCCCCCACGGTCACGCCGGGGCCGATGAACGCCTCGGTACCGATCCACGCGCCGGCCATCAATTCGATCGGCGGCTTCAGCAGCGGCAGTTTCGGATCGTTGAAGTCGTGCGTACCCGCGCACAAGTGCGCGCGATACGACACGGTGCAGTGCGCGCCGATGCGTACACGGCCGAGGCAGTAGATATAGGCCTGATCCCCGATGGCAGCCCAGTCGCCAAGCTCGAGGTTCCACGGCATCGCGATGTAAGTGCCCGGATACACATGGGCCTCGGCGCCGACCCGCGCCCCGAACAGCCGCAACACGCCGCGGCGCCAGCCGAAACAAGGCCGCGGACTCAGGCGCAACAGCCAGATTCCCGCCGCCCACATGACGCGCCGCAGCTGTTCGCCACGCGAATACTTGCGCGCCGCGCGATTGCCGGCGCTGTCGAGTACGAAGGGCGGAACTGGGCTGTTCATTACTTTCTTTAAAAATTCCCCGGGCCACATGCGCCGCCCCGGCGCGTCAGCGTTCCACGCCTTTCTTGCGATTGCATGACAGGTCCTGACGGGCCGGCGAAGTTTGTAACCGGATCGTCTTACGCATCCTGCAGGATGCCGACTCCTTCCGCACCGAACTACAAGAAGATGCTGCGTCTGCGCTTCTCGCCTCTGGCCTACCTGCTCATTGCGGTTGCTGCGTTGCTCACGGTCCTGCCGTACCGTGAAGCGCTTTCGCAGTTCGTCGACATCTGGAACCTGCAGCCAGAGTACAGCCACGGCGTGCTGATCCCGTTCCTGTCGCTGTATCTCGTCTGGCGGCGCCGCGAGGAACTGCGCGACCTGCCGTTCACCGGCTCATGGCATGGCCTGTGGCTGATCGGCTCGGGTGTGCTGCTGTGGCTGCTCGGCGAGCTTTCGACTATCTACTGGCTGGTGCAGTACGGCTTCCTGCTGGCGCTGTACGGCGCGGTCCTGTCGCTGACCGGCGGCAAGGTCTTTCGCAAATTGTGGATGCCGCTGGCGATCCTCGTCTTCATGGTTCCGCTGCCGGCCTTCTTCGGCAATTCGTTGTCGCTGCAGATGCAGCTGTGGTCGTCGTGGCTCGGCGTGGCCTTCATCCGCCTGGCCGGCATCAGCGTGTTTCTCGAAGGCAATGTCATCGACCTTGGCACGATGCAACTGCAGGTGGCCGAAGCCTGCGACGGCCTGCGTTACCTGTTTCCCTTGATGACGCTCGCATTCGTCATGGCACACCTGTTCCGCGCGCCGCTGTGGAAACGCGTCCTGCTGTTCGCGTCCAGCGTCCCCATCGCCATCCTCATGAACAGCCTGCGCATCGGCGCCATCGGCATCACGGTGGAGTACTGGGGACCGAAGATGGCCGAGGGGCTGCTGCACGATTTCGAAGGCTGGGTGGTCTTCATGTTCAGCACCGCGGCACTGGTCGGCGTCGCGTGGCTGCTGGTGCGCACATCGAAACCGCGCATCGACCTGCGCGATGCCTTCGCACAGCCGCCGGAGGCGAGTCCGGCGTCCGCCGGACCCGAACGCCAGCCGCTGCCGACGCCGTTCATCGGCGCCGTCGCGTTGCTCGGCGTCGCGGCGCTCGCGGCCTTCGTCATGCCGGCGCGCCTCGAAAGCGTGCCACCCAGGCTCACGCTGGTCGAATTCCCGACGCACCTGGGTGCCTGGCGTGGAGAGCGCGGCTCGCTCGACAGCGTCTATCAGGACGCGCTGCTGCTCGACGACTATCTATTCGCAAACTACCAGGACGGCAATGGGCACCCGCTCAATTTCTATGTCGCCTGGTACAACTCGCAGCGCGCCGGGCGCTCGGTGCATTCGCCACGTGCCTGCCTGCCCGGCGGCGGATGGATCATCCGTTCCCTCGAGCAGACGAAACTCGAGGCCGGCGCGGCCGGGCAGCTGGCCGTCAACCGGGCGCTGATCGAGCTCAATGGCCGGCGCCAGGTGGTCTACTACTGGTTTGAACAGCGCGGCCGGCAGCTCACCAACGAGTACCTGGTGAAGTGGTTCATATTCTGGGACGCACTGACGCGGCAGCGCACCGACGGCGCCCTCGTGCGCCTCTCCATTCCGCTCAGCGAGACCTTCGACGAACGGCAGGCGGACCAGTCGGTGGCGCGGTTCGCGGCGCAGGCCATGCCGGAATTGCGGCGCTACGTTCCCGACTGAGCGCGCGCCAGCAGCGGCTCGCCGCTCTCCGTCTGTTCCGGCAAAGTCGCCAACAGCGCCAGCCACGACTTGAGCGCGCGCTGGCTGCCGTGGCGGTCGACGGCCTGTGCGCGCGCATTTGCCCCGAGCCGCGCGAGTAGTTCGGGATCGGAGTGTAATCGGCGCAGCTCGCGCGCCAGCGTCTCGCTGTCGCCCGGAGCGACCACTACACCGGTGTCCGCCGCGCGAATCTCGCGCGCCAGCTCGCCATCGCCGTCGCCGATGAAGATAGCCGGCCGGCCTGCGGCCAGGATGCCGTAATACTTGCTCGGCACGATCAGCCCCTCGAGCGCGGGCAGCAGGCTCACCAGGTGCACGTCGGCGGCCGCCATGCTGGCGGCGAGCCGCTCCGCGGGCTGATGCGGCTGGAACCGGAAATTGTCGAGACCGGCGGCGGCGACCGCCTGCCGCAGCGCAGGCAGCAGCGCACCTCCGCCCGTGACGAGAAAAACGAACGCGGACGACTCGCGTAGCAGCAGCGCCGCGCCGAGGAACGTCTCGAATTCGTGCGCGCGGCCGAGGTTGCCCGAATAACCGACGACAAACCGGTCGTCGAGTCCGAGCGTGACGCGAATCGGATTGCCGATCGTGGGCTGGGGCGCGATTTCGGCGGTGTCCGCCCAGTTGGGAATCACGCGGATCGTGCTGGCCGGAATGCCGCGCGCCGCGAGCCGTTCCGCCATGCGCGCGCCGATCGCGACGTTGCAGGCCGCGCGCCGCAGGCTCGCATCGCGCAGGCGCAGCAACACGCGCGCCAGGAACGCCGGACGCACGGCGATGCCGAGCTCCTGCGCCACTTCCGGAAACACGTCCTGCAACCAGTTGACGAGGATCGCGCCGCGAGCCCGCGCAGCCAATGCCACCGGCAACGACAGCAACGGCGGGTCGGTCTTTGCGATGACGACATCGCCGGCATTCAGGATCTTGCGCAACCGCCACCAGGCGCCGATGTAAAAGCTGAGGTAGTCGAGCGCCCGGCCGGCGAGCGTGCCGCGGCCGCGGCGCGCGGTGTTCACGCGATGGACGATGACCCCGTCGACTTCAGCGTGCTCCGGCAGCAGCGCCGCCGGATCGTCGTAGAGCTGCCGTGACGTGACGACCGCGACCTGTTGGCCGGCGCGTTTCAGCCGGCACGCCAGGTCCGAGACCATGCGGCTGGTGGCGGACTCGTCGGGATGAAAGTAGCGGTTGACGAACACGAGCTTGCGCGGCGCATGCTGCTCTTCGAGCAGCCCGCCCAATCGGCGCGCGAACGCCGTTGCGGTGAAACAACCGTCTGCGGTCACGTTGGCGCTGGCCGCGGTGCGCAGCCGCGCGGCAAGATCGTGGTCGGTGAGTACGCGCGTGATGGCCGCCGCCAGCGCCGTGACGTCGCCATAAGCCACGAGCATTCCGGTTTCGCCGTCGCGCACCACGTCGATGGCGCCCTTCTCGCGCGCCGCCACCACCGGTGCGCCGAAGAACATCGCCTCGAGGAACACGATTCCAAAACCTTCCTGGCCGCTCGGCAGCACGAACGCGCGGCACTCCCGGTACAACGCGACGAGCTCCTGATCGCTGACCGCGCCCGGAAAATCGACCCGGTCGGCAACACCGAGCCTGCTGGCGATGCGGCGCAGAAATTCGCGATCGTCGCCGTCGCCGGCGATCACGTAACGCAACGATCGGTCGGCCAGCTGCGAGAAGGCCTCGAGCGTCGTGATGATGCCCTTCAGCCGGTCATGGCGCGAAAGCCGCGCAACCGAAAGGATGAATGGCGCCCGTGTGCGCGCGGCCTCGTCCGCGCCGAGCCGGCCCATCTTATCCACCCACAGATCCGCCAGCGCATTGGGGAAAATCGCGAAGCGCTCCGCCGGAATCTCCGGTGCCTGCGAACGGATCGAGCCGGCGGTGTAGTCGCTCACGCAGAGGATGCGGTCGACGCCTGCCAGGTGGCGGCGCCGCGTGCCACGGATGCGATCCCACACTTCGACGCCGTGCGCCACCAGCAACATGCGCGGCCGCCGGCGACGGAACAGCCGCGCGCTCACCGCAAGCTCGAGAAAATGCACGTGGCCGATGATCACCTCATCGTATGTGCCCGTTGCGATGGCGCGCACCGCGGCCGCGGCAAACATGGGTTTGTGGCGCGCAAAGGTGCGGATGCGCAGCGGCCCGTCCGCGCGGTACCAGCGCGCGCGCGCCGCCTCGTTGTCGGCGAGCGTGTAGACGTCGCAGTCGATGCCCAGCTGCTCGCAGGCCGCGAGCAGCGTGCGATTGAAGCGCTGGATACCGCCGTGCGCAAAAACCTCCGAGAGCAGCAGCAGGACGCGGCGCCGGCTCATCTTTCAGCCTGCCGGGCGCCGAGCGCGACATCGAGAACCGTGCGCAGCCGCGCTTCATAGGTGTGTTCGCGATGCGCGCGGCGCTGACCGGCAGCCGCAATCGCCCGCGCCTTGTCCGGATTCCTGACGTAGTGGCGAATCTTGGCGACCAGTTCGTCCGGCGTGCGGAAGGTTTCTATTTCCTCGCCGGGACGGAAATGTTCGGCGAGTACCGGCTTGAAATCCACGATCTGGAACGCGCCGATTCCGGCGAGCTCGAAGGCGCGGCAATTGAGGCCATCGACCTCGGCGTAGTGCAAAGTGTTGAGCGCCACGGTGGCAGCGCGTGCCGCGTGCACCTTCTCGTCGCCGCGCACCTCGCCGCGAAACACACCGGGCGGCAGCCGATCGACCAGCCATCCCGGCTTGTTGCCATAGACGCGCAGGTCGAATTCGCCGAGCGCGCGCAGGATCTCCTGCCGGTAGTAGTAGACCGTGCCGGCGATCATCACTTCGCAGCGGTATCGGGCCTGCTCGTCGGTACTGGACGCGAGCGTGCGGTGCACGCGTGGATTGCACGCTTCGGGTAGATAGTGAAACTGCGTCGCACGCAACATGCGCCCGAACTGCTCCTGCAGGTAACGGTCCTTGACGAAGACCGCGTCGTAACCGGCGCCGAGCAGATATTGGCGGCCGATCGTCGTCATCTGGTCCTGGCACCAGCAGACGATCGGTGCGCGCGTACGGGTGCGCAGCAGCGCAACGGTTTTGGGTGACAGCTGGTTGCCCAGCAGCACCAGGATCACCTGCGGCGCGAATTGCTCCACGACGCGCGCGAGGCGTCGCTCGATGCGCCGCTCCGGCTCGCGCAGCAGCAGGTTGCCGCATTTCTGCACGGCCTTCTGCCAAGGGCCGCGCGACCCGCCGAAACCGCTGGCGGCGAAAAAGTCCACCGTGCAACCGAGCGCGCGCGCGGCGTCGACCGTGTGCCATTCCATCGTGTCGTCGAAGTACTGGCTGCCAATCACCAGCACACGCGGCGCCGGCGAGAGCGCGGCGGGTACCGGCACGGGCGCCGGCAGCCTGACGATACTGCTCACGCCGCGCGCTCCGCGGTCACCGGCACGTCGGGCAGCGTCATGCCGCGCTCGTGCCGCGCCACATGACTCACCAGCATCAGCGCGGCCCAGAGCAGAGGATGCGCGTCGCGAGCGCCGCTGCAATGCAGTCGCAGCAGCTCCAGCAACTTCGGCCGATCGAGCGGCAGGCGGTTCATGGTGGACGTGTCGTTGAACAGCTCCTGCGCCCAGGATTTGAGCGGTCCGCGCAACCAGGCTGCCACCGGCACGCCGAAGCCCTTCTTCGGCGTGTACACCAGCTCCGCCGGCAGGTATCGCGCCAGGAGCTTCTTGAGCAGGTACTTGGTCGTGGCCCGCCGCAGCTTGTACTTGAGCGGCAGGCGCATCGCCCACTCGACCAGCTGGTAATCCGTGAACGGACAGCGCGCTTCGACCGAGTACGCCATGCTCGCGACATCGACTTTCTGCAGGTAGAGATTGGGCAGCAGGAACCCGGTGTCGAGCCGCATGCCGATTTCCGCACGGCGCAGATCCACCGCGAGGGACGCCGCGAATTGCGCGAACAGCTGACGCGAATCCGTCGCGACTGCGAGCACTTGCTCATCGAGCACCGGGCCGAAGTCCTTGCCTATGCCACGCAGGAAGTGAAACTGCTCGACTGCGGTTTCCGGCTGCAGCGCGCCGGCCAGCAGCTTGAAGCGATGATTGGGCAGCCGCCCCATCGCGCGACCGAAGAAGCGGCGCGTGTCGGGGCGCCAGTCATCGGCGGAACGCAGGCGCTCGAGCAACCCATAGTAATGGTAGCCGCCGAAGGCCTCGTCGCCGCCGTCACCGCTCAGCGCGACCTTGACGTGCCGCCCGGCAAGCCGCGCTAGCGCCAGCGTCGGAAAGGCCGAGCTGTCCGCAAACGGCTCGTCGTATTCCTCGACGAATTGCGGCAGCAGCGACAACAGGCTCGTGACACTCAGCGTCTCGGTCGTCTGCTCGATTCGCAGATGCCGGGCGATGCGCGCCGACGATTCACTCTCGTCGTAGTCGCTTTCGGCGAAGCCGATGGTGAAGGCGCGCGGTGGCGCATTCCCTTCCCCGCACATGCAGGCCGCGATCAGCGCACTGTCAACGCCGCCGGAGAGGAATGCGCCGAGCGGCACGTCGCTCATGAGCCGCAGGCGCACGGCGCGTTTGACGAGCTGGTCGAGCTCATCGAGCAGATCGTCCTCGGACCGCGCGCTCCACGACGGGTCGGGAACGAGGTGGCGAAAATCCCAATAGCGCACCACGCGCACGCCGCGCTCGTCGGCCAGTAGATAGTGAGCTGGCGGCAGTTTGCGCACGCCTTCGTGCAACGCGAGCGGCGCGGGGATGTAGCCGAGCTCGAGATACACACGCAAGGCATTGCCGTCCATCGGCGAATGCAGCCGCTCATCGAGGGCACGCAGCGCGCCGGGTCGCGAGGCAAAGGCGATCAGGGAGCCGCGTTCGGCGTAATAGAGTGGTTTGACACCGAGACGGTCGCGCGCCACGAACAGGCGTTTCTCCACGCGGTCCCAGATCGCAAACGCAAACATGCCGTTGAGTCGCGCGAGGCATTCCGGACCCCAGGCCTGGTAGGCCGCGAGCAGCGTTTCAGTGTCCGAGGATCCGCGCCAGCCACCCACCGGCGCGAGCTCGTTGCGCAATTCGGCATGGTTGTATATCTCGCCGTTGAAGGTGATCACATATCGCCCTTCGGCCGAGATCATCGGTTGATGCCCGGCCGGCGACAGATCGACGATGGCGAGACGCCGGTGCCCGAACAGGACGCGATCGTCCTGCCAGGTTCCGGCGCTGTCCGGTCCGCGGCGGCGCATGAGCTCGAGCGCGGCCTGCATGCGATCCGCATCCGCCGCAAGACCCTGGCTGTCGAACAATCCGGCGATTCCGCACATATATCCAGTTCCCGAGGCAGCGCGGCAGTCTAGCGCCCGCATGTGTCGATTTTGTTCAGGCCGTCCGCGTCAACGTCACGGGGTCGCGATCGGGCGCGGCGGCGGGCACCTGGGCAAAAGCCGGCGGCAGATCCTCCGGCCACGGCTCGCGCCCGGTCCGCAACAGGTCCCGGTAGGGTGCGCCGGCCAGCAGCTCGAGCGTTGGTGACAGGCCGCCGATGAACCGCGATCCATTGGCGATCCACGACAGATGTTCGGCGGGCCGTTCAGCACGGGCGAGAGCGGCGATTTCGGCGCGCGCCCGCGCACGGTGCCACCACGCATGCGCCCGCGCGTTGAATCGCGGCGGCGCATGGGACAGTAGTTTGGCGAGTGCATTGCGCAGCGCAGCGCTGCTCACCAGGCGGGCACCGCGCCGTAACATCGCGCGCAGCGGATCTACCTGTGCCGGCTGCGGGACGATGCGCGGCACGAACGACGGCAGGCCTGCGATCGCACCTTCCGCTTCGTGCACCGCGCGCCAGCCGAGCTGCGGGTGGCTCATGAGATCGTAGATGCCCGGCGCGACGCGCGCGGACGCGATCAGGCGGATCGCCTCGAGAAGGGTCACCGTGTACACCAGATTCGAAGGTGTATCGCCCGCGGGCAGCAACACCTCGCCCGTCGCAAGCGCGCTGCGCATCTGCTCCGAAATTCCCTGCAACGCACCGCCGACATGGCCGAGCCGCAGGATGTACAGCTCCTTGCCGAGGCGGCGCGCGCGGCGCACGCCGCTGCGCTCGGTGCCGAGCTTGGCGCGCCCGTACGGACTCAGCCAGCGGACCCGACGGCCGGGATTCGCATCGCCGTACACCGACTGCGTGCTGAAGTGGATGACGCGCGCGCCGGGCGCGGATGCCGCGAGCGCGTTTTCGATGATGGCGTCCTCGGTGGCGCGGATCTGTCGCGGCGTGCCGCTCGCCAACGCCGAATTCACGATCACCTGGCAGTCGCCCAGCAAGGCACGCGCCTGCGCTGCATCCGCGCAGCTGCCGTGACGAACGGCGATGCCGTGCGCACGCAGGAATGCCGATCCGCTGCGCGTGCGGCACACCGGCACCAGCGCGACATCGGGCTCGCGCGCTAGCAGCAGGCACAGCTCCGCGCCGACCTGGCCGTTTGCCCCGATGACGGCGATCCTATTCATGGGCGCGGATACCCGTGTCCCTGATCATCTGCGCCAGTCCGGTGGTCGCGAGCGCGGAGCGGGCCGAGACGCGCGACTCGCTGCCGCTGTCGAGTCCGGCCAGAAATTCACGCCATT
Organism: Pseudomonadota bacterium; assembly: GCA_037200975.1. NCBI lineage: Bacteria > Pseudomonadati > Pseudomonadota > Pseudomonadota bacterium. The sequence goes on along the minus strand of JBBCGI010000001.1, from coordinate 3,836,696 downwards.
CGAGCGCAAAAGCCTGGTTCATAGTCGTGGCGCCCTCGACGGACGCGCCGAGTTCGAGCGCCTCGCGCGGTCGCGCGGCATCCCCGAGGAAGACGCACGCATCGGGCGCGATGCCCATCCAGACGCTCGCGTGGGCGAAGTCGAGTTGGAGGCGATTGGACTGCGGCGCCAGCCAGCTCACGGCGTAGTCGAGCTGCGTGGAAGTGGCACCGATCCGCGCGGATGCCTGCGCGTGGCGATCCACCTTGCCGTCGAACGTGATCTCGGCATGTTCGACCCGGCTGTCGCCATCGCCGGCGAACTGCAGCGCGAGATCGAGGGTGTGCGTACCGAGATCCATGAGCACCCCGCCCGCCGCGGCGAAGCGCGGATCGTCGAGGAAAGAATGTCCGCTGCCGCTGCCGCGCGAGCGCGCGCCTTCGGCGATGCGGATCGCGCGCAGATCGCCGAGCCAACCCTGCTTCAGCAAGTGATCGACGATCCGAGTCGAGCGGTAGAAGCGCCGCATGTATCCGCAGCCGAGCCGGTGGGGCGCGAACCATTCCAGGTAATTGCGGTGCTCTTCAAGCGAGAGCGCAAATGGCTTCTCGCAAAAAACCGCGGTTTCGCGGCGCGCGAATTCCTGCAGGTACGCGCCGCGCGCCGGCGCGGGCACCGCGAGCAGCACCACATCGCAGGCGGGAAGCTCCCGCGGACCTTCGGCCTCTGTGACGCGTACGCCGTAGGCGTCGCCGACCGCGCGGGCGCGCAGCGGCGCTGCGTCGTACAGCCACGCGATGCGTACGTCGTCGAGACACTGCAGCACGGGCAGGTGCAATTTGCGCACGATGTCGCCGGCGCCGACGATTCCGATCGAGCGCGTCATGCGGCACGCAACGCGCGCAACGTGGTGACGATCTCGGAGCGCAACGTACGCTGCAGCGCCGGGTGCACCACCAGCAACACTGCGGCGACCGCGACTGCGCACAACACGCCCTCTGCCGCGAGCGCCGCCCACGAAGTGGCCAGCGGCAGCAGATTGAGGAGTGCCGCGGCGGCGATGCAGGCTACGGCGCCGATGAGGGCGACTTCGCCAAGAGCGCCGCGCAGGCTGGCCACCGGGCGCGCATCCGCCGCAACCTTGCCCCACGCAAGACTTCCCCAGCACAAAGAAGAAACCACCAGGGCAAGCGGCGCACCCCACGCTCCCAGCCAGCTCAGAGCCGCGACCAGCATCACGACATGCAGCACGCTGCCGATCGCGAATATGCGCGCGATGAAGGAAAACTCGCCGCGTGCCAGCAATGCCTCGTAACCGACGTACGCCAGCGAAGTCACCCACATCGCCACCGCCATCAGGATCGTGAGCGTCGCTCCGCCATACGCGTGAGATCCCACCCACAACGAAACGAACGAGTGATTGAGCACGGCAACGCTGACTGCGCCGACCGCCGCAAGTGCCGCCACGAGCGGCAACAGGCTGCGAATGACCGAATTCAGGCGATCCAGGTTTCCAGTACCGGCCAGGTGCGCGAGCACCGGCCCGAAAGCGGAGTTGAGTTGCGCCACGACGATGAGCACCGTTTCATGCGCGCGCACGGTGAGCCCATAAACCGCCGCGACTTGTGGTCCGAGCACGCTGCCGACAAAAAGTATGTTCGCCTGGCTTTGCAGTCTCATGGCGATGGAAGTGACGAAGAAACGCGCCGAATCGCGCCACATATCGAGCGACTCGCGCCAGCGCGGCCGCCAGTCGTCCTTGGCGTGGCGAAAGATGCTCGCGAGCGAGGCGACGGCCCCGACCGCGGCGATGCCCGAGCGCGCCAGCAGCCCGTAGGCGATCGCGTACAGGTCGAGCCCGGCGTAGAGGCACACGAGCGTCACGATCACGCTGGCTACATCGGCGACCATGGTCACACTGCCCGCCGCGGCCGGACGCTGCGCGCCGCGCAGTGCGGCCAGCGCCGCCATCGAGAAGACACCGCAGGCATTGGCCGCCACCGCAATCAAATAACAATCGAGCACCCGCGTGACTTGTTCCGGCCGCAAGCCCTGCGTGGCCGGGAGCCATGCCGCGACCAGACTGCTGGCCGCCGCGAGCGCCAGCCCGAGCACGATGGCATTGGCAAGTCCCGCGCTGATCAGCGCCCGCATCGCCGCCAGATCCGCGCTGCCCGCGCGCATCGCGACCCGCTGCGTGATCACGCCGGAGAGTCCGAAATCTGTGACCAGCAACTGCACCAGCGCACCGCCGGTGGCAAGCCATGCGCCGTACTCGCCGAGGTCGATGTGCTGCAGGTACAGCGGCACCAGCAGCACGTTGCGCACCAGCGTGAAAACCAGGCCGCTGTAGCCGAACACGGCGCCCCAGAGAAATACCCGCCTGCGCCCTGTGCCTGACGCCGTCATGAGGGGGCCACCGCAGTCAATGGCAGTAGTTTGGGCACGGCAATTTCTTCGTAGACCTGCTCCATCTGCGCGGCGATGGCGTCCCAGGACAGCACGGCCTCGACGGCAGCACGGCCGCGCGCACCGCACTCACGGCGCAGCGGCCCGTCGGAGGCGATGCGATTCACCGCGGCAGCGATGTCGACGGGTGTATCCCCGCATACCAGCCCCGCCCCGTACTGCTCCACCAATGGCGCGACGCCTACCGCGCGCGTCACGATGACAGGGCAACGCATTGCCATGGCCTCGGCCACCACATTGCCGAAGTTCTCCGAATACGACGGCAACACGAAGAGCTGCGCGTTCTCGTACAGCGCCCACTTGTCGAGATCGCTCACCGGTCCGAGGAACACGACACGATCCTGCACGCCTTCGCGGCGTGCGAGTTCGGTGAGTTCCGGGATCAGCCCCTCGTAGTCATTGCCACCGATCACCAGCGGCAGGTACGGCACGTGTTTCCAGGCGCGTATGAGCCGGTCGAGGCCCTTCTTCCAGCTGATGCGGCTCAGGAACAGCGCGTACTGCCGTGTGATGCCGGCGTAAGGCCCCGAGCCGAGCGAAGGATGTGCGCGCGGCCACTCGACGCCATTCGGCACGCAGTACGCCGCCGCGAATTTGAGCCCGAGCGAGCGCACGTCCTCGATCTCGATCTCCGCGGTGGCATGTAAACCGGCCGCGCGCGCCAGCGTGCGGCGCTCGAACAGTTCGATCCACGCGCTCTTGATCCAGCGGCTCCGTCCGCGTATCACGTCGCGCACCAGCATGCCGCGTGGCGCCAGTAGATAGGGAACGCGGGCACGCCGCGCCGCTCGCGCCGCGGCCTGCAAGGGCCACACGAACACCGCGTGCAGATGCATGACGTCGAAGTCCGCGGCCGACTCGCGCAGGGCGCGGCCCATGGCAGGCGACCAGGCAAGGCGGCGCAGCGCGGGGACCGGAAAATAGTGCACGTTGACGCCGTCGCGCACCACCGGCCGGTCCAGGGGCACGTCGAGATTTTCGTCGCCGTCCATGTTGGTCGTGAATACGTGGACGTCGTGGCCGCGGCGCGCGAGCGCGCTCGCCAGCCCGTGCACCGAACGGATCGGGCCGCCGTATCGGACCGCCGGGTAGTAAGTCGGGACGACGTGCAGGATGCGCCGGCGTTGAACCGGCTGTGGCGCTTCAACGCCCTGGGTCGGCTGCGGGCAGCTCATAGAGGGACGCGACGTCAAAGGGTTTGCCGAGCAGGCGGTGGCGGGTGAGCAGCACCACCGCCTCCACGGCGTCGCGCCAGCGGCGCGCGCGGACGCCGAGCGATCGCAAGGAAAAGTTGCGCCGCAACGGCATCATGTCGAGCTCGTAGAAATCGAGCAGCGAAAATACGCCGTTCGCCACGGCGAGTTCGGCCGGCGAGCGCAGGCGTATCCGCAGCCGCTTGGAAGCGGTCCACGCCGAGAACATCCGCACGCATACGCAGTCGTTGAACACGGTCACGGGAACGTCGATCACCGGCCCGCCGGGATCGGGCTGGTCGGCGCGCCGCACGGTCGCGGTGGCGAAATCGAGCACCCAGCAGTGCGCGCCCGCCGCGTCGCTGACCCGGAATGTCAGGCGCCAGCGCGGCCGCAGCAGCGTGGGCAATGCGCGCAGGAAGCCGGCGAAATACCGATCGGCGCTGTCGTGATCGACGCGCGCCGCGGCTTCGAGGTCGTACTGCGCGGCCAGCGTACCGGCATGTTTGTCGCGCAACGCTTCGATGTGCGCGCTGCGCCCGGCGTAGTCGAATGGCACGACGTCGAAACCCGACTCGTCGCTCCAGCTGCTGCCCGGGGTCATCACGACGCACTCGCTGTCGCTGCCGGAACTGCGCGCCAGCTGCGTGTAGTAGGCACGCACATCCTCGGGCGATACGGCCGTGGCGTTGAACGCGTAGGTGTCGCGATGAAGGAAACAATGATTGCTCGCGAACGGCACCGCATGGCGCGCGCGCACGTGCAGCGCGAAACGCGAGAATTCCTCGATGTAGTCGCGTGGCGAGCGCAGGTTGGGAAACGCCTCCGTGTAACCGTCGACGCAGTAGGGAATCGGCGACGCGCTCGAGTGGCTGCGGAACACGAAATCGAAGCGCGGAAAGCGGTTCGTGATCTGGCGCAGCGGCAGGCCGAAATGTTTGCAGTCGTTCGCGTTGAGCAATACGCGGCCGCCGCCCGCGAGCACCATCGCGCTGTCCACCGCGGCTCCGAACTGAAAGGAAGAAAGCGTGAAGTCCTCGCCGAGCTGAACCGTCGCGCCGTGCGGGATTTCGCGCACGTCTTCGAAACCCAGGTAGGCCAGATCTTCGAGCATGCGGCGGGTCGGCACCTTGGGCACGAGCACTTTCACGAACGGGTTGCGCGCCAGCAGCTTGCGCAGCGACGGTCCGTGGAAGTGGTCCCAATGCAGGTGCGTGAGGTAGATGTAGTCGACCTCGAGGGAATCGGCAATGCCCGGCGGAGGTTCGGGGTAGTTCCACCAGCTGCGCCAATAACATGAACCGAGCAGCCAGGGATCGGAAACGATCCGCGTGCCGCGGTGTTCGACCAGCAAACCCGCGTGGCTCAGCACCGTGAATTTCATCTCAGTGCTCCACGCCGAATGCGAGTGCGTCGGACTCGCGCGGGACCGGCTCGCCCAGCGCCAGCAATCCACCGGCGCTGCGGTCATCGAGAACATCTGCCACGATGCCGGCATCGACCGGCGAGCGCTGCTCGCCGAAGGCATACACCAGCGCCGTGTCGCACACCTGGTTGATCAGCCGCGGTACGCCGCCGGTGCGTGCATGCACCAGTTCGACGGCCTCCGCGGCAAACAGCGCGGGATTGCCGCCCGCCACGCCGAGCCGATGGCGCACGTAGGCATGTGTTTCTTCGCGCGACAGCGCCTCCATGTGGTATTCGATCGCGATGCGCTGCGCGAATTGGCGCAGCTGCGGCTGGGCGAGAGTCGCCCGCAACTCGGGCTGGCCTATCAGGATGGTCTGCAGCAGCAGGTCCTTGCCCGTGTTGACGTTCGACAACACCCGCAACTGCTCGAGCCCTGCGGCGCCGAGGTTCTGCGCTTCGTCGATGACCAGCACGACGCGCCGTCCCGCGGCGTACTCCGCGATCAGGAAATCCACGAACTTCTCGTACAGCTCACTCTCGGACGGCGCGATGTCTTTCATGCCGATGGCGCGCGCCACCCAGGGAAGCAGGTTGCCGAACCCACTGTGGGTGTTGGAGATCAATCCGACGGTGAACTCCTGCGACGCGCGCGCCAGCACGCTGCGTATGACCGTGGTCTTGCCGCAGCCGACCCGGCCTGTCACGAGCGCGAAGCCGGTTCCGCTGCTCAGCGTGTAATCGAGCAGGATCATCGCGCGCCGATGATGGCGGCCGAGAAATAGGAATTCCGGGTCGGGCGCCAGTGCGAACGGCTTCTCACGCAAGCCGAAGAAAGTCTCGTACATGGGCGGCCTCAGTACGCGCGCGCCTCGGCTTCCGCCGAGGAGTTGAGCACGGTGCCGATGACGGGCGTGCTCCGCAGCAACTCGAACACGCGCTGCAGATCTTCGCGCCGGGTTTGTTCGGCGGTCACCACCAGCACGATTCCGTCGAGCAGCGGCGCGATCGTGAGCACGTCATCCGAAAGCAGCGCGGGGGGCAGGTCGACGAGCACGAGCGGATCCGAGCTCACGCCGCGCAGCGTCCGCACGAGTTCCCCGGCGGCGGGCCCGGCCAGGATCTCCGAGCTGTTGGACACCGGCGCCAGGGTCGGCACGACCACCAGCCGTTCCACGGATGCGAACCGCCGCCAGACTTTTTCCACCGGGTCGACGCCTGCGAAATAACTTTCCAGCCCACGTTCGGCGTCGAGCCCGAGCGTGGCGGCTACCGACGGCTTGCGCAGGTCGAGATCGACCAGGATCACGGACTGGTTAGGGTCGGCCGCGAGGCTCAGTGCCAGGTTGATCGCGGTCAGCGTCTTGCCCTCGCCGCTGGCCGGACTGACGATCCCGATGGTGCGCATTCCATGCTGGCGCGTACGCTGCAGCACCTGGGCGCGAAGCATCTTGTACGCGGCGGTCGCGAGCCCCGCATCGTCCGGGAACACGACGTAGCGTTCGCGCAGCACTTCGCGCGCCGGCAGCTCCACGGCGGGCGCATCGTCCAGACGCAACGTGGCATGTTCTTCCGCCAGCGCCTCGCTGAACGACGGCGCCGCGATGCCACTGGCCGGCACCGCCACGGATGCCGGCACCGCTACGGAGGCGGGCGCCGCGTCGCCCTGCCGGCGACGATGCAGGCGGGCGACTTCGAGCGCTCGTTCGATGCGTTCCATGGAGCTCCTAGATTCCGAGTTTGCGGATCACTGCGAACCACAGGGAATCGAGCGGCCGCAAGAAGACGTGCAGCGACGTGAGCGCCAGCGCACAGCTCAGCACGGCGGCGGCGGCCGTGGTGTAGCGGAAGCGGCGCCTGGCCGCGCCGCGCCCGGCCGCTGTGACGATGCGCGGCACGATGGCCAGCGGCGCGACGCCTAACAGCTGCAGCAGGTCCTTGCGGCCGCGCACGGTCGAATCGAATCTTTCGAGGGCAAAGACCAAGCCCGCCGCCAGCAGCGAGCTCAGTGCGATGCCGAGCACCAGCAGCGCGCCGCGATTCGGGCTCACCGGCTTCTCCGGCATCATCGGCGGCTCGATCAACGTGAAGCGCTCGCCCTTGCGATCGGTCTCGAGGTTCTGCGCGGTCTGCGCTTCCATCTGCTTGGCGCGGACGTCCTGGTACTTGGCGCGCGCGTTGTCGTAGTCGCGCGACATCTCGCGATACTGTTTCTCGATCTGCGGCGACACCGAAATCTTGCGCCGGTACTCGAGGATCTCCTTGCGCATCTGGCCGATCTGCGCATTCAGCGAGCGCCGGTCGTTGATGTTGGCGGACAACTGCGCCTGGATCTGCACGAAGGCAGGATTGTCGCCGCTCACCGGCCTGAACTCGGCGCCGGGAGCCGCCGCGGGTGCGGTCGCGGCGAGTTTCGCCTCGAGCGCCGCGACCTCGCGATCGAGCCGCACGCGATCCGGGTGTTCCGGACCGTAGCGGTTGCTCGCGGCGGCCTGCGCAGCGCGCGTCTCTTCGAGACGGCGCGTGATGTCGTTGTAGTCTTCGGCGACCGGATTGCTCTGCTCGAGCCCGGCGATCTCGCGCCGCAGGCGCGCGATGTCCGGATGGTCGGGCGCGTACAGCGCCTGCGCGCTGGCGAGCTGCGAACGCAGCGTCTTCAGCCGGTCGTTGGCGCTCAGAATGCGCTCGCCGGTCTCGGAGTACACGGCCGAGTTCGGCTTGAGCTGGGCCAGCTGGGCCTCGAGGAACACGCGCTGCTGATCGAGCGAGGACTGTTGCGCCTCGAGCGTGCGGATCTGCTGCTCGGTGCGATCGAGCAACTCGAGATTGAACTGCGCGAGTTCCGGCAACGTATCTGCATTCTCTTCCTTGAATTTCGCCAGATCCGTTTCGAGCACCGTGATGCGCGTGTTGATGCGATCGCCCTCCTCGCGCAGGAACGCCGACGCGTCTTCTGCGAGCCGTGCGCGTTGCGAGAGATTTTCGTTGAGGTACAGGCTCGTGAGATCGTTGGCGACGCGCACCGCGAGCTCCGGTTCGCGGCTGGTGTACGACACCGCGAATGCGATCGTGGCCGCCGTCGGCCGTCCGCTGCGCGGATCGATGACATCCGCGCTGATCATGTGGAAATCGATGTCCGAGCGCATGCGCGAGATGAGTTCTTCGCGGGTCTCGCTGGCACGATCCTTGGCGTACAGGTTGAACTTGTTGATGAGCTTGAGCAGCGTCTCGGTGGTCATCACGCGCTGGCTGATCACCTGGATGCGCTGGTCGGCGAACGAGGTCACCGTCGAGCGCACCAGGTCTGCGGGCAGCTCCTGCTGTTCGATGAGAATCGTGGCCGTGGATTGATAACGCGCGGGCAACAACAACGCCAGCAGCATGGCCACGACCAACCCGGTCGCAAGGCAGATGGACGCCGGAAGGCGCCGGCGTACCAGCGCCCTGAATACGTCGCGCAGGTCCGGAGTGACGGGTGGTGCGGCGGCATTCATGGGATCAGTGTCCGAACACGCGGCGTGCCGGCGACCAGTAGCTGCGCAGCGCCACACTCCAGCCGCCGAACGTCTCCGGCGCACCCAGAACCGTCGCATCGGCGTAACCGCCGGCGATGGCGGTCGACCAGGTCTCGTTGATCTGCCAGCGCAATTCGCTGTCCGCGAAACGGTAGGTGCGGCTGTCGAACGTGATGCCGAAACCGGCGTCTTCGTTGCGCGAGAAACCCACCCGTGCGGTGGCGGACAGACGCGAATTGAAATCCTGACGCAACGACAGTTCGGCGGTGTTGCGTTCGGTCAGCACGCCGGTTCCGAAGGGCACCAGCGAATGCGCGGCGGTGAAATCGACCGTGCGCGTCTCGCCGCGGTACTGCAGGCTGAAATCGCCCGTGGTTCCGTTGCTTTGCATGCCGTCGATGTCCCGCCGGCTGCCGCCGAGCGTGCCGGCCATGTTGAGCCGTTCTGTCCAGGCAAACGTGAAGCCCAGCGATATTCCCCGTTCACCGCTGCGACTGCCGCGCGTCGGGCTGTCGAAATTCGAGACGAAAGTGCCCAGGGTGAGCGCCCAACGCGGCGAGAACATGAATCTCTCGTTGGCGGAAACGGCAGCGTAGCGGTAGCCATTCAACTGCGTGGCGAAGCCACCGGAATAGCTCACATCCTGAAAGCTGGCCGACGCGCTGAACTCGCGCGAATCGGAATGCGCGAACGTCCACGCAGCGCTGGTGCCGCGCGTGGTGCGCGAAGCGTCGGCGCGGATCAGGCCGGTCTCGGCGAGCTCGGTCGTGAGCGTGCTCTCGTCGGCATACTCCGCGTCGAAATAGAGTTGTCCACGTTCGAGATCCAGGCGCAGCGCGGCCATCAGCCGCTGATCGTCGATATCGGGAATGGAATCCCCTGAAAACCTTTGCGCGTAGTAGTGAGGCAGCAGGCTGAATTCGCTGGTCTCGGTGCGGCGCACGACACCGAGATCGACACCTGCCGACAGCGACTCGCTCGATTGCCCGATTGCGCGGAAGGTGCGGTTGCTCTGGTGATCGGCGTCGAAGGTGAACAACGGGGCCACGGCCCACTCGGCCGCAAACGACGGCAGACAGCACAGGCCGAATCCGCCCGCGAACACAACTTTTGCAGCGGCCCTTGCCATTGGATCGATCTTTTCCTTCAGGGAACCACGACGGTGTCGCCACTCTGGAGCAGGAAGTTCTGCTGCAGGTTCTTGCCGCGCTCGACATCTCCGTAGCGGAAAGGCAGCGCACGCTGGCCGCTATTCTCCCGGCGTAAAATGACGATATCGTTGACCTGCGCGAAGGGAGTTGCGCCACCCGCGAGGCTGAGCGCCTGCATGACGTCGACGGAACTGCTGAACGGGAATTCTCCCGGCCGCGCGACCTTGCCGATGACATAAACCCGATTTCCACCGATCGCCTTGACCGCCACGGTGACCACCGGGTCGGGGACATAACGCTTGAGTCGATCGACCAGCTGCACGCGCAATTCCTCCACGGTCCTGCCGTCGACGTTGAATTCACCGGCGAGCGGAAAAGACAGTGCGCCGTCCGGACGCACCAACACTTCCTGTTGCAGGTCCTGCTCCTTCCAGACCGAGACCGTCACCACATCGCCGGGCTGGAGCCTGTAGGGGGGACGCATGGAAGTGGGCGCGGCCTCATCGGCGAAGGCAACCGTGCAGAAGAGGAAACCCGAGAGAAGCAGATTCGCAATTCGCATGGGGTTTCGCACGCCCTATAGTTGTTTGACAGTTGTCATACTAAGCGCCGCAGATGACGCTTTCGTTGCTCGCGCGATGGCGAGTCGGCGCGGCGCCGAGAACGATTTTCAGGCCAGGCGTTCGCCGTTGAGCGCAAAACGAAGCGCCGGCCATGCATGCCGGCGCACGCCGAACAAGCCGAGCACGGAACCGAGCAGCCACACCGCCCCCGGCAACGGCACGAGCGAAGCGGCCGACTCGAACGTCATCCGGATCGAGAACAGGCCGAGATTGAAGCGGCCCTGCGAGCTCGCGAGCACACTGGCGTAGAAGGATGCGGGCCCCGTGGAGACGAACTTCCACTCGCCGCTGCCGGCGAGACCCTCCATGAAACCATCCTTCGAAAAGATAGAGCAGTCGAGCTGGGACAGACGTTCTGGCCAGGAGATGTTCTCGAGCTTGATGGTGAGAACACCCGGCCCGTTCACATTCAGCGTGAATACCTCGGAGTAGCTACCGAACACCTGCCGCGTGTTCTGCACCTGCGAGCTGCCGACCGTGTCGGCCCTGGCATTCGGCGCGAGCAAGGCGCACAACACGAGCACGCCCGAGACGATCCGCACCACGCGCCGGAGCGGAGTTTTAGGTACCAGGCTATTCATGATTCGCTCCTGCTGCGAGTCGAAGTGGTGGGGTGTGCACGGTGCCGTTGCGGTACACGTATTTCTCGTAGAGATAACGACGCAGCGAGCTCGACAGCTCGCCGCTGCCCTGCGTCGATTCATCCTGGTGGTTGAGCTCGGAAAGCTTGAGCGCGGCAAACGGATCGTGGCCGCCGGTAAGCGCCAGCAAGGCGATGTCCTCGCGCTCCACGCGACGTTCGCTGCCGGTCGAGTCGTTGATGATCGCCTCGAGCCGCGCGGCGTCGAGGTCGAAGTAGCGCAGCAGCTCGGCGCCTGATTCGACGAACACCGGCACGAGGTTCCGTCCGCGCACCTCGGGATCACACAACGGCACCAGCCGCTGCAGCATCGTCTTGAGCGCGAATCGCACGATGTCGGAGTCGCGCACCCCGAGGCGCTGCGAGAGCCGCTTCACCTTCGACAAGTCGCCGGCGTTGATTCTGATCGAAACCGCTCTCTTCCGGCTGTCGCTCACATGCGCTCCCTTTGTTACAGAGATGTCTCCCTGTTTGCATAACATTGTCGGAAGCAAGTATTTCAATGTCTTGTCATTTCAGTGACGTTGGCGGCGCGATCGCATGCACATCGTGGTGGTGGTGGTGTTTGCGCGTCGCGTACGTTGCCTGCGAAACGCACACGCGCGCCGCCGGACGGCGCCCACGGTCTGCGCCGGACGATGACTCGCTGTGTGATGTCCGCGTCTAGCTACGCGCGCGCGGCCTCCCGCCGACAGTCGCGCGCGGGAGTTTTGCAGCCGCGACGCTTCGTGGATCTGGCGTTGCTCGCGGCATTACGCGGCAGTGGGACTTCCGAATTGCGGCACGAGAGGATCGGGGCTCGGCCGTTTCTCCGACTCGCGGATGGGGGCGATGCTGCGATTGCGATTCAGCGCCGGAATTGGCGCGTTTGCACGGAGCGCGCTCGTGAAGTCAGCTCGCGCGACAATGTGCCGGGCCGCGTTGCGCGGCTCACGGAATCAGCGGCTAGTGTCCGGCGCTGCGCCGGCCACGCGCGCTCAGCGTCGCGTCAGACGCGCTTCCGAATACGAGAGAGGCCGGTCGAGGAAGGCGCGGTACGTATCGGCGAGGCCCTGCTCGAGTGGAATCTTCGGCTGCCAGCCGAGCGCGCGGATACGCGCCACGTCCAGCAATTTGCGCGGAGTGCCGTCCGGCTTCTGCGCATCGAAACTGATCGGCGCCTCGAGGCCGACCACGCGCCGCACGATGGCGGCGAGCTCGGCGATCGTCACGTCGTCACCGGCGCCGATGTTGATCGGCAGGTCGTCCGAGTAGTTCTCGAGCACCGTGACGATCGCATCCGCGAAGTCGTCGGAATGCAGGAATTCGCGGCGCGGCGCGCCGGTGCCCCACACCTCGAATTGCTGGGCCTTCTGCAGGCGGGCTTCGTGCATGCGGCGGATCAGACCCGGAATGACGTGCGACTCACGCGCGTGATAGTTGTCGTTCGGGCCGTACAGATTGCTCGGCAGGACGGAAACCGCATCGAAGTGGTACTGGCGCCGGTAGGCCTGGCACATCTTGATGCCCGCGAGCTTGGCGACGGCATAGGCGTCGTTGGTCGGTTCGAGCGCGCCGGTCAGCAGGTATTCCTCGCGCATCGGCTGCGGCGCCAGGCGCGGATAAATGCAACTCGACCCGAGGAACACGAGCTTGCGCGCGCCGAAGCGATGCGCGGCATCGATCACGTGCGTCTGGATCTGCAGGTTGTCGCGGATGAACTCCGCCGGCCGCTCGGAATTGGCGATGATGCCGCCCACCCGTCCGGCCGCGAGAATGACCGCGCTCGGGCGCGCTTCGTCGAAGAAGCGATCCACCGCGCGCGACTGCGTCAGGTCGAGGCGGTAGTGAGGCTCGCCGACCACGTTGGTGTAACCCTGGCGTTTGAGCGCCCGCGTGATCGCCGACCCGGCCAGGCCCGTATGGCCGGCGACGTAGACGATCCCGTGCCGATTGACCGCAGGAGCGTTCATTCCCGTTCGTGCGCCACGCGGTAACCCCGTTCGGCGAGCGCCGCGTCGCGTTCGGCGAGCATCAGGTCGTGGCGCGCCATCTCCGCGACCAGCGCCGCGAAACTCACGCTCGGCTGCCAGCCGAGACGCGCGCGCGCCTTGCCCGCGTCGCCTAACAAGGTATCCACTTCGGCCGGGCGCAGGTAGCGCGCATCCAGGCGTATCACCGTGCGGCCGGTCTTCGCGTCGATGCCCTTCTCCTCCGGCCCACTGCCGGTCCAGGTGATGCGCATGCCGAGCTCGTGCCCGGCCAGCTCGACGAATTCGCGCACGCTGTGTTGTTCGCCGGTCGCGATCACGAAATCCTCGGGTTCGTCCTGCTGCAGCATCAGCCATTGGGCGCGCACGAAATCGCGCGCGTGGCCCCAGTCGCGGCGCGCGTCGAGATTGCCCAGATAGACGCAGGGTTGCAGCCCGGTGCGTACCCGCGCCAGCCCGCGCGTGATCTTGCGCGTCACGAAGGTCTCGCCGCGCAGCGGCGACTCGTGGTTGAACAGGATGCCGTTGCAGGCGTACATGCCGTACGACTCGCGGTAGTTGACCGTGATCCAGTACGCATACAGCTTGGCGACGCCATACGGCGACCGCGGGTGGAACGGCGTCGTTTCGCGCTGCGGAGTTTCAGCCACCTTGCCGAACATCTCCGACGAGGACGCCTGGTAAAAGCGTGTCTTGTGGGTGAGCCCGAGGATGCGGATCGCCTCGAGCAGGCGCAGCGTGCCGGTGGCATCCGCGTTGGCCGTGTACTCGGGCGTTTCGAACGACACCGCCACGTGGCTCTGCGCGCCGAGGTTGTAGATCTCGTCGGGTAGTACCTGCTGGACGATACGAATCAGGTTCGTCGCATCGGTCAGGTCGCCATAGTGCAGCGTGAAGCGGCCGTCGGACTCATGCGGATCGGCGTACAGATGATCGACGCGATCGGTGTTGAACGACGACGAGCGGCGCTTGATGCCGTGCACCTCGTATCCCTTGTCGAGCAACAGCTCGGCGAGATAGGCGCCGTCCTGACCGGTGATGCCGGTCAGCAATGCACGCTTGCGTGTCATGCGGCGCCACGTGGGCGTCGCGCCACCCAACAGGCCGTGTGCCAGGCGGCATGCCCACGCTGCGCGAGCAAAGCGCGGCGCCGGTGGCCCGACGTGCGAATGCCCGGCGGGGACTGGGCCGCGGCGGGTTCATCAGCGGTTCTCAGGCGCGAGCGGCAATAGGCTGCGAAGGTCAGCGCCCAGCGAGGCGTGGAATACACTTTGTTTGCTCCGTACGATTTCGCGTACGTTCTACGCGGCCAACACGACAGCGGTGTGAAAAGAGCACACCGCTGTTGGCGCCTTTATTGCGGCTTGCCGCCTCTGCGCCGGCGTGCCGCCGCAAGTACGCCGAAGCCCAGAATCAGCAGCGGCGCGGCCGCGGGCAGCGGCACGGCCGCCGGAGGCTCGACGGTGAAGTTGGTCAGGAAGGTGACCTTGTCGCCGCCCGACAGCGAAAAATTCAGGAACGTGCCGATGTTGGACACGACCGCGGGTCCGGGCAGCGTGGGGCCTGGCAGTCCGTCGTCGAAAGAAATGGTGCTGCCGCAACTCGGGCCGCTGCCGCCGCAGGTCACGCTGCCCGCGAACAGCGACAACACCGTGACGCCGTCGATGGTGCCGCGGTAGATGGACGGGCTCATGCTGTTGGTCCCGAGGAACGCCGAACCATCGCCATTCTGGTCCAGCAGGGTTGCGTGCACCGAGCCGCCGAACAGCGACGGTGAAAATGACGGCGTGATGGGCAACGACAGCGTCAGATTGAAGCTGCGGGTGTCGGTGGCGAGATTGGTCAACGTCAGCGAGCCGATGATGAACGGGTCTTCCTTGACGGTAAGGTCCCATTGCAGGTTCCAGGAGAAACCGCCGTTGAACGATCCGCCTGCTTGCGACCCGGTCAGCTGAAAAGATCCGTCGGCGTTTTCGTGCACGCTGCCGTTCAGCGGCTTGTCGCCGAGCAGGACGCGCGCGTCGGGGGCGGTTTCTTCCGGAGGGAATGGCAGCAACGACTCGGCGTGGGCAACCCACGAACCGCCAACCATGAAAATGGCGGCTCCCGCACCCACACACCTGCGAATCTTGCGCGTCAGCATTGCTGCCCACCTCACTGTCGATTCCAGCGATTGCAGCATCGCTTTATGTAAGTTGCGGGTCAGCCCGGTGACATCGCTCGAATCAGGCGGCGGCTTCGACCAGCGGCTGCTCCCGCAGGCCGTCGCGCATCTGCGCCCAGTTCCAGATCGCCAGCCGGCCGTTCATGTCCTCGACCAGCGCCGAACAGCTTTCGACCCAATCGCCGTCATTGCAGTACTGCACGCCGTCGATGTCGGTCATCTCGGGCCGGTGGATGTGGCCGCAGACCACGCCATCGACACCACGCTTGCGCGCCGCATGCGCGACGGCCTGTTCGAAGCTCGCGATGTATTGCACGGCTGTTTTCGCCTTGTGCTTGAGGTAACTGGCCAGCGACCAGTACGGATAGCCGAACATGCGGCGGATGGAATTCACGTGTGTGTTGAGGCTCAGGATGAAGTCGTACACCGAACTGCCGAGCTTCGCGAGCCATGGACTGCATTTGACCACGGTGTCGAACTCGTCGCCGTGCATGACCAGCAGCTGGCGTCCGTCCGCCGTGTCGTGCACGAATTCCCGGTGGATTTCGAGGTTGCCGAACACCGTGCCGCAGAACTCACGCATCTCCTCGTCGTGGTTTCCGGGGATGTAGATGACGCGTGTTCCACCCTTGGCCTTGCCGAGGATGGTGCGCAGCACGTTGTTGTGTTCCTGCGGCCAGTAGAAGTTCTTGCGCATGGCCCACAGGTCGACGATGTCGCCGACCAGGAATAGATAGTCCACTTCGACGGATTTGAGGAACTCGAGCAGCAGGTCTGCCCGGCAACCCTTCGAGCCCAGGTGCACGTCCGAGACAAAAACAGTCCGCAGCCGCATCGTCGTTCGGGATCCACTGGAAACCATGTCAGCCTCGCCGGGTGGGAAATGGCTGAGCGGTAGAGTGCACGATCGGCATTTCAGCTTTATGAACCCGCCACTTACAGATTTGTCTTAAGCGACAGTCGAGAGCCGTGCGGCAGTGCCGAAAACCGGTATCCCGAGCCGCGCACCGTCTGGACGTAGTCGGCGCAGCCGATGATCGCCAGCGCCAGGCGCAGACGCCGGATGTGGACGTCGACGGTGCGTTCCTCGACCCGGACACTCGACGGCCACAGCCGCTCGAGTAGTTGGGCGCGCGAAAAGACCTTGTCCGGTGCGTTCATGAAGAATTGCAGCAGCCGCGCCTCGGTGCGGCCGAGGTGCACGGCCCCTTCGCCCACCGTCGCGCGCGCACCGGCCACGTCGAGCGACAGGCTGCCGAACTCGCAACGGGGCTCGACCTCGGCATGTTTGCGCTGGGCAAGCAGGGATTCCACCTGTTCGACCACGCGCCCGAGCGAGATGGGGCGCAGCAGGGTCGCGTCGGCCAGATAGTTAGGCCGCAGGGCGAGCGCGGCGCCGCTGGTCAGCATCACGATGGCGGTGCGGGCGCGGCACTCGGGCGAGTCGAACAATTCGCCGGGCGCGCAATCGAGCAACAAGTCGGAGAGCACCATGACGTCGGCGCCGCCGGTCTGCAGCCAGCTGCGCGCGGCGAGCGTGCCGTCAGCGCCGTGAGCCTCCAGACCCACGAAACGCAGGCCCGCAATCAGCGCATCGCGCACTGCGCGATCGCCATCGACGACCAGCACCTTCGACACCTGCATGTAGGATCTCTCCCTCGAGCGCAGGCATTAAACGTTTCGCAAGTTGCAGATTCATTGTGAAGAACTGTATCGAATGTATGACAAATGTGTACGCCGGCCCGAGAACCTACAGATTCACGATCATCTTGAAGCCGCCGAACACAATGCGTTTGCCGTCGAACGGCATGGCTTTCGGATCCATCATGCATGCGAGCCTGGGGTCCTTCATGGCCCTGGCATTCACGCGATCGCGGTCCTTGCGCGTCTTGTAGACGATCCACGAGAACCACACTTCCTCGCCTTTCCTGAGCTTCACGCCCTGCGGGAACGAGGTGTGTTTGCCGACCTTCACGTCATCGGCGACACACTCGTGATAACCGAGCGCGCCGTGGTCCATCCACACCTTGCCGGCCTGCGTCGACATCTTTTTGTACGCGGCGCGATTCCTGCGCGGTACGGGAATAAGGAATCCATCGACATAAGCCATGTGAATTCTCCTCAGGCTGCGTCTTCGCGTGCGCCGAATTGTAGCGCCGCGAGTCGCGCGTACAACGCGTTGTCGCGCAGCAATTGTTCATGGTTGCCCATCCCGACGATGCGGCCGCGCTCGATGACGACGATGCGGTCGGAGTTGATGGCGGTGGCCAGCCGGTGCGCGATCACCAGCGTGGTGCGATTACGCATGAGTTTCTCGAGCGCGTTCTGCACCAGCCGCTCGCTCTCGGAATCGAGCGAGCTCGTGGCCTCATCCAGCAGCAGGATGGGCGGATTCTTGAGGATCGCGCGGGCGATGGCGATGCGCTGCTTCTGGCCGCCCGAGAGGCGCGCACCGCGTTCGCCGAGGAACGTGTCGTACCCCTCCGGCAACTTGCCGATGAATTCGTCGGCGGCCGCCGATTGCGCCGCGGCTTCGATCTCCGCGTCACTCGCGCCGGGCCGCCCGTAGCGGATGTTTTCGCGCGCGCTCGCGCCGAAGATCATGGTTTCCTGCGGCACGAGCCCGATGCGCGCGCGCACCGCGGAAGGATCCGCGGCGGCGATGTCCACGCCGTCGATGAGAATGCGGCCCGCGCCCGGGTCATAAAAACGCAGCAGCAGCTGGAACACGGTGCTCTTGCCCGCCCCCGAGGGCCCGACGAACGCCACCGTTTCCCCGGGCGCGATCCTGAGATCGAAACCGTCGAGCGCGCGCGTGTCGGGACGCGACGGATAGTTGAACGAGAGATGTTCGATCGCGATCTCGCCGCGCCCCGGCAGCAGCGCGACCGGATTGGCGGGCGTCACGATCGACGGCCGCGCCTGCAGCAGCTCCACCGTGCGCTCCATCGCGCCCGAGGCGCGCTGCAGCTCGCCCCACATCTCGGACAGCGAGGCGACGGCGGTGCCCATGAAGATGGCGTAGCTCAGGAATTTCGCCAGATCGCCGCCCGTCATCGTGCCGTGCAGCACCGAGCGCGCGCCCAGCCACAACACCAGCGTGACCGAGGAGAACATCATCATGATCGCGAACCCGATCAGCCAGGCGCGCACGCGTGTGCGCTTGATCGCGGTGTCGAAGCTGGTTTCGACCATGTCGTCGTAGCGTTTGCCCTGCAGCCCTTCGAGCGTGAAGGCCTGCACGGTCTGGATGGCATTGAGGGTTTCGCCGGCCAGGCCCGAGGTGTCGGCCACGCGGTCCTGCGAGTCGCGCGACAGCCGCCGCACCCGCCGCCCGAAGATCAGCATGGGCGCGAGCACCGTGGGGATGAGCGCGAAGATGATCAGCGCGAGTTTGAGATTGGTGAGCAGCAGCAGCACCAGCGAGCCCAGGAAACTCACCGTGGAACGCAGCAGGATCGACAGCCCGATGCCGGACAGGGACTGGATCAGCGTCGTGTCGGTAGTTAGCCGTGAGAGGATCTCGCCGGTCTTGGTGACTTCGAAGAATGCCGGATCCATGCGCAGCACGCGCTGGTACACCGCGCTGCGCAGGTCGGCCACCACGCGCTCGCCGATCCAGTTGACGAGATACATGCGCAGCGAGGCGAACGCTGCGAACACCGCCGCGGCAAGCAGCAGCAACAGGAAGTAGCGATCGACCGCGGCCGCATTGGCCTCGGTGAAACCCTCGTCGATGACGTTCTTGAGCGCCTGCGGCAGCGCCAGCATCGCGGCCGCGGCCACCAGCAGCGCCAGCAGCGCGACCAGCATGCGTGCACGGTACGGCGCGATGAACGGCAGCAGCGCGGCCAGCGGTTTTAGGGATTTGCCCTTGGGGCGTTCAGAGGTGCTCACGGAACTTGAGTTTGCCCAAGTTCAGATCCCACCACATGCGGAAATCGCCCGCGAGACTGTAAAAAGGAAACTGGAAGGTGGCCGGCTTGTTGCGCTCGAAGCGGAAATGTCCGATCCACGCGAACGTGTAGCCGCACACGAACGCACCGAGCAGCCACAGCGGCTCGGCAAGCGCGATCAACGCGACGATGCAGAGGATGACGCCCCAGGTGCCGATGTAATGCAGCACGCGCGACACCGGGTGACGGTGCTGGTTGATGTAGTACGGATAGAATTCCGCGAAACTGCGGAAACCCGAATCCTTGGGTTTTGTTCGAGAATCCATGGGACCGGATCATCCGGTACTCTGCAGCCCCTCGGCAATGCCCGCGATGCACGCCAGCAGGGATTCGAACAAATCGCGGTCCTGGCGGCCCGATTCCCTCCATCGTCTTAGTAGATCGACCTGCAGCAGATTGATCGGGTCGACGTACGGATTGCGCAGCTCGATGGAGCGCTGCATCGTCTGGTCGCGGTCGAGCAGCGCCTTGCTCTGCTTGATCGACAGCACCTGCTCGGCGACCAGCTGGAATTCCTCGCGCACTTTCGCCGCGAAATGACGGTGACGCGTTTCCGCCAGCTCCTCGTAGGCCGCCGCGATCTCGAGATCGGCGCGCGCGAGCGTGGTTTCCAGATCGTCGATGAGCAGGCTGAAATAGTTCCACTCGGCATAGGCTGAACGGGCCGTTTCGAGGCCCAGCTCTTCGATCGCGGTGCGCAAGCCGAGTCCCGCGCCATACCAGGCGGGCAACATGTGGCGCGACTGCGTCCACGCGAACACCCAGGGCACTGCGCGCAACGCATCGAAACCTTCCTTGCCCGGGCGCACGGCGGGCCGCGAACCGATCTGCATGCGCGTGATCACGTCGATCGGTGTCACCGCCTGGAACCAGACGTAGAACTCGGCATCGGCGTGAACCAAGCGGCGATAGTGCTGACGGCTCACCGAGGCAACACGCGCCGCGAACTGCACCTGCTCCGAAGCGGCTGCCGCGCCCTTCGCGGCACCCCCGATCGACAGCACCACGGCATTAAACGCCCGCTCCAGCGTCCGCATGGCGATGGGCCGCAGACCGTAACTCTGGTTGATGACCTCGCCCTGCTCGGTCAGGCGCAGCACTCCATTGACCGTACCCGCGGGCGCGGTACGTACGAGGGTGTCGATGCGCGAGCCGCCGCGCGCGACGCTGCCACCGCGCGCATGGAAGATGACGTGGCGTTCGTTGGCGGCGGCCAGCGCGGCGGACAACTCGGCCTGCGCGCGGTACGCGGCGAAGCGCGAGGCGCAGATGCCGCTCTCCTTGTTGGTGTCGGAATAACCGATCAAGGCGCACTGCGTGCGGCCGCGCGCTTCGAGATGCCGGCGATAAAGCGGATCGCCTAACAAGGTGCGCATCACGTCGCCGCAATGTTCGAGCGCATCCACCGATTCGAACAGCGGCGCGATGTCCACCGCCACCTCGCCGCTGCGCTTGTCGTAGGCCTCCGCCCAGCGCGCCAGCAGCAGCGGTGCGAGCACGTCGTCCGCGCCGCTCGTGCCGCTCACCACGTAATAACCGATCGCGTCCTGGCCGTAGCGATGCCGCGCCTGCAGGATCGCCTCGAAGACGCCCAGCGTGCGCCGGCCGAGCGCATCGAGCTCCATCTTCACGCCGGTGTCGCGTTCGATGGCCGCGACCAGCAGGTCGTGCCGCTCGGAGGCGGTGCGCACCATCCAGTTCGGATCGTCGAGCCCCTGGCCGATCACGCGGTGATGGATCTCGGCGTGCTGGCGCAGGTCGAGTGTCGCCAGGTGAAAACCGAAGGTTTCCACGCGGCGGATGAGCCGCTGGACGTTGCCCCAGCCGGCATGGAAACCCTTGTTGGCCTTGAGGCTGGCGGCGATGAGTTTGAGATCGCGCAGGAAGGCCTGGGGAGTCTCGTAACCGTTGGGCCGCCCTTCGTACGTGATGCGCAGCCGCTCGGCGATCTGGCCGAGGAACACGCGATACGGCATGCGGTCGTGGCGCATCGGCGTGATGCCGAGCGCGCCCGGGATCAGCGTCGCGTACAACTCGATGCGCTGACTCAGTTCCGGCAGCACCGCGGCGCGGCTCGCGCTCTGCGACAGTAGTTGGGCGAGCCGGCCGCACTCGCGGAAATAGGCGTTGACGATGACCTGCTGCTGACGCGCCAGGGTCTCGCGGATGGTTTTGGCGTGGACGTCGGGATTGCCGTCCATGTCGCCGCCCACCCAGGTGCCGAAGCGCACGATGTTCGGCAGCTCGAGCGAATCGGGTAACACGCCGTATAACTTGGCCAGCGCCTCGGCCAGTTCGTCGTAGAACGCGGGCAGGATGCGATAGAGGATCTCGGCCAGATAGAACACCACGTGTTCGCGCTCGTCGGCGACGGTCAGCCGCTCGCGCGGGTGGTCTTCGGTCTGCCAGGCCGTGGTCAGCTCGGTGCGTACCCGGCTCCAGTTCTTGCTCAGCTCCTGCGGCGTGAGCGTGGGGTCGAGGCGATCGAGCAGCAGCTCGGCGATGTGCTGGTTCTTGCGCAGCATCGTGCGGCGCGCGCTCTCGGTCGGATGCGCGGTGAACACCGGCTCGATGCGCATCTTCTTCAACAACTCGAGCACTTCGGCGAGACTGAGACCCCGCTCCTTCAGCGCGCTCAACGCAGCCGCCACGCCGCCCGGTTGCGGGCGATCGCTGGCTTCGAGGAAGTAACCGCGGCGGCGGCGGATCCGGTGCACCTTCTCGGCGAGATTCACCGCGCGGAACCACATGGAGAAGGCGCGCGCGAGATCGCGGGCCACCTGCGGCGCGCGCCCGCGCAACTGTACCGACAACTCGGCGGCCGCTTCCTTGTCGCCGGCGCGGCGGCGGATAGATAGACGGCGGTCCTTTTCGACCAGGTCGAACAACGCGTCGCCGCCCTGCTCCTTGAGCACGTCGCCAATGAGCACACCCAACACGTGCACGTCGTCGCGCAGCGCGGTGTGTTTTGCAGGGAACTGGATGTCGTCGCGCCTCACGAAGCGCGCCATTCTACAGACATCGCCCGATTCATTGGCGTATGTAAGCCGCCTCTGGAATCATGCACTTATGGATTCAAAGCACGATACGCGCGAGCGGCGACTGGGAATGTTCTTCGTGGCGGCCGCGGCCATCCTGTTTGCCAGCAAGGGGCTGTTCAGCAAGGCGCTGTACCAGCGCGGTGTGGGCTTCGAACTGCTGGTCGCGGTGCGCGCGGTGCTGGCCATGCCGTTGTTCGCCTGGTTTGCGTTCCGCGCCAACAAACCAGCCGCAGGCATTGGTGAGGGCGCACATGCCCGAAGGGAGATGAGCGGCCGCGCAGTCTTCGCGGCGGCGGCCGCCGGCATCATCTGCTACTACGTCGGCGCGCTGCTCGACTTCTGGGCGCTGACGCTGATCGACGCGTCCATCGAACGCGTGTTGCTGTTCAGCTATCCGGCCCTGGTGGTCACCATCAGTTCGTTCATGAGCCGGCGCGCGCCCGACGCCAAACTCGTGCTCGCCATGCTGGTCACTTACGCCGGCATTTTTTTCGTGATGGGTGGCATCGACCTGCACGAGTTGCGGCAGAACCTGTTCGGCGCGGGGCTGGTGCTGATCGCCGCGCTGACCACGGCCATCTACTTCCTGATCGGCGAGCGCTACACGCGCGAGCTCGGCAGCACGCGTTTCGCCGCGATCGGCATGAGCGCGTCCGCGGTCGTGCTCGCCATCCACTTCGCGTTGTTCCGCTCGTTCGACGAGTTCCATGCGCTGCGGGCGCACGACTGGATGTTGCTCGTGGTGTTGTCGGTGGCGTGCATGTTCCTGCCCGGGCTGATGCAGGCGGAGGGCGTGCGGCGCGTCGGTGCGCAACGCGCCGCCATCGGCAGCACCGTGGGGCCACCGACCACCATCCTGCTCGCGGCACTGTTCCTCGATGAACGTCTCAACGCCTGGCAGCTGCTCGGCACCGCCATGATCGTCGGCAGCGTGCTGGCCCTGAGCCTCGGCAAACGCCAGGAAGTCACCGAGGCGGTGGCGCGCGAGTAACACGCGCCGGCGCCGGCGCGGCGAGATTTGGCTTACGCTGCGCACGGCACACCTCACGAGGGACCCTGCATGACACCCGCCAAATCGAGTTCCTGGTTCACGCGTTTCGCCAAAGGCATCGCGCGCGCCACCGGCCAGCCCGTCACCTTCGCGCTGGCGCTGTGCGTGGTGCTGGCGTGGGCCATCAGCGGCCCGCTCTTCCACTGGAGCGATACCTGGCAGCTGGTGATCAACACCGGCACGACCATCGTCACCTTTCTCATGGTGTTCCTGATCCAGAGCACGCAGAACCGCGACTCGGAGGCCGTGCAGATCAAGCTCGACGAATTGCTGCGCATCTCGCCCGGAGCGCACAACGTGCTCATGAACCTCGAGGAGCTGGAAGAACGCGAGCTCGGACGCATCCGCGCGGTGTACGTGCGCCTGGCCGAGAACGCACGCAAGGGCGTCGACGACGGCATCAGCGACGAAGGCGTGCCGGACATCGACGACCTGGTCGAGAAGCAGAAAAAGGGCGAGCACCGCTAGCCACTGGATTGTCTTGGTCAGCCGGCGAGCAACACCGCCTCGGCATGCTCGAGCTGCTCGGGCGTGCCGTAGATCACGACGATGTCGCCGTCCTGGAATTGTGTGTCGCCGGAGGGCTCGCGCCCCATGATCCCGTGCCGGCGGATGCCCGTGAACGCCACCTGCGCGCCGGCGCTGCGCACGTCGTCCAGCGTCTTGCCGATGCACCACGAACCCGGCGGCAGCACGATGGAACGCACGGCCTCGGTGATCGCCGGGTGCACCGGAGAACTGTCGGTGCTGGCGATGATGTCGCGCAGCATCTCGTAGCGGTTGCCGCGCAACTCCGCGACAGTGCGCATCACGGTCGCGGGCGCGACCTTGAGCGACATCAGCACGTGGGAAGCCAGCATGAGGCTGGCCTCGAAGGCTTCGGGAACCACTTCGGTGGCGCCGGCCGCCTTGAGTTCCAGCAGGCGCGAATCGTCGGGCGTGCGCACCAGCACCGGCACGTCGGTGCGCAGGTCGCGCAAGCTGCGCAGGATGGCGAGCGCGGTGCTGGTATCGGAGAACGAGATCACCACGGCGTTGGCATTGGCGAGACCGACTTCTTCGAGCACCTGACTGTCCGCTGAATCGCCGTACACCACCGGATGACCGACCTGGCGCGCCGCGCGCACGCGTACCGGGTCGAGATCGATCGCGATGTATTCGAAACCCTGCGCCTCGAGCACGCGCGCGACGTTCTGGCCGACGCGGCCGAAGCCGCACAGGATGACGTGTTCGCGTTTGGCCAGCGCGAGTGTCGCGGCGTCCTCGCGTTCGATCGCCGTACGCGGCGGGCCGCGCTCCCCTAACAACAGCCGCGCGATGCGTTTGTTGTTGGCGAGGATCACCGGCGCCAGCACCATCGCGACCACCACGGCCACCAGCAGCGGCTGCGCGATCGCCGGATCGATGGCGTGGTTCTGCAGCAGCAGCGTCAGCAACGCGATGCCGAACTCGCCGCCGACGGCCAGCGTGACGCCGGTGCGGATCGCCTTGAAGTTGGAATCGACGAACAGGCGCGTGGCGAACCCGGCGATGACGCCCTTGATGAGCACCATCGCGCCCACCAGCGCGATGATCAGCCAGAACTCGCTGAGCAGCGCCTTGAAGTCGAGCAACATACCGACCGAGATGAAGAACAGGCCGAGCAGGATGTCGCGGAACGGCCGGATGACGCTTTCGACCTGGTGGCTGTATTCGGTTTCCGCCAGCATCATTCCCGCCAGGAACGCGCCGAGCGCCATCGACAGGCCCGCCATCTGCGAGGCCCAGGCCGAAGCCAGCGCCACCAGCAGGACCGCCAGCGTGAACAGCTCGCGCAGGCGGCTGTTCGCGATCACGTAAAGCAACGGCCGCAGCAGCCAGCGGCCGGCGGCCAGCACCAGCAGCACCGCGGCGGTGCCTGCGGCCACGAGGCTCAGCGCGCCGCCCACCGTGAAGGCCTCGCCCTCCGGGTTGAGCGCCGCCGCCAGCGCGAGGAATGGCACCACCGCGATGTCCTGGAACAACACCACGCTGAATGCCAGCCGGCCGTGCGTGCGGTTGAGCTCGGCGCGTTCGGTGAGCTGCTGGACGATCAATACCGTCGAGCTCATCGCGACCACGCCACCGAGCACGATGCACTGGGCCCAGCCCAGATCGAGCGTGACGCGCACCAGCAGGGCCACCGCGGTCGCGGTGCCGAAGACTTGCAGGCTGCCGAGCCCGAACACTTCGCGGCGCAGCGCCACCATGCGCGGCCAGGAGAATTCGAGGCCCAGCGTGAACAGCAGGAACACCACACCAAGCTCGGCCAGCAGGTGCGTGGTGCCCGATTCGGGAAAGATGCCGATCGCGTGGGGCCCGAGAGCCAGGCCCACCGTGACGTATCCCAGGATGGAGGGCAGCCCGAGCCGGCGCGCCAGCGTCACGACGAAGACCGAGGCAGCTAACAGGACGAGAATGAGAGACAGCGGTGATTCGAACATTCGGTTCAGAAGTTAGCAGATGCAGAAAAAGGGGACATGCCGAATATTCGGCCAAGTCGGTGTCAGGTGGGACTTGGAACGATTGAGCAAGTACTGTCGCAACGCCTACTCTAAGTCCCACCTGACACCGACTGACCTGGAAATTCGGCATGTCCCCTTTTTCGCTGACGGACACTTTCAACCGCTTCGTGAGATCCGAACAGTTCGGGGGCATCCTGCTGCTCGCCTGCACCGTTGTGTCGCTGGTGCTCGCGAACTCGCCCATCGCGGCTGAATACATCGCCTTCTGGCACACCAAAGTCGGCCCGCTCAGCATCGAACACTGGATCAACGACGCGCTGATGGCGGTGTTCTTCCTGTTGATCGGCCTCGAACTCGAGCGCGAGCTGTACGTCGGCGAGCTGTCGAAGCTGCGCAATGCGCTGCTGCCCGCCTTCGCGGCCGTCGGCGGCATGGCCGCACCGGCGCTGATCCACTACGCATTCAACGCCGGCGCCGCCACGCAGGCGGGCTTCGGCATTCCGATGGCGACCGACATCGCCTTTGCGCTTGCGGTGCTCGCCATTCTCGGCCCGCGGGTACCTGCGGCGCTCAAGGTCTTCATCGTGGCGTTCGCGGTGATCGACGACCTGGGCGCCATCGTGTTGATCGCCGCCGTTTACACCGCGGAAATTTCCGTGGCGTATCTGTCGGCAGCGCTGGCGCTGTTCGCGGTGCTGATCGCGCTCAATCGGGCTTTTCGCGTCATGGCGCTATGGCCTTATCTGCTCGGCGGCGCTGCGTTGTGGTGCTGCCTGCTGAATGCCGGCATCCATGCGTCGATTGCCGGGGTCCTGCTGGCGTTCGCGATTCCGTTTTCAGCGCGCAAGCCGGGCGAAGAATCGCCCTCGCACCGGCTCGAACACCGGCTGCACAAACCGGTCGCATTCGCGATCCTGCCGTTGTTCGCGCTGGCGAATACCGGGGTGCCCATCGATGCCGCCGCGCTCGAGCAGTTCGGCAGCCCTAACAACCTGGGGATCGCACTGGGCCTGCTGCTGGGCAAGCCGGCCGGCGTGGTGGGGCTGTGCCTGGTGGCCGTGGCGTGCGGGGTGAGCTCCTTGCCCGAGGGTGTGCGCTGGCGTCACATCGTGGGCGCCGGGATGCTGGGCGGCATCGGCTTCACCATGTCCATCTTCATCACCAACCTGGCATTCGCCGGAACACCGGCGCTGGTGAATTCCTCGAAACTCGCGGTGCTGGTGGCGTCGCTGCTCGCGGGTGCGGCGGCACTGATCTGGCTCCGAGTGGTGCCGGGAAGGGGGTTCCGGGGTTGAGCGGCTCAACCCCGGAACCCCCTTCCCGGCACCACTAACTCAGGAACACCGTCGTGTCGTAGCGCTCGAAGTTCTGCAGCGCGCGCCGGTACGCGGCGTGGATCATCCGCTCGGCCACCTTGTCGGCCCGCGCACCCAGCAGCATGCGGATCACCGCCTCGTCGTCGGGACGCGTGCGGTCGTCCCCGAGGTATTGTTCGATCAGCTTGGTGATGCGGTTGCACATCTCGTTCGTGAACCGCAGCCGGGCGGCATCGTGCACGTTGTCGAGCGTGGGGCCATACGTGGCGCGCGCCTCGACGGTGAGCTCGGACAGAAAGCTCGCCATGAGGCGCGCCTTGTCGATCGTTCCCATCTCCGCGTAGAAACTGATTTCCGACTGGAGGTTCACCGCGGCGTCTACGCGGCCGGGAAGAAGTCGATCGGCTTGCTGACCGTAAGAGGCTCGACGTCCGCAGCCTTGAAGCGGATCAGGCGCACGCGCGCCACGATCTTCTTCTCGAGCTCGGGATCCTTGAGCTCGCTCGAAACCACGCGGCACATCGTGATCTCACCCGACGGCGCGATCGTGAATTCCAGCACCAGCTTGCCCGCGAGCTCAGGAGCATCGCGCAACGCGCGGCCATACAGCGCGTACAACGCGCCCTTGTTGCGATCGAAGACGATTTCGACTTCCTCGCGCGCGCGCGACGCCTTGCCGCTGTTGCCGGTGCGCTGCACCTTGCCGCCGGCGTTCGGATCGAGCCCCGCGCCGTGCTGGACCTGCGTCGTGGTATGCGTGCCGATGGCGCCGGCGCCGCCGCCGAAGCCACGTGCCATGTTGGCGGTGTTGATGCCGCCCGAAGCCCGGCCGACGGACGAGGTGATCAGATTGCGTTCCGAACGCGCATCCTCGACCGGCGTCTTCATCTGCGGATCGGCGAGATCGAGATTCTGGTCGCGCAACGCCGCCAGCTCATCCTGCATCGCGAGCAGGCCCTGGTTGCGCACGTTGGGCTTGGGCTTCTCCACCGGTTTCTCGGTGGGTTTCGGCTTGTCTTCCGGCTTCGGCTTTTCTTCCACCGGCGGTGGCGGCGGCGGTGGCGGTTTCGGCTTCTCGATGATGAGCTGCGCCACGCGCTCTTTCAGTTCTTCGGGCTTGATGCGTTCGGCCTCGCGTTTCGGCAGCAACGCGATGAGGATCGCCAGCAGGGTGGCGATGATCAACAGAATGCGTACCAGCCTCTTGAAGCGTGATTCGCTCTCCTCGCCAGGCGCCCACGGCAGCTCGAAGCGGCGGAAATAAGGTGCCAGCATCATGCGCCGCCTACCTCGCGCTCACGCTGGATGACTGCCAGCGAAACCTTGCCGTAGTCGGCGGAGGTGGCCGTGGCCATCACGCGCTTGAGCACCGCGAACGGCGTGCCCTTGTCACCCATGATCGTCACTTCGCGATCCTTGACCGCCTCTTCCGAGGTTTGCCGCAACACGACGTCGGCCTGCGCCTTCAGCGCCTCGAGCAGCAACGGAATGATCATCTTGTCGTTCGGCATGTTCGCGACTTCGGCGACCTTGCCGACGCTGCGGCCATTCACCAGCAGATCGTCCTTGGTGACCATGATCACGACGGTCTCGTGCGGTTTGAGATCGGCAACCGACTGCGGAATGCTGATGTTCTTGGTGTTCGGCAGGATTTCGACGTCCGAGCTGTGCAACAGCAGGAACACCACGAGCATCGTCAGCATGTCGATGAACGGCACCAGCGCCATGTGGCTGTTGTGATGCGCGCGTTTGCGATGTTTCTTGATGCGATACGGGATCATTTCGCGGCTCCCGCCGGCGCAGCGGCCGCCGTCGCGGCTGCACCCGTGAGCGGAGCGTCACCGACGGAGATGTCGGGGAACAGCTCCACCTTCGTGAAATTCGGCGCGTCGTTCATCTCCCACAGGCGCACATTGTCCATCGTCTGGACCAGCACGTCGTAGGGGATGTCCGATTCCAGCAGCACGCTGGCCTCGGTGACGGTCGGATACTTCGCCTTCACGAACTGCAGGTACTCGGACAGCCCCGCGTAGTCGTACGCGTTTTCCTTCATCGGCAGCGATCGCAAAATTCCCGTGTTGCGATCGGCGATGTCGATGGAGGCCTTGCGCACGTGGATCTCGAGCTGCAGCCCTTTCGGCAATTCCGGCACCGAGGAGTTGGGCGCCGGCAGGTTGAGCTCGAGAATGTTCGTGTTGGAGAACACCGCCGTGAACAGCAGGAAGAACACCAGGATCACCATCATGTCGATCATCGGCACGATGTTGAGGTCGTTGCGCCCCTTGTACTTCGCATGGTTGCGAATTGCACGGGCGGCAAGCTTGGATGAAGACATCTGCTGTTCCTCTGCTGTGGCTAGCGGTTGCGACTAGCTATCAGGCAGGACGCGGAGCCGGAGCGCGCGGCGCCATGGCGGGCGCAGCGGGAGCCGGTTCCGAATATCTCTCCGTGATGGAGTTCAGGAACTTGACCACCGCGATTTCCAGGCTGTCGATCAGCGAAGTGGTCTTCGCCTCGAGGAACATGTGCGTGGACAGCAGCGTGATCGCGACGAACAGGCCGGAGGCGGTGTTGTTCATGGCTTCCGAGATCGCCGAAGCGAGCAGCGCGGCCTTCTCGGCCGGGTTGGCCTGCGACACCGTGGCGAACGCGTGGATCAACGCGATGATGGTGCCGAGCAGACCGACCAACATGCCGATGTTGGCGAGCGAGCTCAGGTAGTGCGTACGTTTTTCGAGACGCGGCACGATCTCGAGCAGCGACTCTTCCATCGCCTGCTGGATGTCGTCGCGGCGACGGGCGGAGGAAAGACGGGCCAGGCCGTATTTCAGCACCGTGCCGATCTGCGCCTGCGAATTGTTCGCGAGCGTGATGGCCTGTTTGAAGTTGCCGGCACCGAGGTGCGGGGCGACGTCGTCCCACAACGAACGGTTACGTGACGTCTCGAGGGTCAGATAGATCCAGCGTTCCACGCTGATCGCGACACCGACGACGAAGATGATGACGAGCGGGTACAGAAAGAACCCGCCGTCCTGGAAAAACTTGATGATTCCGGAAATAGACACGGTCGACTCTCCTCAAAAAACGGCAGCGCTTACGGGCAAGCGCGCCAAGATTGCGTTACATAAGTGACAAAAACTGTTAATCACTTCTCAGGCTTACTTTTCAGGCTTTGGGGCAGGCGTTGCCTCATTAGGCTGCAACGCTTCGAAGTAGCGGTTCTGTCGGCGAAAAACGTCACGATCGACAGGCTCCAGCACCTCGTCCAGCAGGCTGTTCACGGGACGCCCGACGAGGTCGCCGAGCTCCGCGCTGCGCCACGGGACGATGTACAGGACCTTCGGCAATTCTCTATTGCCGGTGATCTGCGTCGAATCGAGATCGAGGCGATCCTTGGCATTCCCCTTGGGAGCCGCTGCGGTGCCTGCGGCGGGCTTCGCCCCTGGCTTGTTAGCCGCGGCTGCGGCGGGCTTGGCAGCGGCGGGCACGGGGCTGGCCGCGGGCGCGCTGGTGGCCGGCGCGGCCGACTGCGGCGCCTGCGCCGATGTATTGACGCCGGGCTCCATGTCGTCGCGCGGCGCGGCCGGCGGCGGCGTCTGCGCCACGGCGGCTCCACCTAACAACAACGCGGTCACGATGAGCAGCTTGTTCATGTTCGGGCTCCTTTGGGCGCGGCCGCCTCGGGTGCTGTCTCGGGCGGCGTTTCGGGCGCCGCCTCCGGCGCCGGCGCGGATTCGGCCGCCGGTGCCTTGCCAGAGACGCGGTTGCGCGACTTGAGCTCGGCGATCCAGCCGCTCACGGGTTTGTCTTCGTTGGTGAGCGTCTTGTAGGTCTCGAACTCGGTCTGGGCGGTCAACGAATCGTCGAGGAACAGGTCGAGCAGCACTGCCAGATTGCGGTGTGCCGGCGCGTAAGAAGGATTCACCTTGACCGCGTGTTCGTATGCGGTGCGCGCCTCGGCGAACTTGCCCGCCTGGCGCAACGTGACGCCATATTCATTCCAGGTGGCGGCGTCCCAGCTGGCGCGCTCGGTCGCCTTCGCGAAGGCGGCTTCCGCCTCGGGCAGCTGGCTGGCGTTGCGATACAGCAGGCCGAGGTTGGCGTACGGCCCCGGCAGATCCGGGTACGTCTGCGTCATCAGCTGGAATTCGAGACTGGCCTGCGTCGGATCGCTGCGCATCAATTGCAACGCGCGCGTGAAATCCGCGCTGGCGCGCGCCGGCGCTTTCGGAACCACCGGGCCCGCAGGAGCGGCGGCGGGCGTCGCATTGTTAGCCACGGCAGGCTGGGTTGGGTCCGCGGGAGTCGCGATGACCGGCTCCGGCGCCTGCACGGGCGGCAGCGCGGGCACGACGGCATCGAACGACGTGCCGATCATCTCGGTCTTGCCGTAGCGGCCGGGCTTGAGCTCGGCCAGCGCGGCGAAGCTCTTCTTCACGCCCTCGTCGTACACGGCTTCGCGCGTGCGCGCCGTGTTGATCTCATGTGTCTTGATCGCCTGCTCTTCGAACGGGAACGCCTGTTCTTCGAGCAGCGAGTTGTACTCGTCCAGGCTGTCGCCGGTGAGTTTCTTCGGCCGCTCGGACTTCATGATGTCCTTGCCGAGCTGGCGGTAGATCTCCGCGATCTCGAAAGTCGCGAGCGTGGTCACTTCGGCGACGCGGTAGTCGGCCGCCGTCTTGTACGCGCCAAGCGCCGCTTCCATGGCCTTGCGTTTCTTCGCCAGCGACGCCTTCAGGGGCAGCGCCAGCGGGATGCTGCGGTATTCATCGCGAGTCGGCGATGCGAGCGCGAGCTGCGATTTGGCGGCGAGATACTGCGTGCGATCGGTGCGGTTGGGCCCCGCATTGCGATCGGCGGCGACGATCTCGCGCTGCCAGCGGCGCTGGCCTTCGATGTTGCCGGCGTTGCCCGCGATGTCCGCGAGCTTCTGGCGCGCTTCGATCGAATCGCTCACCGGCGTGGGATAGGTGACGACGAAGCGCTCGAGCATGCTCACGGCTTTCGGCGTGTTGCCGGCCTTGGTGTACAGATCCGCCGCGCTCAGGTTGGCCTCGCGCTGGATGTCCTTCGACTCCGCCGGATTCATCGCGATGCGTTCGAACTCGACCGCCGCCTGGCCGGCCTGTCCGGTCTCGCCGTAGGCGACCGCGAGCTTGCGCGTGACATCCGCGGTGTACTCGCTCTTCGGATTGTTGGTGCGGAACCGCTCGAGCACCGTGATGGCGCGCGGGAATTCCTTGAGGATGATGAGCTGCGCGCCGGCGTCGTATTCGGCCTGCGCGGCGATCTTGGAAGTGCCCGCGACCTGCGAGATGCGCAGGAAATCGTCGACCGCTCCCAGGCTGTCGCCCGCCTTCTGTTTCGCTTCGCCCTGGCGATAGACCGCCGAGGCGATGCGCTCGGTGAGATCCGCGCGCATCTTGTCGTTGGGCGGCAGCAGGTCGCGCGCAGCAACGTACCCCTGCTCGGCTTCCGGGAACTGCAGCAAATCGAAATTCGCCTGGCCGATGATGGTGTACGCGATGCGGCGTTTCGGCTGATCGGCCGGCGGCTGATGCGCCAGCACGAGGTTCGCCACTTCGATCGAACGCTGCAGATCCTGTGTGGCGAAGATGTCTTCGGCGGCGCGCGTCAACACACCCGAGCTGTCCGGATGTTCGGGGAAACTGGTGCCGAACTTCACGCCCGCATCGACCGCGAGCTTGTGCGCTTCGATTTTTTCGGCCGGCGGCAGTTTCTCTTCGTACTTGGCGTACGAACCGAGCGCGGCATACGCGGCTGCCGCCGAACGGGGATTGCGCGGGTAGTTGTACGCGGCCTTGGCGAATTCCGTGGCGGCGCCCTGATAGTCCTCGCTCGAATAGAGCGCCTCGGACAGCAGGTAGTTGGTGCCGAACGATTCCGGATCATCCGGGAAGGATTCCAGATAGGTGCGATACCAGCGCGCCGCCTCGCGGTACTGATCCACCTTCTTGGTCTTCTGCGCCTCGGCGTGGAAGTACTGCGCCACGTCCTTGAGGTTGGTCTTCAGTTCCTTGGCGATGTTCGGGTAGTCGGCCTTGTTGCGGCCCTGCCAGAACGAGGTGCCGTAGTTGTACAGCGCGACGTATTCGCGTTTGCCGTCGAGCACCAGCTCGGTGAAGCCGCCCTTGCGATACGCCTCGATGGCCTGCATCGAAAGGCCGGGCGAGTACTCGCTGTTCGGCTCGCGCTGCGCGAACGCGCGGTACACACTCGCGGCATCCTGGAAGCGCTCCTTCTCGACGTACAGGTCGCCGAGACGCGCATAGATGATGGGCGCGTACGCAGGATTGCCGCGCGCGGAGAGGAATTTGTCGATCGCGCCGATCGAGTCGTCATCGTAGGAGAACGTGACCGCCATGACGCGCAACGTGTCGTCGGCGAGCTCGCGGCTGGCGCGCGGTAGTTTGTCGATCGGGATGAGCTGGTGCGTCTGTTTGGTCAACATGGCGCGATCGAGCACGCCCGCGAACGACGGCAGGCTTTCTTCGTTCAGGCCCTGCTTGAACAGCGACCAGCCGTGTTTGTACAGGCTCTGCGAGAGGAACGCGGCCTTGTCGCCCTTGGTGACGACGAATTGATAGGCGTCCTGCGCCTGGCGGTATTCCCTGGCGGAGAACAGCAGCTCACCGCGACGGAACTGCACTTCGTCCATCTGCGGCGAGCGCGGATACTTGCGCAGCACTTCGTTGAGCGTCGCCAGCGCTTTTTCCGGCTGGCCGGTGGTTTCATAGGCGCGCGCGAGCTGGTAGAGCACCTGGTCGTTGCGCGGATAGTCGGGGTAGCTCTTGAGCAGGCTGGTGTAGAGCTTGATGGCCTCGCCACCCTGCTGGTCGATCGCGTTGGCCTCGGTCGCCATGCGATCGCCCTCGCCCGCTTCCATATTGAGGTCGGCGAGACGGCGCAGCGCTTCGGCGCGCAGCTGCGGATCGGTCTTCTGCAATTCGAGGAAGCGGCGGTAGTTGTCCATGGCGCGCGCGGCGCTGGCTTCCACCTTCAGATCCGGCTGCACGACCACGGGGCGCGCGCTGAGCTCGCCGATGGTCTTTTCTTTCTTCTTCGGCGCGGCAGAGGCGTCGAGCGCGAAACCCGCGCACAACGCGGCCACCGCCAGCGCGAGTAGTTTGTTCGGAGCGTTCACTTCGGCGCCTCGGCCGGAGGCGGCGCCGGATCGACGGGTGCAGTGGTGTCTGGAGCGGGTTGATCCGCGCGCGGCGGCGCGGCGCCATCGAGCGGCGTGGCGGAGTCCTGCGGCACTACTTCGAGCTCGCCCTGAGATTCCTGCGGCGCGCTCTCCCTGGGCACGGCGGCCGGCGGCGCGGCGGCGCGATCGTAGATGGACGCGAGCGCGAAACGCGCCTGGATCTGGTACGTGCCGATGCGCTCTTTCTGCTGTTCGAGTTCGTTGCGCGCCAGCGCTTCGAGCAGGCCGTTCTGTTGCTGCGCGACACCGGCCAGGCGCTGCTGCGCGGCCTCGAGCCGCAGGCGCAGCGCCTCGACACGCGCGGCGAACTCGCCCGTGTTGTTAGGCATGGAGCTGCGCGCCTTCTGCACGCGGACCCAGCGGTTCTGCGCTTCGCGCAGCGCCTGATCGAGATCTTTCAACGTGCGGCGTTCGTTCCAGACGCGTGCCTTGAAGGATTCCGCGAGCCGCCAGTACAGAACGCCTTTCGCGAGCCGCGTCTTCTCGCGGATCACGTTGGTTTCTTCGTCGTTGGGCGCGGCCAGCAGCGCGGCTTCGAGCCGCACGATGCGCGCCCACTGGTCGCGCTCCTCCGCAGTACCGAGCGCGGAAACGTCCTGGCTCGCTTCGACCTGGTCGAGCTGCCCGCCGGTGTTGGCGCGTTCGGCGCCGTACTTGTCGAGCCGGCCCGAGGCGAGCACGGCATCGGCCTGCGGCACACGCTCGGCGTAGGCGCGCTCGCGCGTGTCGAGCATGTCGTCGAACGCGACGATGCTGTCCTGCCACTTGGCGAGCGTGCCGCCGAGAAACGCGAGGTCGCGATAGTTCTTGAGGCCTTCCTGGAAATCGTGACCGGCCAGCAGGTGATAGAGATAACGCGACTGCGGGGCGTCCGGCACTTCGCGCAGCTGCCAGAACCAGCCGTAGTGGTCCTTCTCATCGCGCTTCAGAAGTTTGTCGAGCATCGTGCCGTCGTTGATCTCGGCGATCGAGGCGTCGAGGTTCATCGTCTCGCTGTCGAACGACTTGATGGCGATTTCGTAGTTCTCGGCAGCCTGCGCATTCGCATTGAGCTTGGCGAACGCATAGGGAATCGCGAGATAGGCTTCCTGCACGGCGGAATCGAGCAAGTTGCGGTCACGCAGCTCCATCCACGGCGTCAAGGCTTCCTGGAACTGCCCTTCCGCGGCATCCGCCCAGCCGACGCCTAACAGGGCCTTGTTGGAATACGGACCGTCGAGACGCACGCGCTCGAGTGCGGGTTTGGCGAGCACGGGCTGGTTGTTCTGCAGATAGGCGTAGCCGAGCGCGAGATTGGCGCGGTCACGCAACGAGCGCAGCTCGCGCCGGCCGGACACCAGGGTGCCGACGGTGGTGAGGAACGGATCCGCCTCGGTCACCAGGCCCTTGCGGACCAGCGCGACACCCAGGTTGTACTGCGCGTAGGCCAGCCAGTCGGATTGATCCTTGCGGCCGCGCCAGGCGTTGAGCAGAGCGATGGCTTCGTCGAAGCGCTGCTGGCGCATGAGGATGTTGCTGAGCAGGTGCAGGCGCTCGGCTTCGAGATCCGGCGTGAGCCGGCCCTGCACTTCCTTGATGGCGCGCTCGGCGCGGTCGAGATAACCGCGCGCGTACCAGATCTTGCCGAGATAGAACCAGGCGCGATTGCGCACACCCTCGGGCACGGACTGGGTCAGCAGCGTTTCAAAACGTTCGCCGGCCTCGTTGTGCAGACCCAGCGATAGATAGAGGCCGCCGAGCAGCAGGTCGGTCTCCGCGTCGTGGTGCGGCATGCGGCCCCACTGACGGTACGCCTGCAGGCGCGTGATCGCTTCGAGATCCTGCCCCTGGTAGTAATAGAACAGCGCGTCGCCGAAATGCAGGTCGCGCACCACCGTCGGCGACAACTTGTCGACCTCGGGTTCTGCGGCCATTGCCGGCAAAACCAGGACGGACGCACACACCAGCGCGGCGGCCGTCTGCAGAGCGATGCGTGCGAATGCCTTCATCGTGGACCGCGCCTGCGCTCTTATTCCCAGTCCTTGATGGCGAACTCGGGCTGCGCCTTGCGCTGCCGATCGGTGATCTTGAGCTCCAGGTATTTGGCCCCGACGCCCTTCTCGAACTTGAGGTTCGCGCCGCGTTTGTAGTCGCGCTCGTTCGGGCCCTTGCCGCTGAAGAACGCCACCAGCTGGTGTTCGCCGACCTTGAGATTGCCGAGGTACACGCGGTGTACGCCGCCCTTGAGCAGGGCCTCGGCCTCGCGCGGCGTGTATAGGTAGTTAGCCACTTCCTTGTTGTCGATCTTGAGCGAGAGCGAATCGAGCGCGAAGAACTCGCCGATGTCCATGGAGATGAATACCGCGACCTGCGTGTTGGCCGGGAACAGCAGCTCCTCTTCGAGGACGAACAATTCCTTGTTAAGGTCGACGACGTCCTTCTTGAGGCCCTGCACCGTCTCGTCCAGCGCACGGGTGTCGGCCGGCGGCTCGCCGGCGGCGGGCGGCGGCGCATCGGCTTCCGCGGGAGTGCCGACGATCGAAGCGCCGGCGGTCTCGCCCGTGGCGGCATCGGCCGGCGCGGTGGCGTCGGACGACGGCGCGGCCGGATCGATCGATGCGGGGGTGGCCGGTTGCGGGTCCTGCGCGAATGACGGCGCGGCGAACGTGGCCACGGTCAAGGCCAGGCCCAGGACGGCGGCTGCACGGACCAGGAGTTTGGATGTCGGCATAGGTTTACTCGTCTAACAATTTGCGCAGTTCGCGCACGTACTGGGCTTCGTCACGGGCCTTGAATTCGCGGTGTGCTGCGCGCAGCACACCTTCTCGATCGACAAACACCATCATCGGCAGCCGGTCGACGCGATAGTCGCGGCCGGTGGCCTCGGGCGCGGCGATCAGCAACGGGAACTTCACGTCCTGCGCACGGGCGAACTTCTCGGCGCGCGGCAGGTTGTCGTCGAGGTTGACGCCGAGCACCACCAGCCCGGCGCTGGCATAGGTCCTGGAGATGCGGTCGAGCGCCTCGAGCTGGGCGCGGCAGGTGTTGCAGCTGCCGCTCCAGAAGCTAACTACCACCACCTCGCCGCGGTGCTCCGAGACACGCACGTTTTCGCCCGTGAGGCCGCGCGCCACCAGGTCCGGCGCGGGCAGGCCGACCAGGTCGTATTTTTCAGCCGCGAGCGCTCCGGCCAGCGGCAGGAGGCAGATCGCAAGCGCAGCAAAACGCACCTGCAGGGCGGCTCGGGAACTCACTAACAAACTAGTGCTCACGGTTAAGAGACTCATGCGACACCGGACAAGCAATACCCGGTTTCCGCGCGATCGGATGCGCGAAACCTTCCCATAGCCCACTTAACAATGTCAACGAAACGCGCCGCCCTTTGAGACGCACATCCGGTTGACTGGACAGGCAAAAACGCCAAGGGAGCGTCGGCAACACGCGACATCGCGAGTACCGACGCTCCCTTGATCGATCGAAGCGAACTGCTAGACCGGGTTGCTGATCGTGCCGTTACAGATGGGCTCGAAGATCGTCAGCGCTTCACGCGAGGCGCTCGCACCCAGGCCATGCCGCGGGAAAAACGCGGGCTGGTCGAAGTTGTTCTGCTCGCCATGCAGCGCCATGTAATTGAGCAGCACGGTTTCGACCAGCAGGTTGACCGCGTTGGCCGCCGGACTGGAGGTGGTGACCACGTCGCCGGCCGCGTTGAACGAGCCGATCTGCCGGCGCGCCGCGCTCTTCAGCACCGGCCTGCCGCCGGGGCGGTACACCAGCACGAACGGGCACGCGGTCGACTGGTTGTCGCTCGCATAGTCGAGCTTGCCGCGTCCTTCGACGCTGTTGTTCACCACGCCGTTGGCCGACAGCGAACCGTCGCTGAACACGTAGATCATGAGCGGCTTGTTCTTGCGCGCGGCGTATTCGAGCGCCGCGCCGATGCAGCGGCCGGCGCGGAAATTGCGCGTCTCGGCCGTGTTGCGGCCCTGGCCGTGATAGTCGTAACCACCCATCGTCACGGTGCCCGCGCCCGCGTAGCCGCTGATCACCATCTTCATGATGGCCGCGGTCTTGCGGAATTCGTTGTCGGCGTTGTATTCCGCCTGCGTGAAGATGCTGTCCGCCTGGCCGACGATGAACGGGTCGACGTCGGGGTTGAGCGCCGCCTTGTCGCGGAACTGATCGGCGAGGTACGTCGACTTGACGTAGCCGCAGCGCACCAGCTCCTTGAGCGCGACGTCGTTGGCCGACAAGGAATTGGCGCCGAGCCTGGTCTTCGCCAGGTCCACTTTCACGTGGCCGAGGCGTGTCATCGATTCGAGCACGGCGACCGCGTCATCCGTGTTGCTGAACAAGGTACCGAGTTCGCCGGTATCGACGAGGCCGGTGACGTCGCTCGAACGGTCCACCTTGGTGGGGCG
Source organism: Pseudomonadota bacterium (assembly GCA_037200975.1). Lineage (NCBI taxonomy): Bacteria > Pseudomonadati > Pseudomonadota > Pseudomonadota bacterium. Next base: position 3,798,110 of record JBBCGI010000001.1, on the reverse strand, counting down.
AGCCGCCGGATCCATCATCGCGATCGGCGCCATCGAGTTGCCGCCCGAGTCGGTGTTCTGCGAGCCGATCAACGTCAGCAGCTGCCCGTCCGCGCCGATGCGGTTGATGCCGTACATCGGGTTGTGCGGGTTGTTGCCGGTATCGTTTTCCGAACGCGCGGCGATCGGGAAGCCGTCGACCTTGGCGCGCGTGGCCACCTGGGTCGAACCCAGCATGCCGCGCAGGATGGCGCCGTCCGAGTGCCAGGGCGCGCCGAATTCCTCGTTGATGAAATCGGTCGTGGCGCTGGCCGGCGTCATGTTGCCGGGCAGACCCAGCTTCGCGTAACCCGCGGTTGAGAGGAAGTTGAGCGGATTGCCGCTCTGGCCCGCCAGGATTTCCGAGCCGGTCATCGCCGCGCCGCCCGCGAGGTCGAAGCAGATGAAGGGAATCTTGCCCGCACCGTCGGTGATGCCGCAGGCGTCCTTGAGTCCGCTCAGGTCCGGCGACAGCGCCGCGGCCTTGTTGGACATCAGGAGCGCGAGCAGCGATGGAGCCGCGACGATGGCGGGACCGGTGCGCAGACCCTGCGCAATGAAGTCGCGCCGCGTGCGCGGAGCCTTGTGGCTTTCGTGCCGGATAGGTTCATCGAGTCCCAGGGTACGGGGGCTCTGCTTTAGGATGTACATGACTCTCGTCTCCCTGATTACTGGATGAGCGTGCTGCCGCTGCCGAGCACGGCGCCGCACGCTGCTTTCATGACCGTACGACCGCCATTCGGGTCGGAGCCGGTAGGACCACTGACCAGGCGATTGACCAGGCCCGGGAAGTTGCTGTCGTTGGGCTGCTTGCCCGAGATTTCGTCCCGCACCTGCAGTGCGGTCGGCTGCGAGAGCAGTCCCGTACCGACGGCCTTGCTGACCAGCGCGTTCACGAGCGTGGCCCGGTTTGCGTTGGCGTTGTCGCCCACCGCACCGAACGCCGCCGTACCCGTGCCGGCGCCGGTCAGGCCGCCGAAGAAGTTACTGCGCAGTGTCGCGTCGTCGACCATCACGTTGCAGTACTGGATCGCGAGCTGCGCCAGCGCCGTCTGCTGCGCGGGGCCGAAGGCGCCGAGTTTCTCGATGGTGGGCAGCGCCTGCTTCACCGTCTGGAAGGTGTTCGACACCTTCGCGTTCGACTGCGGCACGCCGGTGATCACCGACAGCGTCGCATTGAGCTCGTCGAAGGTGCGCAGGCCGACATCCGCTTCCGGATCCGAATCGCCCGGCGGTGGCGGCTGCACGACGACGACCGGCGGCGGCGCATGCGTGCGCGTGCCGATCTTCTCGAAGGACAGGAAGAACAGGTCGTCGAGCACGCCCTTCTCGAGGCCGATGACCGTGCCGATGGGCGACATCTGCTCGCCGGTACTGGCGCTGTAGTTAGCTCCGACGTTCGCCGCGAGCGGCGAGTAGGCCTGACCGCCGTGGCGGTCCGAACCGTTCAAGCCGATGCGCACACCCTCGATGGCGAGGTTCGCGACCGAGGCGTTCGGATCGAGACTGATGAAGGTCGGCTTGGCGAACTGCAGGCCGAAGCTGTCGAGCTGGCTGGCCTCGAGCATCACGTACGCCTGCGGCACGTCGACCAGGTGGCTGACGTTGAACAACATGTAGTACTTCTCGCCGACACCGGCTTCGAAGTTCTGTTCGATCTGCGTCGCGGTCAGGGCGCGATTGTGGATCGCGACCAGGCGCAACACGCCTTCCCACTGACGGTTGGTCGAAGTCTCGTTGCCGAGCACCAGTGCGAAGGTGTCGTCCCAGTCGGCGAGCGAGCCGCCACCCTGGGCATCGACATCACCGGTGTAGATGCCGTTGACGTAGATGCGACGGCCTTCGACCGGGCTGTACGTCAGGACCACGTGCTGCAACGCGGCCTGCGCGTCCATGTCGGCGGCGCGCGTGAGCAGCACCGGGGTGCCGTTGTTGGTGGTCTTGCCACCGCCCACGCGCGTATACGCTTCGTACTGGTACATGCGCTGCGCGAGCGTGACGTTGCGCGCGTTGGCGCCCGCCGAGTAGCTCACGATGAAGGCGTTTTCCTGGGCGACGTTGGCGTTGTTGACCCACGCCTCGATCGAGAATTCGCCGGTCGACTTGATGAGGTCGGCGAGTTTCTTCGACGCGGCCGAAGTGCCCTGCGCCTTGCCACCCGGCTTCACGTTGATGCCCCAGCCGCCAACCCAGTCGACGGCGCCGGAGATCGTGAGATTCAGCGCCGGCTCGTGGCCGCTGGTGTCATAGATGATGTTGCCCATGCCGGTCTTGAACTCGTATTTGGCAATAGTCGCCGCTTCGTAGCGGTTGCCACCGGCGGCCACGGTGCCGTCGTACAAGGTCAGGCCCTTGGAGATGAGCAGATCCGCCGGGACTTCCGTCACCGGAATGCGGTCGGCGAAATTGTTGATGGCATCGAGCATGGTCTGCGCATTGGCCGCGCAACCCGCCGCGCCCCAGCAGTTGTGCGATTCGTCGCGCAGACGCACGACCAGCCGCGACTGATCGGGGTTGTCGAGATTGATCTTCGACTTGATGGCCGCGTACGCGGTGGCCGCATCGGCATCCGCAAAGAACGGCTGCTGCATCGTGGCCGAGCTCGAGGAATGGCAACGCACGCAATTGGCGGTACCCACATCGCGCACCAGGGCATACAGCGCCGAAGGCGGCGGACCCGCGAACGACGAGTTGTCGCTCGGCGGATTGACCGGCGAAGTCGGCGTCGCCGGGAACGATTTGCTGCCGCCCACTTCCTTGATGGCGGGCGCCTGCAGCTGGATCTGCGTGCCGCCCGTGGCACTGGAGCCGGCCCAGTTGCGGATCCACACGGTCAGCGTGTCGCCGCAGGCCGCGGGTGACTGCAACCAGCAGTTATGGCCGCCCGCCACTTTCAGCACCATGCGGGACTGATCGGGCTGCGTGAGATTCACGACGCCGTTGGCCGCCTGGTAGGCGAGGTTCACGTCGTCGTTGCGGGCGAACATCGGGGTCTGGCCACCGGCGTTGTGGCACGAGCCGCAACGGTTGTTAGCCTTGATGTTCTCCCACAGGTTGATGCGGAAGGCCTGCACGTCGGCGTTGGCCGAGGCGGGACCGGTGTAATCGGTGACCGGGGGCGCCGATGTGACCGGGTTTTCCGTGGTCGGCGCACCGCCGCTCGAACAGCCGGCCAGAACGGCGGCCGCCAGCGCGGCGCTGATCCAGCGGAGACTCTTTGACTGCATAAAGTTCATGTGTGTTTCCTCACTCGCCCATGCAGCGAACAGCGGCTTCGGCGAACACCGCTTTCAGGTGATGACCGTTGCCCAGGTAGAGAGTCTTCAAGGCTTCGACGTCCGCGCGGTCCGTCGCATTGCCCGGCGCACGGAAGCACACGGTCTTGTAGATCTTCTCGACCTGGCATTGAGCGAACGCATCGCTGTTGGCGAGCTCCTGACCCATGGACTTGGCGCCATCACCCGAACCGGGTAACGCGGTGTTCCAGCCCAGCAGCGAGTTCTGGCCCTTGCGCCAGCGGTTTTCCCACTTGGCATCGGGAGTGCGGAAACCCGGCGCAAAGTTGGTGTCGTTGTTGAAGTACTTCGGCTGCACGACGCCCGGCGTGTACACCAGCCGCATCGTGCCCGGCGCTTCCGCCGTGCCGTTGTCGAAGTCGTAGAACGCGAAGGCGCGCGACAGCGGATCCATGCCGCTGTGACAGCCGATGCAGTTGTTGAGGAAGATGCGGCTGTCGCCACCGGGCGAGCGGCTCACGTCCTGGCGGATCATGTCCGGCGGCAGCGAGGTGTCGTGCACCTGCTCCATGTCGCGGCACATGTGGTTGATCATGGTGAAGCGGAACATCGCGCGGTTCGTGCCGTCGATGAAGAAGGCTTCGGAGGCGGCGCGCGAGGTCAGGAAACCCGCGGTGGCGTCTTCCGGAATTCCCTGCACGGTCGATTGCTTGCCAGACTGCAGCGCGGTGAACAGATTCATCTGGTTCGCTTCCGCGTTGGCGTAGTGATCGTTGCTCGCGGCCGAGGCCGCCGGCGTCGAGCCCATCACGGTATAGGTCAGGTCGGCAGAGAGTGCGGTGCTGAAATCGGCATCGTCACGCACCATGCCGATGAAGGTGGCCACGTAATCGTTGAGCGGCGCGAACACCGTCTGGTCGCGGTTCGTCCACGGCACCGCCATGTTCTTCAACGTGACGTTGTAGAAGGAAGGCGCCTGGGTCGCGAGGTCGGCGGCGGCCCGGGCGTTTCCGCCGGCCACCAGCGCTTCCATCGCGTTGAGGGTCGCTTCGCTCGGCGGTACGCCCGCGATGCGATCGTGAATGCGCTTCGCCTTGTCGCGATCGTTCGCCGCCGCGGCGATCGCCACGACTGCGAGCAGACACGCGAGAGCGACCTGTTTCGAACTTGAAACCTTTGGGGTCTTCATATTGCTCATCCACATCCCTTTTGACGGAGGCAGTATCCCTCCCCCCGTGTCGACACTTGTTTGTCTCCGCTCCTGTACGTCTCCAAGCGGCGACAGCACCATTTATTACGTACTTCCTTTAGCCTTCTGCCCCAGGACTGCGAACCACGTCACGCCGTAAGCCTGCCTGCGGCCCTAACTACAACAGTCGACAAGAGAACCGCGTTGTCGGACTGGTTGCTGTGACGGCGTCGGCAGATCGTAGTGGCCTCAAGCGGGATGATTGCATTACGTCACATGCCTGTGCGGCAATGCACATGCAGTGACAGTGGAGGACGCAGTGAATCGACCTTTTCAAAACGCGAACCGGATCACGTTCGGCAACCTCGCCACGAGCCTGGTGATCGGCGTCTGCGGCTTGTTGGCGGCGTGCACGGAAGGTCCGGGCGGCGGCGGCATCGGCATCGGCAATGGCCAGGACCCGGATCCGGCCACCGTCGATTTCCCCATTTTCTACATCCGGCACCAGGTGCCGGAGGATCAGGACAACGTCACCCGCGTGCGCCCGTTCGTCGAAGACGACGACTACAGCGCCACGCTGTGGAAGCGCGACCGCGCCTCCCCCGGCTCGCCCGAGGTGGAGCTCACCGCGCGGCTGCGCGTCGAGCCGCTGGGTGAGCCCGAGGATCGCTACGACATCAAGGATCTTTCCGTCGCGCCCGACGGCCTGCACGTGGCGTTCGCCATGCGCGGCCCGCTGGACGACGCCGACGATGAAGACGAACCGCCGACCTGGAACATCTGGGAATACAACATCGAGACCGACACGCTGCACCGCGTGATCACCTCGGACATCATCGAGGAAGAAGGCCAGGACGTGGCTCCCGCCTATCTACCGGACGGTCGCATCCTGTTTTCCTCCACGCGCCAGCGCCAGTCGAAGGCCATCCTGCTCGACGAAGGCAAGTCGCAGTTCGAGGCGGCCACCGAAGCGCGCAACGAATCCGCGTTCGTGCTGCACGTGATGAACGCCGACGGCACGGGCATCCACCAGATCACGTTCAACCCCTCGAGCGACCTCTACAGCACCGTGCTGCAGAACGGCCGGGTGTTGTTCACGCGCTGGGACAGGGCCCCGGGCCGCAACGGCTTGCACCTGTACACCACGAATCCCGACGGCACGGACACGCAGCTCTACTACGGCGCGGTCTCACACAACACGGGCAATGACGGCGTCGTCCACACCGCCGCCAACCCGAACACCACCAACGTGGAGTTCATGCGCGCGCGCGAGATGAGCGATGGCCGCATCATGGTGCTGACCCGCGATCGGACCGACGTCGATTTCGGCGGTGCGCTCACCATCATCGACGGCAACCGGTTCGTCGAGAACAACCAGCCCCTGCTCGCCAGCGCCGGCATGCCCGGCCCCGCGCAGCAGCCGGCGACGCTCAATGACGTGCGTACCGTCGAGGGTCCCTCGCCCGGCGGACGCTTCGAGTCCGGCTTTCCGCTGTGGGACGGCTCGGGCCGCATCCTCGTGAGCTGGACGCAGTGCCGCCTGTTCGCCGAAGCCGATCCGACCCGCATCATTCCCTGCACTTCGCCCGATGCGGCCACGCCGCCGGTCACCGCGCCGCCGCTGTACAGCATCTGGATGTTCGATCCGGCGCAGAACACCATCCTGCCGGTCATGGCACCCGTCGAAGGCGTCATGGTCACCGAAGCCGTGGCCGCGCAGCCGCGCGTGCCGCTGCCCGCCGTGATTCTCGACAAGCAGGCGCCGGCCGATCTCAATGCCGACCTCGTCGCCGAAGGTGCGGGACTGCTTTCCATCCGCAGCGTCTACGACTTCATGGGAATCGACACCGCGCGTCTCACCAACAACGCGCCGAGCACGATTCAGAATCTGTCGAACGCGACGAACATCCCAGCCACTTCGCGCCTCGTCCGTTTCATCCGCATCGAGAAGCCGGTCTCTCTGCCCGACGACGACGACATCGCGGACCCTGACAACTCCGCCTTTGGTCCGAGCGGTGTGATGCGCGAGATCGTGGCGTACGCGCCGGTGGAGCCGGATGGCTCGGTGCGCATGAAGGTGCCCGCGAACATCGCGTTCCAGCTGAGTCTGCTCGACGTGAACGGGCGGCGCATCAACGCGATGAACAACCGGGAAATCCTGCATCGCGCCTGGCTCAGTGTGCGGCCGGGTGAAGTCCTCGAGTGCAACGGGTGCCATACGCGCACGCTGCCCGCAGGTTCGCCCGCAGGCACCGCACCGCCAGTACACGGGCGCAAGGGCTTGTTCGACTCCGCTTATGCCGGCGCCGCAAACACCGGCGAGGCGTTCCCGGGCACCGTGGCCACGATCTCTCCCGAGATCGGCGACACGATGGCACGGGCTCGCTCACGCGCGGGTTCGTCGTGCATCGACGCGACGACGATGACCGAACACTGCGGCCTGCAGTCGATCACGCCGAGCGCGAACGTCGTCTACGACGAGATCTGGAAACCGTCGCCGCTGCCAACGGAGTCGTTCGCCTACAGCTATCAATTCCTGTCGACCGCTCTGCCGACGAATCCGGGGTGTTTCCCGGTGTGGAGCCCGACCTGCCGCATCACCATTCACTACGCGACGATCGGAACTCGCCCGGGCCACATTCACCCGCTGTGGTCGGTGCCGCGTCCGCTCGGCGGCGTCGATGATGGAACGGGCAACGTCACTTTCCCGAAGACCTGCACGGTCTGCCACAACCGGCTGGATGCAGCCAATGCGCCGCAGTTGCCCGCGGCTTCTCTCGAGCTGACGGATGAGCCTTCGGACGAAGACGCGATGCAATTGCGCGCCTATCGCCAGCTGCTGTTCGCCCGCCCCGAGCTCTTCCTCGATGCCGGTGCCGTCGTCCCCCGACTCGTGCCGCTGGTCGAGGACGGTGTCCCGGTCGTCGACGACAACGGCAACCCGGTTCTCGTGGCCGAGACACTCACACCGCCCATGGCACAAGGCAATGCACGCGGCTCGCGGTTTTTCACCGTGATGAACAATGCGACGCATGCAGGTATGCTCTCGACCGCAGAATTGCGCTTGCTTTCGGAGTGGCTGGATATTGGAGCCCAGTATTACAACGATCCGTTCCCGCCGACTCCGCAGAACTAGTCTTGGCTTCGTCGTCCTCGCGTGTTTTCTCTCGGTCGCAGCGCTAGCGAAACAGACCGAAGCAGAAAAGGCCGCCAAGGAAGCAGCGGCCCAGGAAAAACTGCTGCAGGTGTTCGTCAGCGAGCCCTATCTCGAGCTGTCGACGGGACCCGGGCGCGGCTACCCCGTATTCCACGTGGTCGAGCGCGAGGCCTCGGTCGACGTGCTCTATCGGCGCACTGACTGGTTCAAGGTGCGCACCGAACAGGGTGTCGAAGGCTACGCGCGCGCGCGCGACATGCGCCGCACCAAACTCGCCGACGGCACGCCCTTCGTCTTCAATCTCGGCGACATGGCGGGCTTCACGACGCACGACTGGGGGATCGGCATCGGCGGCGGCAACTACGGCGGCGCCAGCCTCATCAATGCCTACGGCGCGTATTCGCTGACCGACAACATGAAGGTCGAAATCACGCTGTCGCAGTTCCTCGGCAACTTCTCGAACGGCTACAAGGCCGAAGCCGGCATCACCCACGTCATGTTTCCGGAGTGGCGCATCTCGCCGTTCCTCGAGCTCGGCACCGGCATCGTGTACGTGGAGCCGCGCGCAACGATTGTTCTGCCCGAAGACCGCACCGACCAGACCGCCTATGCGGGCGCGGGTATTCGCATGTATCTCACCCGGCGCTTTTTCCTGCGCGCCGATTATCGCTGGCATACGGTTTTCACGAGCCGCGATGACAACCAGGAGTTGGAAGAATGGAAAGTCCTAATCGCCTGCTTCTTCTAACCACTGCGCTGTGCGCGACGCTGCTGCTCTCGGGCTGCTCGTTGCTGCGCTGGCCGTGGTCCGGGAAGAACAAGAACGTCGAACAGCAGCAGACCGAGGAACAGGCTGCCGCGGAGGAAGAGGCTGAAGACGCCGATGCCACGCCGCCGCGTGTCATCGAGCCGAACGTTGCGCGTCGCAAGATCAAGACACCCAAGATCGACAACGAGAACTGGGAAATCGGCGGCGGCGCCGGTTTCGTTTCGATAGAGGACTTCGGCACCAGCTCCACCTACGCCGGGCAGATTTCCTACCATGTGACAGAAGATTTCTTTTTCCGGGCCGACGTAGGGCAATCCACGGCCGGAAAGACCAGTTTCGAGACGCTGGGTGGCGACATCGAGCTTCTGACCGGAAATCAGAGACGCTTCACGTATTACAGCCTCTCCTTGGGCTACAACTTCCTCCCAGGCGAGGTCTATCTCGGTCGCAAACTCGCCATGAACAGTGGTTTCTACACTTTGGTGGGTATCGGTAGCGTGAAGTTCGCCGGCGACAACCGGCTGACGGTAAATCTGGGCGCGGGATTCCGCGTGCTGCCGACCGACTGGCTGGCCATTCATATCGGAGTCCAGGACCGCGTGTTCAACTCCGACTTGTTAGGCGAGGACAAGGTCACCAACAACATAGAGATGCTGCTCAGCGCGACCGTCTTCTTCTGACGGAGTGAGCCTTATGTCGGTACGCACAGTGAAGGGATTTACAAAGGGGCTGGCGCTTGCGGCCGCATTCGTGTTGCCCGCGTTCGCCGCCACGTCTTCCGGTCCCGCGCCGGCCTTCCAGCTCTCGGGTCGCGGCGGCAAGGCCATCGACCTCACGCAGTTCAAGGGCCAGGTCGTGATGATCAATTTCTGGGCCACGTGGTGCGGCCCGTGCCGGCAGGAAATGCCGCTGCTCGAGGACATCTACAAGAAGTACAAACCCATGGGCTTCACGCTGCTCGGCGTCAACGTCGAGCCGGATTCGAAAGGCGCCGAGGCGTGGCTTTCGAAACAGAAGCCGGTGAGTTTCCCGATCGCTTTCGACACCGAGAGCAAGGTCAGCAAGATGTACAACGTGGCCGGCATGCCGAGCACCGTGTTCGTCGATCGCAAAGGCAACATCCGCATCATGCACAAGGGCTACAAGCCCGGTGACGAGAATCTGTACCTGACGCAGATCCGCTCGATGCTGAAAGAATAGTAAGGAGTGAAGACCATGTTCATCCGCGGTTTGTTTGTTCTGTCCCTCGCCGTCGTGTCGGTGGGCTGCAGCTCGATCGAGCCGTGGGTGAAACCTTACGATCGCGAGAACCTCGCCGATCCGATCATGGCCTTCACTCGCGCGCCGATCTCGCAGGACTTCCTCGATCACGTGTTCGAGTCGCGCGAAGGTTCGCGCGGCGCCACCGGCGGTTCCGGTGGCGGTTGCGGCTGTAACTAGTACCAGTAGTTAGTGAGCCGCTTCATGTCCAGCAAAACACACCCAGGTCTCGCCCGATTCGTCATAACCTGCCTCGCCCTGACCGGCGTCGCAGGCGTCTGCGTCGCGGGCGTATTACCCGAGGACCGCGCCGACCTGCTCTACTTCCGTTACGAAGGCGGCGGCGTCACGATCTCCGGCCCCTCGATGCTGGTGCAGAAGAGCATCGGCGAACACGTCTCGCTCTCGGCCAACTACTACATCGACATGGTGTCGTCGGCCTCGGTGGACGTCGAGACTTCGGCCAGCCCGTACGAAGACGAGCGCACGCAGTCGAGCCTGTCGGCGTCGTTCCTGCTCGGCAAGTCCACCTACAGCGTCGGCTACGTCAACAGCGACGAGAGCGACTACCAGGCCAAGACGCTGATCATGGGCGTCAGCCACGACATGTTCGGCGACCTCACCACCATTTCGTTCGGTTACAAGGAAGGCAAGAACGACGTCTTCCGCAACGTGAAGATCGACGACGTGAAGGTCAACGATCCGAATTTCGAAGAACACATGGAGTCGAAGGGTTACACCGTCGGCATCTCGCAGATCGTCACCAAGAACCTGCTGCTCTCCGGCCAGTTCGAGGTGGTGACGGACGAAGGCTTCCTGCGCAGCCCGTATCGCTCGGTGCGTTTCTTCGTCGATCCGTTCAACCAGGGACGCCAGGACGAGATCTACCCGAATACGCGTTCGAGCAACGCCGCGTCCATCCGTGCGAAATACTTCCTGCCGTATCGCGCCGCCATCGACGGCATGTACCGCTTCTACACGGACACCTGGGGCGTCATCGGCCACACCGGCGAGCTCGGCTACGTGCACCCGCTCGACCTGCCGCATTTCGGCGGCCAGTGGATCTTCGAAACCCGCGTGCGTTACTACACGCAGACCGCCGCGGATTTCTACCAGGATATTTTCCCGCGTGCGGATTTCAGCAACTTCATGGCGCGCGACAAAGAGCTGGCAACCTACAACGCGATTACCGCGGGCCTCACGGCGACCTACGAGTTCAAGATCGAGCGGTTCCCGTGGCTGTCCAAGGGCTCGCTCAACCTGCGCTACGACTACATGACGGTCAACTACGACAACTTCCGCGACGCGCGCTACAGCCTCGGCAGCTTCGGCGAGTTGCCGGAAGAGCCGCTCGCACCGGGCACCGAGCCGCTGTACAAGCTCAACGCGAACATCTTCCAGTTCTACATCTCAGCGTTCTTTTAGATGGAGCACGGAGCCGCGGAGCCAATGCCCCACGGGGCCTTGCAGGTGTCATCGCTGCGCTGCTTTGCGTGCGAGCTCGCACACGATCCCCGCGTCCTGCAAAGTGTTTGCCGGGCTTGCGGTCAGCCACTGCGCGTCGACTACGATCTCGGATCTATCCGCTTGTCACGCGCGGATTTGCGCGACCGGCCCGCCACTCTGTGGCGATATCGCGAAGTGCTGCCGCTGGCCGCGGAATACGCGGTCAGTCTCGATGAAGGCTTTACCCCACTGCTGAAGGTCTCCGAGCGGGTCTGGGTCAAGGACGAGGCGCGCAATCCCACGGCGTCGTTCAAGGCGCGCGGCATGACGACCGCGGTATCGATGGCCCGCTACCTCGGCGCCAAAGCCTTGTCGGCTCCGTCGGCGGGCAACGCGGCCGGCGCGCTGGCCGCGTATGGCGCACGTGCCGGCCTTCCCGTGACCGTCGCGATGCCCATCGATACGCCGGCGCCGTTCTTCGCGGAATGCGAGCTGTATGGCGCCACCGTCCATCGCGTCACAGGCACGATCTCCGATGCCGGCAAGCTGCTGCGCGAACTCGCACTCCCCCACACCGTCGACGTTTCAACGCTGCGGGAGCCCTATCGCATCGAGGGCAAGAAGACGATGGCGTACGAGCTGGTCGAACAATTCGACGGCGAGATTCCCGATGTCATTCTCTATCCAACCGGCGGCGGCACCGGACTGATCGGCATGTGGAAGGCATTCGGTGAGCTCGAAGCCCTCGGCTGGATCCCGCGCGGCCGCAGACCGCGCTTTGTGTCCGTGCAGGCAGACGGTTGCGCACCGGTGGTCAAGGCATTTCACGCCGGCGCGGAGCGCACCGAGCCGTGGCCCGACGCGACCACGTTTGCCTACGGCCTGCGCGTGCCCGCGCCGCTGGGCGGCGCGCTTTGCCTGCGCGCACTGCGCGAAACGAACGGCACCGCCATTGCGATTGGCGAGGAGGAGATCGAAGCCGCCACGCGCAGCCTTGCGGCGCATTCGGGACTCGATATCTGTCCGGAAGGTGGCGCCGCGTGGGCGGCGCTGACGCGCTTGCGATCAGATGGCTGGATCGGCGCTGACGAGACCGTGGTTGTCTTCAACACCGGCAGCGGGTTGAAGTATCGATGAAGCAAGCGGCTGATCGATCAGCCCGCCCGCTTCGCCAGTGCCACGCTCTTCGCCTCGATCTGTCCGAGCAGCGACTTCCACGACTTCATGAACGAATCCGCGCCCGCACGCTGCAGATCCGCGGCCAGCGCATCCTCGTCGATGCCGTGAGCGGCGAACGCGGCTAACAACTTTTTCGCTTCGCCACCGTCCCGCGGCAGCGCCGCGCCGACCGCGCCGTGTTCGGCGAACGCGATCAAGGTCTGCTCCGGCATGGTGTTGATGGTGTCGGGCGCCGCGAGCGCCTCCACGTAGAACGTATCCCTGGCTTTTGGATCCTTGGTGCCGGTGCTGGCCCACAGCAGCCGCTGCATGAGCGCACCCGCATCGCGCAATTTTTTCCAGCGCGCGGAATCCTGCAGCTCGCAGTACGCCTGGTAGGTATGCAGGCCCACGGCCACGCCGAGTTTGTTGCGCAGCTCGGCGGGCACCTTGTCCTGCACGGCGACATCCCAGCGGCTGACGAAGACGGATGCCACGGACGCCACCCGCGGATCGAGACCCGCCTCGATGCGCCGCTCGATGCCGCGCAGGTAGGCCTCGGCGGCACGCAGGTATTGCCGGCGCGAAAACAGCAGCGTGACGTTCACGGGAATACCGGCGTAGATCGATTCCTCGATGGCCGTGGCACCGGCCTCCGTGCCGGGAATCTTGATGAAGAGGTTCGGCCGCCTGGCGCGCGCGAACAGTTCCTTGGCCGCCTTGACGCTGCCATCGGAATCGTCCGCCAGCAGCGGCGACAATTCCAGCGACACCCAGCCGTCGACGCCGCCGGTCGCATCGTGCACCGCGCGGAACAGATCCGCCGCCTGCGTGAGGTCTTCGAGCGCAAGGTCGTAGAACAGGTCTTCGCCGCTGAGCCCGGCGCCGACCTTCTCGCGGATCGCGGCGTCGTAGGAATTCGCGGCCTTGATCGCATTGTCGAAAATCGTGGGGTTCGACGTGAGGCCCGTGACGGAGAAGTCCCGGATGTATTCGCGCAGCTTGCCGCTGGTGAGCAGCGCGCGCGTGATGTTGTCGAGCCAGATGCTCTGGCCGAGATCGTGCAGTTCCTGAGTGGCTCGCATGTCGTCTCCGTTTGGCAATTCGCGGGCTGGGGAAGCGGCGATATTTGCTGCCTCCACAGCATGACCGTCAAGTGCCGCAGCTGTCATTACACGCGCGTCACGATGTCCGCCCTGGACTACACGGATCGCCTGCCGGCCCGCCGCGACGGGCGGCTGCTATTCCGGCGCGGCCAGTCCCTTCGAGTAAAAAACCCGGCCGTCGGGCGAGACGGCCACCGCGTCCACATCGCTCAGGGTGTCGATGAACTTGATGCCCTCTTCCGGCCCCATGATGAAGACGCTCTTTGTTAGCGCGTCGGTGCGCGTCGCGTTCCCGCTGATGATCGTGACGCTGCGGCACTTGCGCGCCGAGTCGCCGGTCTTGGGGTCGATGATGTGGTGGAACCGCTTGCCGTCCTCGTCGAAGTACCGCTCGTAGTCCCCCGAGGTCGAGAACGCGGTGTTCTCGAGCGGCATGCGCAGGAAGGTCTTGCCCTCGTGATCCGGATCGCGGATGCCGACCACCCACGGCTTGCCGAACCGATCGCCGATGATGCGGGTATCGCCCCCGGCATTCACCATCGCGCGCGTGATGCCCTGCTTCTCGAGGATCTCGATACCGCGGTCGACCGAGTATCCCTTGGCGATACCGCCCAGATCGATCCGCATGCCGGGCCGCGTGAAGTAGACAGTGGTCTTCTTCGCGTCGAGCTTCATGTGCCGCCAGTTGATGCCCGGCAACGCCTTGTCGATGGCCTTCTGGTCCGGGTGAACGCCTTTCTTGAAATCGTATAGATAGCCCACGCTGGCGTAGGTGATGTCGAAGGCGCCCTGCGTGAGCTCGGAGTACTGCACCGAGGTCACCAGCAGGTCGAACAGTTCCTTGCTGATCTTCACGGGATGTCTGGACGCCTCGCGGTTCACCTTGGAGATTTCCGTGTCCTCCTTCCAGGTGCTCATGAGGCGATCGATGCGCTTCATGTCGTCAAAAACCGACGTTATCGCGGCCTCACCGGCGGCCTTGTCCTCGCTCCAGAGCTCCACGGCGCAGCGTGTGCCCATGATCGCCTCGCTACGCGTCATCCATTCGGCATGTGCGAGGTCAGGCGCCAGCATCAGGCCAAACACGAGGCGGAACCCGATTGCGCGAATGCGGTCGAAAATGCATGTTGGGGTTTGCATGGTGGCGATTATGCCGCATGCGTTAAGCTCCCGGCCCAGCTTGCTATCGAGGACCACCGATGAAAAAACTTCTCCTCACCTTGTTTGCGACTGCCATCGGTGCCACGTGCACCATCCAACCCGCATTTGCGAGCGCGCGCGAAGAAGCACGGCTCATCGAAGCTTCCGGCGTACTCGAAGAATTATTCGCCCAGCGTGACACCTCCATCCCCGATCGCCTCATGGCGCGCGCCTATGGCATCGCCGTCATCCCGAATGTAGTCAAGGTCGCCGCGGTAGTCGGCGGCCGGCGCGGTTCCGGCGCCATGGTCGTGCGCGATGCCAACGGCCGCTTCACCGATCCGATCATGGTCTCCATCACCGGCGGCAATGTCGGCTGGCAGATCGGCGTCCAATCCACCGACATCGTGCTGGTGTTCACCTCGCGGCAGGGCATCGAAGGCATCACCGACGGCAAGCTCACGCTCGGCGCGGATGCGTCCGTCGCGGCGGGCCCGGTCGGCCGCGCGGCCTCGGCCGGCACGGATCAAACCTTCACCGCCGAGGTGTATTCCTACTCGCGCAACCGCGGCCTGTTCGCCGGCGTCTCGCTCGACGGCAGCATCATCTCCATCGACAGCAAATCGAACCGTGGCCTGTACGGCAAGACGGCGACCGCCGCCGACATCATTGCGCGCAAGGTGACCACCGACGCCGATTCGGCCAAACGCTTCGAGCGGGCCATCCAGAACAGCACGGGCCGCAGTACGGTGGCGGGCAGCACACCCAGCAATGCCAAGGTCGCGCCGGACTCGGCCGCACCCGCCCCGGCAGATGCCGGCGCGGCACCGGCCGGTGCCACCACCTTCCCGATGGAAGACGCCCAGCCGGGCGCCGAACCACCGAAGTAGGTCCCGAATACGGGCGGTGTGACCCGGTGCATGCCGCCCGCCTTTCCGTTTCGGCCATACTCGCCTCATGTTCGCGCCCCGCAATCTCAAGCTACTGACGGTGCTGCTGTGCGCAGCCCTCTTCGTGCTGCGCATCGGCGGAACGCATCTGCATCTGTGCTTCGACGGCAGCGAAGCGCCCGTCAGTCTGCATGCCACGGATTCCGGCGTGCATCACGGCGAAGCGGTGGCGAGCCTGCCGCATTCCGACCAGGACATCTCCGTGGGCGTCGAAGCGCTGGTCAAGAAGTCCTCCGCGGCGCTCGACCTGCTCGCGCTGACGTTCGCGTTCTCGCTGCTGCTGTTCTTCCTGCCGCGTTCGCGACACCTGCCGCCCGATTTTCTCTCTCCTCCCCGCCTCTCGCCCGCCCGCATCCGGCTGCGCCCGCCCCTGCGCGGCCCGCCGCGCTGACTTCCCGCGTCGATAGTTAGACGTAGCAACCGGCATGGCTTCCGTTGAAGCCGGCCGTGGGAGGCAACCATGGTTTTCTCGAAGGCATGCGCCCTGGGCGCATGCGTATTGTTGTTGGGCGGCGCCCGGGCGTTCGCGCTGGACGATCTCACGCTGGCGCGGGCGCTGGACACCGCGCTGGCGCGCAATCCGGAACTCGCCGCAAGCGCGTTCGAGCTGACGGCCGCGCAGGCCCGGCTCACGCAGGCGCGGTTGCGGCCCAATCCGGAGGTCTCGCTCGAGCTGGAAAACTTCGGCGGCGATGGCGCGCGACGTGGCACGGAGGCTCTCGAAACCACGCTGGTATTGAGCCAGGTGGTGGAGCTCGGCGGAAAACGCAGCGCACGCATGGCGGTGGCGGATTCCGGCTTCGAGCTCGCTGACATCGAGCGCCGCGCGCATCAGCTGGACCTGCTTGCCGAGACCACGCGCCGCTTCATCGACGCGGCCGCGGCGCGCGAGCGGCTGGTGTTCTCCCGCCAGGCGGCGCGGCTTGCGGCCGAATCGTTCAGCGCCATCAGCCAGCGCGTGGACGCGGCGCGTTCGCCGGTCGCGGAACGCAGCCGCGCCCGCATCGCGGTGACACGCGCGCAGATCGATCTGCGCCAGGCGGAACGTCTGGCCCGCAGTACGCGATACGAGCTCGCCGCCACCTTCGGCGACGCCGAACCGCAGTTCGCCGAAGTGAGCGCGGACCTCTACGGCTTTGCATCGAGCCTGCCCTTCAACGCCTGGTTCGAGAAGCTGGCGCGTAATCCCGAACTACTGCGGTTCGCCAGCGATACACGGCTGCGTGACGCGCAGTTGCGTCTGGCGCAGGCACAAGCCCGGCCCGACTTGAGTGTGAGCATCGGAGTGCGGCGCTTTCAGGACAGCGGCGATGCGGCACTGGTGGCCGCCGTCTCGATGCCCATGGCCTGGGGCAATCGCAACCAGGGCGCCATCGCCGAGGCCCGCGCGCAGCGCGCGCAATCCGGCGCCGAACAGGCGGCCGCGCTCAATCGTCTGCGGTCCACCTTGTTTGCCCTGCACAGCCAGGCGGAGGCGGCACGCGAAACCGCGCTGGCGCTGCGCGACGACGCGGTGCCGCAGGCGCGCGAGGCGCTCAGCCAGACGCAGGCCGGCTACGACGTCGGCCGCTTCTCGTTCCTGGAGCTGGCCAGCGCGCAAGCCGAACTACTCGAACTGCAGGGCGCCGCGATCGACGCGGCCGCCGATCATCACCGCCTGCGGGCGGAACTCGAACGCCTCACGGGAGAGGCCACCCCATGAAAACCATCTGCCTGTTGATTCTCGCGGCATCTCTCGCGGCCTGCTCCCGCGAACCAGCCGCGGCGCCCGATGCCGCGCCGGAACACGAGCCGGCGGAATCGCTCGAACACACCGGTCCGATCTCCGGCATCGAAACCGTGGCGGCGGGACCGCGGCCATTGCGCGTAAGCGTCTCGACATACGGCACGCTGGTGCTCAACGCCGAACGCACCCGCAACGTCTCGGCACGGTTCGCCGGGCTGGTGCGGTCGGTTACCAAGTCACCGGGCGACCCGGTCGCGGCCGGCGAGACCCTGGCACTGGTTGAAAGCAACGAAAGTCTGCAGGTGTACGCGGTCAAATCGCCGATCGCCGGCGTGCTCACCGCGCGTAACGTCAGCCCCGGCGAGACGGTCGAGTCACAGAGCCTGTTCACGGTCAGCGACCTATCTACCCTGTGGGCGGAGCTGGCGGTGTTTCCGCGCCAGCTGGCACGCGTGCGGAGAGGCCAGACCGTGCTGCTGCGCTCAGGCGATGGCGCACAAAGCGCGAGCGGCAAGATCAGCCACATCGCCCCCGTGAGCACCGGCGGCTCGCAGGCGATCATGGTCCGGGTACCCGTCGACAACTCCAGTGGTTCGTGGCGGCCGGGGCTCAACCTGTCTGCGGAAATCGTGGTCGCGGAAACCCTGGTGGCGGTCGCGGTGCAGGCAACGGCGCTGCAGACCGTCGACGGACAACGCGCGGTATTCGTGCCGCACGACGGCGGCTTCGCGCCGCGCCCCGTGCAGGAAGGCCTGAGCGACGACGCGTTCGTCGAGATCACGGCCGGCCTCGCGGCCGGCGAGCTGTACGTGCCGCGCGACAGTTTTCTCATCAAGGCCGAGCTCGAGAAAGCCGGCGCCGCGCACGAGCACTGACATGATCGACTCACTGCTCAAATTCTCCGTCGAGCGTCGCTGGCTGATCGTCGCGTTGACGGCGCTGGTCGCCTGCTTCGGCATCTACGACTACCAGCGCCTGCCCATCGACGCGGTGCCCGACATCACCAACGTCCAGGTGCAGATCAACGCCTCGGCGCAGGGATTCACCCCGCTCGAAGTCGAGCAGCGCATCACCGTGCCCGTGGAAACCGCGCTCGCCGGACTGCCGCAGCTCGAATACACGCGGTCGCTGTCGCGATATGGCCTTTCGCAGGTCACGGTCGTGTTCAAGGAGGGCACGGACATCTTCTTCGCGCGCCAGCTCGTCAATGAACGTATCGGGGCCGCCGCGGACGAACTACCGCCGGGAGTCGATGTCGCGATGGGGCCGGTCGCCACGGGACTCGGGGAAATTTTCCTCTACACCGTGCACGGCGACGGCTACGACGCGACCGAGCTGCGGACGCTGCAGGACTGGGTGATCAAGCCGCAGCTGCGGCAGGTGCCCGGCATCGCCGAGGTCAACAGCATCGGCGGCTACGCGAAACAGTTTCACGTGACGCCGGATCCGCAACGCCTGATGGCGCTGGGACTGTCCTTCGATGAACTGGCCGAAGCGCTCGAACACGGCAACACGAACTTCGGCGCGGGTTACATCGAACGCAATGGCGAAGAGCTGCTGGTGCGCGCGCCGGGCCAGGCCCGCGACGCGGCGGACCTCGCCAACCTCGTGATCACCAGCCGCGCCGGCCAGCCCGTGCGTGTCAGCGACGTGGCCGAGGTCGCGATCGGCCGGGAGCTGCGCACCGGCGCCGCGACGCGCGATGGCGCGGAGACCGTGCTCGGCACCGCCATCATGCTCACGGGCGAGAACAGCCGCACGGTGAGCCTGCGCGTCGCCGAAAAACTTGCGCAGATCAACCAGACGCTGCCACGCGGCGTGCGCGCCGAGACCGTGTACGACCGCACGGTGCTGGTGAACGCGGCCATCCGCACCGTGCAGACCAACCTGCTCGAGGGCGCGATCCTCGTCACGGTCGTCCTGCTGGTGTTGTTAGGGAACGTGCGCGCGGCGCTGTTGACGGCGCTGGTGATCCCGCTGTCGTTCCTCATGCTCATCAGCGGCATGGTCGCAAGCCGCGTCAGCGCCAACCTCATGTCGCTCGGCGCGCTCGACTTCGGCCTGATCGTCGATGCGGCGCTGATCGTGGTCGAAAACTGCCTGTTGCGGCTCGCGCAGGAGCAACAACGGCTGCGGCGCGTGCTCGACCGCCCGGAACGCCTGCGCACGGTGCTCAAAGCCACGCGGGAGGTGTGGAAGCCGAGCCTGGTCAGCGTGGCCGTCGTGGTCCTCGTCAATCTACCGTTGCTCGCGCTTTCGGGCGTGGAAGGCAAGATGTTCAAGCCGATGGCGTGGGCGGTCATCATCGCATTGCTGGCAGCGCTGGTCCTGTCGCTGACGTTCGTGCCTGCCGCCTGCGCGCTGCTGTTGAAAGGCCCGATCCGCGAACACGATGGGCGCGTGCTCGCCGCGGTGAAACGCGGCTATACACGCGCGCTCGACTACGCGTTGTCGCATCGCGGGCCCGTCCTCGGCGCGGCGCTCGGCGTAACGGTGCTGGCAGCGTTCGGCGCGACCCGCCTCGGCACGGAGTTCATTCCGCATCTCGACGAGGGCGATCTCGCCATTCAGTCGATGCGGATTCCGGGCACCAGTCTGTCGCAGTCGGTGCGCATGCAGGTCTCGCTCGAGCAGGCGCTGCTGAAAGTGCCCGAAGTGAAAACGGCATTCGCCCGCGTGGGTACGGCGGAAGTCGCCACGGACCCGATGCCGCCGAGCGTGTCCGACGGCGTGGTGATGCTCAAGCCCCGCTCGGCGTGGCCCGATCCCGGCAAATCCAGGCAACAACTGCTGGCCGAAGTGGAACGTGCGATCGCGGCCGTGCCCGGCAGCAACTACGAGGTGAGCCAGCCGATCCAGCTGCGTTTCAACGAGCTCATCTCGGGCGTGCGCTCCGATGTCGGCGTCAAACTCTACGGTGACGATCCGGCCATCCTGCTGGCGCAGGGACGGCGTATTGCCGCCGCGCTCGGCACCGTGCGCGGCGCCAGCGACGTGAAGGTCGAGCAGATCGCGGGTTTGCCGGTGCTCGAGATTTTGCCGCGCCGCGAAGCGCTGGCCCGCCACGGCATCCACCTGCGCGAACTGCAGGACGTCGTCGTGACTGCGGTCGGCGGCCGCGGCGCGGGCCACCTCTACGAAGGCGACCGGCGTTTCGAAGTGATCGTGCGGCTGCCCGAGGAGCAACGGTCACGCGTGTCTTCGCTCGAACAGCTGCCCGTGCGGCTCGCCGATGGCAGCGGCTTCGTGCCGCTGTCCGAGCTCGCGGAAATCCGCGAGACGATCGGCCCCAACCAGATCGGCCGCGAGAATGGCAAACGCCGGCTGGTGATTTCCGCCAACGTCGCGGGCCGCGACCTCGGTGGCTTCGTGCGCGATGCGCGCGCCGCGATCGAACGCGACATCAAACTACCGGCGGGATACTGGCTCGCGTACGGCGGCACGTTCGAGCAGCTGGAGTCGGCGTCGGCACGGCTGGTATTGCTGGTGCCGGTCACGCTCGCGCTGATCTTCGGCCTGCTGATCATGACCTTCGGCTCGGCGCGCGACGCATTGCTGGTGTTCAGCGGCGTGCCGCTGGCGCTGGCCGGCGGAGTCGCGGCGCTGGCGCTGCGCGGAATTCCGCTCTCGATCACCGCGGGGGTCGGGTTCATCACGTTGTCCGGCGTGGCGGTGCTCACGGGCGTCATCATGGTCACTGCATTTCGCGACCTGCTCAAGGCGGGACGTGGACTGGACGCTGCGATTCGCGAAGGCGCACAGCTGCGGTTGCGGCCGGTGCTGATGATCGGCCTGGTCGCCTCGCTCGGCTTCCTGCCGATGGCGCTCAACACGGGCACCGGGGCGGAGGTGCAGCGCCCGCTCGCGACCGTGGTGATCGGCGGCATTCTCTCGGCAACCCTGTTGAGCCTGTTCGTCTTGCCGGCTTTGTATCGCCTCGCGCATCGTGCGACGGCTCCGGTCGCGTCTGTGTAACATAACTCACTCTTCTATATACGTAGAACCCGGGGGACACATGCGCGAGCAATACATCGAGTGCCGCGACAGGCCATGCGGCGCGGGAAGGCTCGTCGAACGCAAGTCGCGCCGGCTCGCGGCCGAGACCTTACGGATTCACGGAACCGAAAGTGCAGGCCGAGGTACACACGCTGCATGGCTGCGACGAAGCCGGCGAGCGCCTTTCGACAAACGCTGAACGAGTTTTTCACCGCAGTCCTCAAATAGGCGGCTATCACGCGGCTTGCGTGATAGCGTCGTCACAGCCCAGTCGGGAGCGCAACGAATGAAGAAGTTTTCCGTCATCGTGCTCGTAGCCGCGAGCCTGCTGTTCGCGGGGTTTGCCGAAGCCGCGAAGCCCAAGAAGAGAACCCGCAATGCCAATCGCGTGGGTGCCTATGGCGCGCTGTTGATCGGCCAGGCGCGATTCAGCGGCGATCAATCGGCAGTCGAACAGGATCTGATCGATTTCTTCGAGAACCGCTCAGATCCCACGCGCAACATCTCCACCTCCTCCAAAACCGAGGACATCGGTTTCCAGGCAACGTTCGGATATCGCTTCAATCGTTACTTCGCCACCGAACTCGGGCTGGTGCAGTTCGGCGAGTTGTCGTCCACCGTGCGCGGCGAGGTCGACCAGGGCCAGGGCTTCATCCCCGCCAACGTCAAGTACGCATTCAATGTCGGCGGCCCGCTGATTTCCGTGGTGGGAATCCTGCCACTCGGCGAAAAGGCCGAGTTCTACGCGCGGCTCGGCTATCTATTCGCGAGCTCCGAGCGCGAGCTGTCCGCGCGGGTGGATGGCCAGAACGGCGGTGCCAACAGCGCGAAGGGAGATTCGCAGGAACCGGTGTATGGCGTGGGTTTTGCCTGGCATATCAATCAGGTTTACTCGATCCGCGCCGAGTATCAGAAGCTCGACGGCATCGGGCAGGAAGATCGCACCGGCACCGAGGATCTGGACGTCATCGGCCTCGGTTTCGTGGTCCGCTTCTGAGAAAAGGGGACATGCCTATTTAAAAAGGGGACAGATCTATTTTTTGGCGCCCGCCTCGCAAGCGGAAAATCGGTCGGTCAAAAAATAGATCTGTCCCCTTTTTAAATAGGCATGTCCCCTTTTCTCAGACCTCGCCCTGCAGCTCTTCCAGCAATGCGGCGTCGTCGTTCTTCGGAGAATTCACCCGCCCGCTCACCTTGAACGCGCGCAGCAATTCGCCCGGAAACGGCGTGAGCACGGCGCGTGCCGCATTCGGCGTGCCGGTCAACCACGTCTCGGCGTCTTCCCTGCGCAGGATCGCCGGCATTCGTTGCTCCTCGTTGTCGATCTTCGCCATCAGATCGTTGGCAGGCAGCGTGATGATGGCGACACTTTCGATCACCAGGCCATCGCCCCGCTTCGATCGTTCCCACAGCCCGGCGAACGGCAGGATCTCCTTGTCGGCCAATCCAATGAACCAGGGTTGTTTGGGCCGGCCTAAAGGCTGATGCCACTCGTAAAAGCCGTCGGCCGGAACGATACAGCGTTGACCTTTCTTCCACGCGTCGCGAAAGGCAGGCGAGGTCTCCATGGTCTCCACGCGCGCGTTGAAGGTGGAGTACTTCGGGCTCTCGCCTTTGAGGAACGGCGGGATCAGACCCCAGCGCATCATCACGCCTTCGCGCTCGTTCTGCCCGGCTTCGCCTGAAACGACGCGGATCACCGGCACTTCGCGCGCCGGCGCGATGTTGTAGCTCGACGTCTCTAACCATCGCATCCGCTGCACACCGAAGGTCGTCGCGGCCTTGGCTTGTTGGGCAAGAATGTAGCGTCCACACATAGGGACAGCAGCTTAGGGTGCGCGCTTGACCGCGGCAATCGCGTTCGCCAGCATTCGCTCCTGATTCAGGAGAGCAACTACGATGAAAAGTTTTCTGGCGGTGCTTGCCGGCCTCGTGTTCACGATCGTGGTATCCACCGGCTTCGATCTGGTGATGCACTCGACGGGTGTGTTCCCGAAAAACGTGCCGGAAACGGTGCCCGACATGACGACGGGCCAGTGGCTCATCGCCACGTCCTATCGGCTCTTCGCGGCCATCGGCGGCGGCTGGATCACCGCGCGGCTCGCGCCCGCGCGGCCGATGTTCCTCGCGCTGTTGTTAGGCGGCATCGGCACGTTTCTCGGCTTGCTGGGTTTCATCGGCGCGTGGGTTGCCAGCCCGAAGTTGGGGCCGCTGTGGTATCCGGCCGTGCTGGTGATCACCGCGCTGCCCTGCACGTGGCTGGGTGGAAAGCTGGGTCGACCCACCGTCGTGCGCACGCCGGCCTGATCCGCAGATCGTGGCAGATCCCCGCGTCGCATCGTCGCTCGCCTGGCTCAAGAAGCATGCATCGAAATCGATTCGCGACGGGATGTTGCGGTATGGGATCCCGAACGACCATGCGCTCGGCGTGCGTATGGGCGACATCCAGAAGCTCGGCAAACAACTCGGGCGCGATCACGCGCTGACGCTCGAATTGTGGGACAGCGGCGTTTACGAGGCGCGCATGTTGTGCGCGTACGTGGACGAACTCGACAAGGTCACGCCAGCGCGTATGGATGCGCAGGCGCGCGACTTCGACAACTGGGCCATCTGCGATACGTTGTGTTTCGCATTGTGGGTGCGTTCGCCGCATGCGCTCGCGAAGATCGAAAAGTGGGCGGCGCGACGCGAAGAATTTGTGAAACGCGCGGCATTCGCGCTGCTGGCGTGCGTCGCGCTCAAGAACCGGGACGTCGAGGATGCGGCGTTCCTGAAGGCGCTGAAGCTGATCGAGAAAGCCGCCGGCGACGAGCGGAATTTCGTCAAGAAGGCGGTGAGCTGGGCGTTGCGCGGCGTGGGCGAGCGCAATCTCAAGCTCAACAAGGCGGCGGTCGCGCTGGCGAAGAAGTTAGGTGATTCGAAAGATCCGACGCCGCGCTGGATCGGAAAGGACGCATTGCGTCAGCTGGCCACCTCCGCGACGTTGAAGCGGCTGGCCCGGAAGGCGAAGTGAAGGGATGCGAAAAGGGGACATGCCTATTTAAAAAACGTCCGTTTTTTAAATAGGCATGTCCCCTTTTCGCATCCCTTTCACAGCGGCCGGCGGAAATAGACGACGCGTTCGGTTTCTTCGAATCCCAGCGCGCGATGCGCGCGTTGGCTCGCTTCGTTTTCCAGCAAGGCATCCGACGCCAGCTCACGGCAACCGCGCGCACGCGCCCAGTCGCCGATCGCCGCGAACAGCTGCCGCGCCACGCCTCTGCGGCGCCACGCCGGCACGACGTACACACCTTCGACGAACCCCACCGGCGAAGTCTCCGTGCCGTTCACGTAGTCGCCACGGATGGACCCTTCGATGAACCCGATGGGCTCGTGCTTATCGTCATACATCATCAGCTGCAGGAACCGCTCGGGCTGCGCGAGCGAGATGGCCATATAGCCGCGATGATCCTCGGGCGTCGCATCCGCCCACAACGCGATACGCATCGCGAGCCAGCCGGGCTGGTCGAGCGATGCGCAGCGTTCAATGGTTGTTTTCATGGATTTGCGATGAGATTAGCAGGCGAACCCAAGGTTCATACAGGGGGGCAGCCATACCGGGGCTGGATGGACGCGCGTCCCAGGACCGGGGAAAAATCCCGTGCATGCCGCTACCCGCCAGCTCCGTCGACAAACTTTCAGATCACTCAGGGTCTTACGTGATCTGCGTAAAGTGCCGTAAATGCGCGCACGAACGCGAAATCGATCCGCGCGCGCTAGCTAACATCCTCGGCTGGAACACCACGCTCAAGCAGGCCTGCACGCGTTTGCGCTGCTCGAAATGCGATTCACGCAGCTGCGAAGTGGAGATTGCATTCAACCGCAAACCGCGCGGGTGGAAAGCCAACCCCTCTTAAAGGGGACATGCCTAATTAACGGGAACAAAGACAACACGCGCGAACAATCGCGTGTGTTGTTTTTGTTCCCGTTAATTAGGCATGTCCCCTTTACTGCGCGGTGAAACGCAGCGTCGTCAGCACCGATCTTCCTGCGCCGCCGCAATCCACGGTGCCGCGCGTCCCGGCCTTCGCAACCTGCTCCACGTTCACCGTGCACGCGGTCACGTCGATGGGCGGCACGATGCGGCCGTTCAACACCAGATAGGGCACCACCTCTCCGGTCGCGCCACTCTCCTCCACCGGCACGCGCAACAGCAGGTACTGCGCGTCGCCGCCGCCGTATTCCAGCAACGCCGTGCGCACGCCGTTCTCATACCGGTACAACCCCGGCGCGATCGAATGCCGGCCGGCAAGATCGAGCGCCAATGTGTACTCGCGCCCGGCATACGTGAACGTCGCCGAGCCGTTCCGGTACACACCTTCCTGCCGCCGCGCGCCCTCGCCCATGCGGGTGTTGCGCATGCGCGCGCCGCCCTTCGACACGGTCGTGGAAGTCACACCATTCGGCAGCTTCGCCATCGTCAGCACCGCAACCGGCGTGCCCGAGGCGAACCCGACCCGCTGCAGGTAGATAGTCAGCTTCTGCCCGGGTGGATAGACGTCGAAGCCGAGGCCGCCCGGCAACCCGGCCAGCACCCAGTGCTTCTTTCCACCCTGCTCGAATTCGAGCTCGGGCAGCTCACCGCCGAACATCATGTCGGCGAACGAGGGATCCAGGCCGCGGCTGCTGGCCCAGGCACCGATGATCGGCCGATATCGCCCCGACGGCGCCCGCTTGCGCCCGGTGAAGTTCGCGTTGGTGGTGAACCATTGATCGGGCGGCGCGAGTTCGGCCTCATCGTTCTGCGAACGCGCCACGCCGCCCATGATCTTGGACAGCGTAGAAGGCGTATACGCGGATTCTTCCGTGTCGCCGGGGGCTTGCGCGGTTGTGACGCCCACGAAGAGCGTCACAGCCACGAACCACACACACAGACTGGCTGGGGTTCGCATCATGCGGCTGCACCATAACCAATCCCGCCGCCCTACGGCCAGCGATCTGGCGGCGCGGCCGTCGGCGCGAAAATCGCCTCGATCTCGGCCCCACCACCGGGCCGCACCACGCGACCCTGCTCCACACCCTTCTCGAGGTAGATGAGCGTCGGCCAGAGCTTGACGCGAAACGACCGCCCGAGCGGCCGGCCCTTGCCGTCTTCCACCTTGATGTGGCGCACCGTCGGATGGTTTTTCATGACGGCCGCAATGTCGGTCTGTGCCGCCTGGCAGTAGCCGCACCAGGTGGCGCCGAATTCCAGCACGGTGGGCGCGGTGAAAGCATCGACCTCGGTGCGAGTGGGTTCATCCATGGGCACGAGATTAACGCGCCGCGGCGAGGCGCGAAACCTCGTTTCCCGTTACAGGGTGCCGACCGCTGCAGGTGTCGGAATCGTCCGGCGTCCCGCATCGCCTAACAACTTGCAAAGGCGCGGCTTCCGACGCCTAAGAATTCCCCGTAACCGCGGCCAGGCATATTGTGAAGTGACCGACACTTCCGCCCCGCCTACGTATAACTACACCGCGCTGTCGCTGGACAACGACAACGCATTGCGTAAATTTCTCCGGCGGTTGCGGAGAGGTTCATGGGCACTAACAACATCGTCCTGATTCACGGTTTATGGATGACCCCGCTCAGCTGGGAATACTGGGCGCATCACTACTGCGATCGCGGTTACAGCGTGTTCGCGCCGAGCTGGCCCGGGATGGAACGCGATGTCCGGGCGCTGCGCCGTGCGCCGGAAACATACGCCCAGATCGGCATCAAGCAGATCATCGATCACTACGAACAAGTGGTGCTCGAGCTCGGAGACCCGCCCATCCTCATCGGGCATTCCTTCGGCGGGCTCGTGGTCCAGGCCTTGCTGGACCGTGGACTGGGTGCCTGCGGCGTGGCCATCGCGTCGGCGCCGATAAAGGGCATATGGAAGCTGCCCTATTCCACGATACGCGTGGTCACGCCGCAGTTGATCAACCCCCGCAACAACCATCGCTGCGTGCCGCTCACCCCCAACCAGTTTCAATACGCATTCATGAATACCTCGACGCGCGAGGAATCGTTCCGCATCTATCAACGTTATGCCGTGCCCGGACCGGACCACGTGTTGTTCCAGACCGAGCTCGCCAACTTCAATCCATTCGCCGAGACCGCGGTGAACGTGCGCCGCAATAACCGGGCGCCGCTGCTGATGATCGCCGGCAGCGCGGATCACGTGTCGCCGCCGGCAGTGGTCAAGGCCAACGTCCGGGCTTATCGCCGCTCCGCCGCGACCACGGCGTACCACGAGTTCCCGGATCGCACGCATTTCATCATCGGCCAGAGCGGCTGGCAGGAAGTGGCCAACTACGCGCTGGATTGGGTCCGCGACCAGGAATTGCTCGTCCAACGGGAAGCGCGCCGGGTGGTGCGAGCGATGCACGCACGCCAGGTGGCTTGAGCATCTTGCTAGCGCCACCCCGCCGATAGCGTGCACGACGGACTCACAGTTTAGTGCCACACTTCAGCCGCTCGCTTCCGGGCTGGCAGTCAGGCACTCCGTCTTGAACCCCCCGTCCTTTCCGATCGTCGGCATCGGCGCTTCTGCGGGCGGCATCGATGCTTTTCATGCCTTTTTCAAGAGCATGCCCGCGGACTGCGGCCTGGCCTTCGTCGTCATCCTGCATCTGCCAGCCGACCGCAAGAGCATGCTCATCGAGATCCTGGCGCGCTGGACGCCCATGCGCGTAGTCGACGGCGCGAACGGTACGAAGGTCGAGCCCAACTGCGTGTATGTGCCGCCCCCGCACAGCGTCGTGAAGCTGCACAAGGGCTATCTACGCGTCGAGCGCGCGGATACGAACGAGGTATTCCGCCCCATCGACGGTTTTTTCGACTCGTTGGGCCAGGAACTCGGCGAGCGTGCGGTCGGCATCATACTGTCGGGAACCGGCAGCGATGGTTCCCTCGGTCTCAAGGCCCTCAAGGCGAAGGGTGGATTGACGCTCGCGCAAGGCACGGATCGCACGGCGCCGCAGTACCCGGAAATGCCTCAAGGCGCGGTTTCGACCGGCGCGGTGGACCTGATTGCTCCCGTCGAAGAAATGCCGGGCCACTTGCTGCGGTTGTTTGGCTCCGCCTCGAACACGGCGGCCATGCTGTCGAACGTCGACGAAGTCGAACGCCTGCGGCTCGAGATCTGTTCGCTGCTGCGCGCGCAGCTCGGCCACGATTTCAGCGGTTATCGCAGCCAGACTTTCCTGCGTCGCGTCGAGCGGCGCATGCAGGTGCTGAACACGCCGACTCTGCCGGAGTACGTCGCCAGACTCGCCCGATCGCCCGAAGAGTGCACCATGCTGTTCCGCGATCTGCTGATCCGCGTGACCAGTTTTTTCCGCGACCAGGCAACCTTCGACACGCTGCGCGACAAGGTCGTTCCACTGCTGTTCGCCGACAAACGTGCCGACGCCACCGTGCGCGTATGGGTTCCGGGATGCGCCACCGGCGAAGAAGCGTATTCACTGGCGATCCTGCTGCGCGAACACATGGAGCAGATCGATGGCCCGCCGCGCGTGCAGATCTTCGCCACCGATATCGATGAGCCCGCCATCGCCACGGCGCGCGCGGGCCGTTATCCCACCGGGCTGCTCGACGGGTTTTCTCCCGAACGGCTCGAGCGGTTTTTCACCCGCTCACACGGCGGCTATGTGGTTTCGAAGGAAATTCGCGGTCTCTGCACCTTCTCGATCCACAACCTGGTGCGCGATCCGCCGTTTTCGATGATGAGCCTGGTGTCCTGCCGCAACTTGCTCATTTACATGAATGCCGATCTCCAGGCGCGCGTCATCCCGGTGTTCCATTACGCGCTCGTGCCGAATGGCATCCTGCTGCTCGGCGGCGCGGAATCCGTCGTACAGCATGCGGACCTGTTCGCGACGATCGACAAGACCGCGCGCATTTTTCAGCGGCGCGCGGGCCGCAGTCCCGAGCTCAACGTCAGCTGGCAACGTCCGCCACCCGGGGCTTTCCGGGCACCTCACTTCGACTCGTCTTCGTCCCCGACGGCGATTCCCCAGGTCAAGGATGGATCGCCGATGCGCGACACGAACAGCGACGCAGCGCCCAATGTCTCCATCGCCCATCTTTCGCGCGCCGCGCAATTCGAAAGGATCCTGGGTCCCGTCGAGCCGACCCCAACAGTGGTGAACGAACTGCAATCCGCGCTCCTGGGCGTCTGTGAAGAGCTGGGCTCGCTCACCGAACAGTACCAGAGCGCGCTCGAGGAACTGCGCAGCGCCAACGAGGAATTGCACTCGGTCAACGAGGAGCTGCAGTCCACCAACGAGGAACTCGAAACTTCGAAAGAAGAGCTGCAATCGCTCAACGAGGAGCTGCATACCGTCAACATCCGGCTGACGGACAAGATAGGCGAGCTCGATCACACCAACAGCGATCTGCGCAATCTGTTCGACAGCACGGAAATCGCGACCGTGTTCCTCGACCGGCACCTGATCATCCGCAGCTTCACGCCCGCGATCGCGACCTTGTACAACCTCATCCCGAGCGACCAGGGCCGGCCGCTGTCGGACATCGTGAGCCGGTTGAAGTACCACAGCCTGCGCGAAGATGTGGCCGCGGTGTTGTCGAATCGCGAACCGCTCGAGCGGCGCGTAACGCGCGTGGACACCAACGCCCACTACATCATGCGGATCCTGCCGTACCGCGACCCCGAAAGCACCGTAACCGGCGTGCTGGTCACCTTCATCGACGTCACCACCATCGTGCAGGCTGAAACGGCGCTGCTCGAGGCGGACGTACGCAAGGATGTGTTCCTGGCGACCCTGTCGCACGAACTGCGCAATCCGTTGGCGCCGATCCGCACCGCGGCGCAGATCCTGCGGTCGCCCAAACTACAGGCCGACGAATTGCAGCACGCACAGGCGATCATCGCGCGCCAGGTCGCGCACATGAGCTCGCTGCTGGACGACCTGCTCGATGTTTCGCGCATCACGCGCGGTTCGCTGCAGCTCAAAAAGGAGTACGTCGACCTTGGCAGCGTCATGGATACCGCGATCGAAGCGGCGCAGCCGGTCCTGGATCGTCGCGAACACACCTTGACTGTCGAGCGGCCGCAGATGGCTACCGTGCTCGAAGCCGACCCGGTACGCCTGACACAGATACTGACGAACCTGTTGATCAACGCCGCGAAGTACACGCCCAAGCGCGGCAAGATCGTGCTGGGGACACGTGTCGAAGATAATTTCCAGGTGCTGTTCGTGCGCGACAACGGCGTCGGCATCGCTCCCGAGATGACCGCGAAATTGTTCGACATGTTCACCCAGGCGGCTTCGCAGGTCGGGCGCTCCGAGGGCGGCCTCGGCGTCGGACTCGCGCTGGCGAAAGGGCTGGCGGAGCTGCATGGCGGCCGGATCGAAGCCCGCAGCGCCGGCGCCGACAAGGGCAGCGAATTCGTCGTGTACCTGCCGCACTCGGCCGCCGTCGATGGGGAGGCGAACGCGGCGAATGGCAATGCGTCTTCCCCGGCGCGGCGGCGCATCCTCATCGCCGACGATCACGCGGATGGCGCCGAGACGATGCGCATGTTGCTGACCCATGCGGACCACGACGTGTATGTCGCGCATTCCGGAGCGGAGGCATTGGAGTTCGCCAAGCGCCTCCGGCCGCAGATCGTCGTACTCGACATCGGGATGCATTTCATGAATGGCTACGAGGTCGCGGAACGGATTCGCGGCGAAGCCTGGGGCGGCAACATCCTGCTGATCGCCGTGACGGGCTGGGGTCAGGATGGCGACAAGCAGCGCGCGAAAGCGGCCGGTTTCGATTTTCACCTGACCAAGCCGATCGACCCCGAAGCGCTCAAGAATCTCATCGACCAGAAGAAGTAGCGCCCGGCAGGTTGCCCGGCCGGTGGCTAGTTCAACCCGAACGACAGTCCGATCAGATCCAGCAGCACGTGCGCCACGATCAGCGGCCACAACTGCCGCGTGCGCGCGTACACGTAGCCGAACAACAATCCCATCGGCGCGATCGTGAGGAACGCAAACGGGCCTTGATACAGGTGATACATGACCCGCACGGCAGTGCTCACGTTGATCGCCGTCCACAGACCACGCGCCTTTTGCAGTGTCGTGATGGCGTAACCGGCAACGAACACCTCTTCGAAAACGCCGTTCACCACCGACACGAAGAACACGATTTCCATGCTGAGATGGCCATCGGTGCGTGGAACCTGCCCGGCGATCGATTTCATGTCGATGGGCAACAGGTGGGCTGCCAGCTGGACCACGATGATCAGCGCGTAATATCCGGCCAGCAGCGCGATGCCCCACAGGGTTCCGCGCCCATCTACCCGCAGCCCCACCTTCTCGAGTGTCCAGTCGCGCACGCGCAGGAACCAGATGAGTGCGGCCGCCACCAGCAGCTCGAAAACGACCGTTCCAATCAACGCGGCGTCCGAGAATACGGCGGCGCCTTGCGGTTGGCCGATCGAGAGGATCGACGTGAAGATGGGCAGGCCGAACGCCCACATGATGACGACGAGGAACTCGACGGCCGGCGGCAGTTGCCGGATGACCTCGCGGAGGGACTTCATGAACGCACTGTAGTGCATTTGCACGCATGGCGAGCGCCGCGGCTTACACTCGTGTGGAAGCGGCTCGGCTGTTGATTGCGACCGGCGCGCGAAAACGAGGCTCTCCATGGACAACACGCTCAACGATTCCGCGGCCGGCGCGTACAAGGTCAATTCGCTGACCATCGGCGCGGACGCAGACCCGATGGCCGGCACGGTGATCTGGGATCCGGCCCGTTCGCTGTGGAACGGCGGAATGTTGCTGGCCACGCTCATCCTCGGCCCTATCTATTTCAGCTGGGGTGCATTCGGGGTTTTCCTCGTATTGCTCGAGCTGACCATGTGCACCGGTCATTCGATCGGGTTCCACCGGCGGCTCATCCACCGCACGTTTCAATGTCCGAAGTGGTTCGAACGAGTGCTCGTATGGTCAGGCACGCTGGTGGGCATGCAGGGTCCGTTCTGGGTGATCCAGTCGCATGATTTTCGCGATTGGGCGCAACGCCAGCCCGATTGCCATCCATTCCTCAAACATGGCCATGGGCTCATCAAGGACGGCTGGTGGAACCTGCATTGCAGGCTCGAGCTCGCGAAACCGCCGGGTTTCGATCCCGGAGCGGGCATCGGCGACGATCCTTTTTACCGGTTCCTGCAGCGCTACTGGATGCTGCAGCAGCTGCCCGTGGCGCTGGTGTTGTTCGCCATCGGCGGCGTCCCGTGGGTAGTTTGGGGCGTATGCGCGCGCGTGACCGCCGGCGTGTCGATGCACTGGTTCGTGGGTTATATCTGCCACACACACGGGCCGCAGAGCTGGCTGGTGGATACCGGCGCGGTGCAGGCGCACAACGTGCCGTGGGCGGCGATTCCGTCGATGGGTGAGAGCTGGCACAACAATCACCATGCGTTTCCGGCGTCCGCGCGGCATGGGCTGTATCCCGGCCAGCTCGATATCGGCTATGAGTTCCTGCGCGGACTCGAGAAGACGGGCCTGGTGTGGAACATCCAGACACCGGAGGTGCTGCCACCCCGCAAAGGCATCACCTTCGTCGGATAAAGGTGTCGGATAAAAGGGGACAGATCTATTTATTGACCAGGCGACTCGCAGCGAGATGGCGGCCGACAATAAATAGATCTGTCCCCTTTTTCTCTTCTACTTCGAAAGGTGGGTGGCGTACGACGCGTCTCCATCGCCGCTGCTGCACTGGAATTCGCGCGTCACGGTCCACAGCTGGCAATTGCCGGCTTCCCTGCTGCTGCATTCGCGCACCAGCCCGGCCACCGGGTCGGCGCGTTTGAAGCCCCAGGCTTCGCAGCGATTCTCCGCCAGCGCCGTGGCTTGCAGGTCGCTGAGATCGGGCTGGTGAGTCTCGGAGTACTGATACGAAACGCGCACCAGTCCAGCTTCCTTGTTGCCGCCGGTCGCGGTCCACTGCTTCGTGCTCACGCAGCCGGTCAGGGCGAGACCGAGCATGGCGGGAACGAGGATTGAGCGAGGCATGGGACGCTTCATGGGGCACCTGGATGACTTGAACCCCATTTTCCACTTCGCAACTTAACGCTCCCTGAATCCCACCGATTTGCCGTCGCATTTCGCAGGCTTTGGGATGCCAAGCCGCTACTCGCGCGCGATCTTCTTGTTGGCCTTGCAGTCGCTTTCGAGCAGGCCGCCACGGCAAGGCATCGAAAACGTGCCCTCGATCAGGATCGGCTTCGCTCCCGTCAGCGCTTCGCGCCCGTTGATCGTGAACGAACCCCGCACGCCCTCCATGTCGAACTTTTCGATCGTCAACGTGCCGTTGGTGGCATCGTACAGGCCCTGGTTGAACGTCAGCGCACCGGCCAGCACTTCGCCCGGCTTCACCTCGGCGCCGGATTTCCCGACGATCTGGTAGGTGCCCGGCCGGAGTGGGATGTCCTTCTCTTTCGATGAGAAGGCGGCGAGCGAAACGGATACGCCGGGTGGTCCGTCACTCGAACAGGTGATGTCGATGGGGATCGCCGTGTTCTTGTCGCGCAACGATTCCTTTTCCTCGGCGTTCGCCCAGTAGATCGAATGCACGTGGCTCGGCCCTTCGCCCGACAACGCCGCACCCTTCGGATCCCAGTAGGTAGTCCACTGGTGTTGCTCCGGGGCGGTCATCCGGATCTTGCAGGCCTCGATCAGCGTGCTCAAGGCACTTGAGGTCGCCTGCGCGATGACCGCGTCTGCGGGTGGGATCGGTTCGTCGGCGGTCGGAACCGGCTGCCTGGGTTTGCAGCCCCACAGCAGCGCGGCGATGGCGAGAAGAAGAGCTGCACGAATGGCTGATCGCATGAACGCTCCGATTGACCACAGGGCTTCCCGATGGCGGCGCATGTTCGCATCGGAAATGCACGGGAGCGAATGTCTGTCGTTGGCGACCGGCTGTCAGTCGCGCCGGGAAGCGGCTGCGAGTGGGAATTTTCTGATTCGCGCACCCACTTCGTCGCCACGTCTGACGCGATACCTAGCAAGCCTGCGTTACGATGGGCCGGTGTTTTTAGCGCGCTCCGCAAAATCCTGGCTGTTGATCGCCCTGGTCATGATCGTCATCGCCTGCTTCGTATTGGGCGTGCTGACAATGCTCGCCGGCGAGGCGGACCTCGCGCGCGTGAAAATACCGGGGTCGAACCTCACGCTGGTGTTATCCCAGGACGACAACGGCGTTCATCGCTACGACGTGCTTGCGGGTCAAGACAACGTGGCCCGCCGGGTGATCCTGGCGTCGCGCGGCGCGCTGGCCGCGCCGCCCCAGGTGGCCGTGCTCGGCGACCGCGTGATCGTCACCTTCCGCACCGTGCGCAATACCACCGCCTTCGTCGAATTCGATCTGGCAGCGTGCCGGATCGTGAGCCATTCGAACTTGGCTTCGGCACTGCCGCCGATCAGGGACTGCGGCCGGAAATGACCGGCTCCGGGCTTCAGGCCGCGTGCAACGCCGCCAGCAGCTCCTTTTCTTTCTCGGGCGGCAAACCCGCACGCAATGTCTGGCGCTCCGCCGGCCGCGTCTTCTGCCATTCCAGCGTGTCGCGGATCGTGGTTTCCAACGACCGGAATTTGAGCCCTTTCGCCACCGCCCGGTCACACCGGATGAGCGCAAACCCCGCGCTGTCGCCGGTCGGCGGACTCCAGATCGGAATCGCGTTCGGCGGCGCGGATTCCGCGTTCAAACCATTCTTGTCGATGAATTCCGCGCTGGCCCAGGCAAACCTGGTATCCGCGCCCGAGATGCGCTTGCTCTTCTCCAGCAGCTCGCCGATCGTCGCCGAGCGCGGCCGGTTGCAGAGGTTGTAGACACCGCCGATGCGCTTCTCGACGCACGTACGCGTGAAATCCGCCAGATCGCGCACGTCGATGTAACCGATCGGATCGGCCGGCGTGCCGGGCGCCAGCATCTCTCCGCCGCGCGACACACGCACCGGCCAGTACGTGAAACGATCCGTCGGATCGCCGGGCCCGGCAATGTAGGTAGGCCGGATGACGTTGGCGTTCTTGCCGTACGTCTTCTGCACGATCTGCTCGCAGAGCACTTTGAGGCCACCGTACGTTTCGCCGGTCACTTCCTCGTTGGCCGGATCCTTGAGCGTCGCGAGTTTGTAGTCCTCGTCGATGTTCGTCGAGATGTAGTCTGCATACGCGGACACACTCGAGATGAAGATGTAGTGCTTGATGTGCGGCTGCAGCAGCTCGGCGGTGAGCCGCACCTGGCTCGGCTTGTAGCCGGAATTGTCGATACACACGTCCCAGTCGCGGCCCTTGAGCGCGTCCACCTGGCCATTGCGGTCGCCTAACAATTGTTCGACGCCGGGCTTTGCTTCCGGATCGCGTTTGCCGCGATTGAACAACGTCACGGTGTGGCCGGCTTCGGTCAGCACTCGCACGAAGTGCGGGCCGATGAACCCCGTCCCGCCGAGGATCAACACCTTGAGCGGTTTCGCTTTCGCGATGGACGGGCCGGTGAGGCCCGTGGCCAACAAAGCCCCGCCCGCGATCCTGAGCGCGTCACGTCTGTTCATCTGCATGAGATTGCTCCCCGGCGAATTGTTTGAACGGAGCCTACTCCGGTTCGATGGAATGCCGCAGCCACGCGCAAGGATTTTGGCGACCACGCGAACGATTCGGGCGGCCAACGGTTGCCACAATTGATCACTACGATGGGCTGCCGCAATCGATACGATTCGCCACCCATGCCGTTCACTGTCTCCCATGCCGCCGCGGTACTGCCGCTCGGCAAACTCAGCAGACGTACGCTGCCGTTGGCCGCGCTGATGATCGGCAGCATGTCGCCGGATTTCTCCTATTTTCTGCCGGGCGAGCTCGCGGTCTTGCCGACGCACACCTTCGCGGGGCTGTTCTGGTTCTGCTGGCCGGCGGGTATGGCCGCCTGGCTGCTGTTCGTCCACGTCCTCGAAGTGCCAACGCTCGCGTTGCTGCCGGAACCATGGCGCTCGAGGATCATGCCGTCGGACCCGACAACTACATTAATTGGAATTGCGCTCGCATCGCTCGCCGTAGTGATCGGCGCGGCGACTCACGTGATCTGGGATTCGTTCACGCATCGGTACACACCGGTGGTCGATGCGCTGCCCATGCTGCGCACCGTGGTGTTCAAGATCGGCTACGAACCTATCCGCGTGTACAAGATTCTGCAGCACCTGAGCACGGTAGTTGGCTTCCTCGTGCTTACGGCCTGGGCGTGGCGGCTGCGCCGCGACCCGGAGGTGCCGGCGCCCGCCAGCGGGAAATATTCGAGACCCGTCACGAGCGGCACACGCCTGAGCGCGGCATTTTTCCTGCTGGCGACATCGGGCTCATTCGCGATAACCAACTACCTGCTCTACGCCGACCTGCGATTCGAGCGCCGCCTGTTCCATCTCGCGATCGGCGGGATGTCGGGGTGGATGCTGGCGTGGTGCGTCATCGCGCTCGGAATGCGCTGGAAGTGGCGACGTTTCACATCTGCCTGAACAGGTGCAGATAGGTGCGGCTGACGGGCAGCACTTCCGGCCGCCCTTTCAGATGGATATCGGCGGTCTCGTTGTCGCCGCGCCGGACGTGGCTGATGGCGCGGAAATTGACGACCACCGAGCGATGCACCTGCGCGAATTGCGCCGCATCGAGTTGCGGAAGCAGATCCTTGAGCGCGGTGCGGATCACCGCCTCGCAGGGCTGCCCGGCATCGTCGCGCCACGCCACCTGGGTGTACTTCTCGTCTGCGCGCAGGAAATCGATGTCCTGCACCGCGATCAACCGCACGGTAGCGCCCACCGACGCGCGCACCCACTGCAACCTTGACGAGCCGGATTCCGGATTGAGGGCCAGCGAGAGCCGTTGCAGCAGCGCTTCCGTTTCGAGCGCCGGCTGGGCGGCGCGCAGCCGCGCCTGCAGACGCTGCACGGTTTCCGCCAGGCGCTCGGGCTCCACGGGTTTGACCAGATAGTCGAGCGCGCCCTGCGCGAAGGCCTGCACCGCGTACTTGTCGAACGCGGTGACGAACACCAGGTGCGCGCGGCCGCCGATGTGCTGCGCGGCTTCGACGCCCGTCTTGCCCGGCATCTGCACATCGAGAAAACAGATGGACGGCCGGTGTTGGTCGAATAGTTCGATAGCCTCACGCCCGTTGCGCGCCTCGGCCACGATCTGCAGCTCGGGCCACGCGGCCGCGAGCATACGCGCGAGCGCCTCGCGCAGCAGCGGCTCGTCGTCGGCGATCAGCGCGGTCGCGAGCGCGTTCATGCCGGGACTTCGCGGCCGGGGAAGCTGATCTCGGCGCACACGCCGTGTGGCACCACTTCGGTCAACGTCAATTGCGCATCGCCACCGAACGCCAGCTTCAGGCGTTCACGCAGGTTCGTCAGCCCCGTGCCGAGTCCGCGGCTGACGGTCTTCAATCCCACGCCGGTGTCCTTCACGCGCAGCAGGCAGCGATCGTCGCGTATCCAGATGTCGGCATCGATGCGGCCGCCGGTTTCGCTGGGATCGATCCCGTGGCGCACCGCGTTCTCGACCAGCGTCAGCAGCGTCATGGGCGGGCAGTACAGACGCG
The DNA here is from genome assembly GCA_037200975.1 of Pseudomonadota bacterium. Taxonomy (NCBI): domain Bacteria; kingdom Pseudomonadati; phylum Pseudomonadota; species Pseudomonadota bacterium. The sequence continues at coordinate 3,760,354 of JBBCGI010000001.1, read as the reverse complement.
CCGCCGAGGGATCGAGATGAATGGCGTACTGCAGCCGGTCCGGCATACGCATCTGCATGAGCTCGAGGTAGGCGCGCACCAGCTGCACTTCGTCGTCGAATGCATTCGACTGCGACTGCATGCGCGGCACGGCGGCGCGTAGATAGGCGATGAGGCTCGTCAGAACTTTGGACGCCTGGGGCGAGCCTGCGTCCACCAGCGCCTGGATGTTCGCCAGCGTATTGAACAGGAAATGCGGCTCGACCTGCGCCTGCATGAGGCTCAGGCGCGCGTCGGACACGCGGCGTTCGAATTCGCTGCGTTCGAGCTCGAATGCGAACGCCTGTTCGCGCACCAGCAGATCGCGGTGCCGCAGGATCGCGGCGACGGCGATCCAGGGCGCGAACAGGAGGGCAGCGCCTACCAGCCTGCTCAGGCTTTCGCGGTTGACCGGATCGAGCATGGCCATGATCGCCGCGCACACGGGAATCGCGAACACGATGCCGATGAGTCTCACTACCGTGCGCGGCAGCCATTTCGGCAGTCGCCGAGGCCGCGTCTCGAGCGCGCCGAACACGAACAGGAGGGCGCCTCCCATGATGACCGAGCGCAGGATGTCGATGAATATCGGCGTTCCGTTGTGCAGTCCGCCGATCACACCGAGGGCGGCCGAAACCGCGAGTACGAACCGCGCCCGCGGCCAGGCGAAGATGCGTGCGAAGCCGTGCGGGGAAGATGGGGCGGCGGATGCCATGAGCGAACTATAGAACACGGCGGGCGCACGCCCTCGTCTCGGGATGCCGGGGGCCCAGTCCCATCCGCCTTTCGTCGCCACCCGTCGTCGCCCGGCAGTGCCCGGCGTTCGGCCGTCGCATGGGCCGGTACTCCCGGCGGCAGCCGATCATATTGACGGCTCGTAAACCTTTGCAGGGGCCGTCATGAAATTGAGAACAAAGTTCCTGGGCGTCGTCGCAGCGACGCTCGTCGTCGGCGTTACTGCGTTGTTAGTGGCGTTGAGCCATGAATCGCCTTGCCCCGCGCCACCGGTGCTCGCGGCAGGCACAGAATCCATGCGGGCGATCATGCAGCGGTGTTATGGCCCTCCCGGCCGGACACTGGCGCTCGAGCGGATTGCCAAACCGGTGCCGGGCAAGGGGAAGGTCCTGATCAGGATCCGCGCCGCGAGCGTCAATCCGTACGAGTGGCACATGATCACGGGCAAACCCTATTTCATGCGGTTCGGCACCGGGCTGGGTGCGCCGGAAGGTTCGCGTGTTGGTTACGACATGGCGGGCACTATCGAAGCGGTAGGCCCGGGTGTTACGCGGTTCAAGGCCGGGGATGACGTGTTCGGCGGGGCGCGCGGAGCGCTCGCCGAATATGCGGTTGCCGGCGAAGACGGCGATGTCGTGATGAAGCCGGCCGAGGTGTCATTCGACGATGCCGCGGCGATGCTGATTGCCGGCGGGACGGCGCTGCAGGCCGTGCGGGACTATGGACACGTGGCGGCCGGACAGAAGGTGCTGATCAACGGGGCATCCGGCGGCGTCGGAACGTATGCAGTGCAACTGGCGAAGATTCTTGGCGCGGAAGTGACCGCGGTGTGCAGCACGCGCAACGTGGAGCTGGTGCGCTCGCTTGGCGCGGACCACGTCATCGACTACACGCGGGAGGATTTCACCGATGGCAAGGTGCAATACGATCTGATCGTCGACAACGTCGGCAATCGTCCGTTCCTGGATATGACGCGCGTGGTGAAACCTGCAGGCACCATCGTCACGGTCAGCGGGCCGAAAGACAATTCATTCCTCGGACCCATGACGCGGATCATCAAGCAGAAGATGCTCGCGCCGTTCGTCGATCAGAAACTCGTGTTCTTCGTCGCGGAGGTGGGCGTGCCGGACCTGGAATTCCTCGCCGGCCTCATGCGCGAGGGAAAATTGCGGACGGTGATCGACCGGCGCTATCCACTCGAGAAAGCCGGCGAGGCGCTCGACTACATCGGCAGCCAGCGCGCACGCGGCAAGGTCATCGTGACGATGGAATGACGGAGGGTGCCGGGTGGGGAAAGCGGGGAGAGGACTCCCCGCTTTCCCCACCCGGCACCCTAGGGCAGCGCGAACACCACGTACCCGCCCTTCCCCAGCGGCTCCGGCGAACCGATGCCGCTTTCGCGCGAATTCAGTCCAAACGTGTTGGGCGTGGTTGCGTTCACGACGATGTACGTGCGGCCCTTCACCTGGTACGCCGCGGGAATCCCCTCCGTGCCCATCGGCAGCGGCGCCGACCACAACACATCGCCGTTCTGCGCATCGAACGCGTAAAAGTGCCCGTCGCGCGCCGTGGAAAACACGATGCCCGTCGACGTCACGATCATGCCCTGCCGTTGCGAACCGCGCGGCACGCCGGTGTCCTTGCCACCCGCCGCTGCCACATCGCGATCCTGGCCGAGCGGCTTCCGCCACTTGATGACACCGCGATTCAGATCGTACGCCACGATCGTCGACCACGGCGGCGCGAGTAGATAGGGATAGCCGAGCCCGTAGTCGGTGAAGTACCGCTGTGCCGGCGCCGCGACACCCGCGGGATATTCCTGCATCGCCTCGGCCGCGGGACGCGCCGGCGCCTCAGGCCGCGGCACGCCGCCCGACGCGACCACCGGCCCGGCCGGCATCGTCAGCGGAGCATCGTTCGGGCGGCGGTAGGCGCCACCGCCGCCAAGGAACGCCAGGATGTCATTGATCTGATCGTCTTCAATGTGCCCGAGCGGCGGCATCCGCCCATTGCCATACAACACGATGCGGCGCAGTTGCGGAAAGCCGATCTGGCTGCCGACGGTCAGCAACGGCGGCGCGGCGGGCGTGCCCGCGCGATCCTCGCCGTGGCACGGCGCGCAGTTCTCTTTATAAGCAACCTTGCCCCGCTCGATCCGCGCCGGGTCCGGTGGTCCGAACCGTCCGCGGCCACCGGCGACATTGCGGTCCGCCTGTTCCTGCAACTTGTAGAACGACGGAAAATCCTGGTTCAGTAGATAGAGAACGCCGGCTTCCGGGTTCGCAGCCGTATTGCCCCAGTTGGTGCCGCCTACAGCCCCCGGCACCACGGCCGTCTCGACGAACGACGGCGGATTGAACAACCCGGTGCGCGCCTTGCCGATACGCTCACGCCAGGCCGCACGCTCGGCATCGCTGATCAGATACGGCGTCAGATCGTCCGCCTTCACCACCTGGCGCCCGCTCGACGGCAGCGTGGAGAACGGCTGCGTCGGCCAGGCCTTTTCGCCCGGCACGTCGCTCGGTGGCACGGCGCGTTCCTCGATCGGCCACACCGGTTTGCCCGTCACGCGATCGAACACGAACACGAAACCCTGCTTCGTCGCCTGCGCGACCGCGTCTATCTTCTTGCCATCCTTGCGGACGGTGATCAATTGCGGCGCGGCGGTCGGGTCGTAGTCCCACAGGTCGTGATGGACCATCTGGAAATGCCACAGCCGCTTGCCGGTGCGCGCATCGAGCGCCAGCAAACAATCGCTGAACAGGTTCGCACCGATGCGGTCGGCGCCGTAGTAATCGTAGGTCGGCGACGAAACGGGGAAATACGCGATGCCGCGTTTCGCATCGAGCGTGATCTCGCCCCAGACGTTTACGCCGCCGGTGTATTGCCACGCATCCTTGGGCCAGGTGTCGTAACCGAACTCACCCGGCTGCGGAATGGTGTGGAAGGTCCAGACCAGTTTGCCCGTAATCACGTCGTAGGCGCGCAGATGCCCGGGCGCTGAGAAATACGCCTCGCCCGGCGAACTGCCGAGCATGATCAGGTTCTCGAAGATGCGGCCGGGCGTGGACGAGGTGACGCGGCGGATCTGGTCCGGATCGCGCCCGAGCCCCACGCGCAGATCGACCGAGCCCTGCTTGCCGAAACCCAGAATGGATTTCCCGGTACGCGCATCGATGGCCTGCAGCGTATCTTCGATGGTGAACAGCAGGCGCCGGTCCTTGCGATCCTTGCTCTCCCAGTAGTTGATGCCGCGATTGGTGATGCCGCGCAGGTTGGCGTGGATCCACAGCTCCTTGCGTGTGACCACATCGATGGCGACCAGCGAGCTGTTTTTCGCCAGCACGTACATGACGTTGTCGACGATCACGGGATTGAACTGGTAGGCGCGTTCATCGCCGCTCGGGTACATCCACGCGATCTGAAGTTTCGCGATGTTGGCGCGCGTGAGGTCCTGAACCTCGATGAACTTCGACTGGTCGGGAGTGCCGCCGTAGTCGCGCCACTGATCCGCGTGAGCGCTAACATTCGTGGCTAACAACAACGCCGCAGCCAGCACGGCTCGAAGGAAAGTCATGGCTACTTCACTGCGCGCGGAGTGACGTCACTCACGTCGGGTGTCGGCGACTGGACACCGGCCCTGGGAATCTCGCGGCGCGCGGCCCAGGCGATGCCGTTCAGCAGGAAGCGGCGGTAGTTGTCGAGCGCGAGGTTGTCGCGGAAATCGAGCCCGCCGAACACGAAGCCACGGCCGCCGTCATCGCGCTGGTAGGCGAACGCGGCGATCTGCGGTCCGACGTTGAATTTGTCCGCCTTGGGCGTGGCTAACAACAAATCCGTACGGCGCTTGTCGTTCGGCAGCAGGAAGCGGCAGAAAATCTCGTCGCGATAGGTCCACGGTTTCACGCCGCGCAGGACCGGGTGTCTGACGAGCGGTTTCATCGCCCAGTCGTCCTGCGGGTTCTTGGAGGCGATCTGCACCCACAACCCGCCAGTCCAGTTGAGGTAGTACTCGCGCGCGCGCCAGTTCTCCGCCCAGGTGGCGTAATGCAGGATCACGATGCCGATCTTGTTCTGCTTGATCAGCTCGTCGAGCGACTTGAGATACGCGGCGGTTTCGGCATCGTAGCCGCGATGGTTGGTCGCCGGATCCTGCGGGAACAGCGGATGCACTTCGTTCTCCGCGCGATCCGAACTGCTGTCGATGACGATGACGGACACGTCCCGGTACAGCGCGAGATCGCGCGGCGCCTTGCCGACGACGACCTGCGTCGTGATGTCTTTGAGGTTCGTCGATTTTTCGAAGGATTGGGCGAGCGTGCGCAGGTCGCGTTCGTATTCGTGCCGGCCCGGCGCGCCGTGATCGCGCTCGCCGGCGAGGAACAGGACTTTGGTCGGTTCCGCGAATGCAGCGGATGCCGCGATCAGGCCGAGTGTGCATACGGCCGCCGCAAGTCTGAAGTGGGTCATCGCTATTCCGCCCCTGAACCGGAATGCCGACGAGCATAAAAGAAAAGAGGCCGGGTCTGGCCCCTTTTGCTAGGAAATGGGGAGTGTCCCCATCCTGTAGTCCACGCCGCAGCCGCCGAGGCCGCAGTAGCCGCCCGGATTCTTCGCCAGGTACTGCTGGTGATACTCCTCGGCGTAGTAGAACTCCGGCGCATCCTTGATCTCGGTGCTGATGGTGCCGCGATGTGCGCCGGTCAGCGCCGCCTGGTACGCACGTTTGCTGGCCTGCGCCTGCTTCTGCTGGGCGTCGGTGCTCGTGTAGATAGCCGAGCGGTATTGTGTGCCCACATCGCCACCCTGCCGCATGCCCTGCGTCGGATCGTGTGATTCCCAGAACGCCTTGAGCAAGGTTTCATAACTGACCTTGTCAGGATCGAACACCACGCGGACCACTTCGGTGTGGCCGGTACGGCCGGAACACACCTCGTCATACGTGGCGTTCGGCGTATATCCGCCGGCATATCCAACGGCTGTCGTGACGACGCCGGGAATCTGCCAGAACTTGCGCTCGGCACCCCAGAAGCAGCCCAGACCGAACACGGCCTCTTCCATGCCGCCCACGGCCGGTTGTTTGATGTTCGATCCATTGACGAAATGTTTGCCCGACAACGGCAGCGGGGTATTGCGGCCCGGCAGCGCCTGGTCGTGCGTGGGAATCACGGTCTTTTTGCTGAGCAATGCCATGGGGCTCCTCTTGAAGTCGGGCGATCATGGATCGGGGGCTGCGGACAGTGGGGCCGGGATGTTCCCTTCTCAACTCAATCGGGCGCGCGCGCCTATAATCCGGCCCCTTCGTCGTCAGGGGATGGGACCCGGCCAGTGAACGTTTTATTTCAATGACGGAATCCGCCAGCACCCCGCGCCTGCGCGCCACCTTCGCGATATACGTGGCTCTCGTGGCTGCGACGGCAATCTTCGGCCCGCGCGCGATTCCTGCCGGCTGGCATTACCTCGCCGGAGCGGCGGGTTTCGTCTGCGTCACGCTGGCCTGCCTCGGCCGCATCTGGTGCTCGCTGTTCATCGCCGGGCACAAGGACGAAAAACTCATCACATCCGGGCCATTCGCCCTGTGCCGCCACCCGCTGTATGCCCTGTCGATCCTCGGCGCGTTCGGGCTCGGTCTCACCAGCCGTTCCGTATTGCTGTGCGTCGCGGTCGTGGTGCTGGTCGCCGCGCTGGTCGTGTACGCGGCAGCCTGCGAAGAACAATTCCTCGCGGACTCATTTCCCGAGGAGTTCGCGGCCTATCTCGTGGCGACGCCCAACAAGTGGTGGCCACGGTTCTCGGCGCGTAAAGCGGTCGACCGTCTGGATGTGAAACCGGCCGTCTTCTGGAAGGCGCTGGCGGATGCGGGCTCGTTTTTCCTGCTGTTCCTGCTGGTCGCACTGGCGGCCGAGTATCGGATCAGTCCGACTTTCTGAACACACCTTCGGGTGTAGGCTCGGCACATGAGAGCTTTCAAAACGTTGGTGTTGGCGGCCGCGGCCATCGCGCTTGTCAGCGCCGGCTGTGCCACGGTGGGCAAGAAAGAAATCGCCCAGGCGGCGCCCACCACCCTGCTCGATACCCACTGGCGCCTGACGCAGGTGGGTGAGGTCGTGGTGCCGAATCCCGCGGGCAGCCGCGAGGTGTATTTCTCGCTGCAGTCGCAGAACGCCAACGTCGTGGGTTTCTCCGGCTGCAATCGCATGTTTGGCCACTACGTGCTGGCGGGCGCGCAGTTGAAGTTCGACCAGATGGGTGGCACCAGGATGTTCTGCGACGTGCGCATGGAGCTCGAACAGCGGTTCCTCGCGATGTTCGAGTACGTGGCGGGCTGGAAGATCGCGGGCAACAGCCTGCAGCTGCTCAATGCCGAGGGCGGCACCATCGCGGGCTTCGAGGCTTCGGCGGAAACCGCCTCGCCGTAGTTGCCGCGCGGCTATCTACCCGCAAGAACAGCTCAGCTCAGCGCAGCGGAGCCTTGAGGCAGCGATACTCGCGCGTCACGCGCCACTTCTTGCAGCTGCTTGCAAGACCGTCCGTGCAGACGCGGTCTTCGGCCTTGCGCGTGGCGCTCTTGAAACCCCACTCCTCGCAACGTTCGCGGGCCATTTCGGTGCCGGCGCGTTCGTCGACCTGCGGGCTCTCGAACTTCCGGTACTCATATGACAACTGCACCGTGCCTTCCGCCTGGTTGTAGTCGGACTCGGTCCAGAGCTTGTAGGTAGTACAGCCGGCGATGCCGGCCAAAGCGGCCAGAATGAGCGATGCGCGGTTCATTTCGATACCTTGAGTTGTGGAACCGGACTGTAGCGTTTTATTCGACCGGGAAGTCGGCTCTGCGTTCTGGCAAGTTGCGTTGCGGCAGGCTATAAAAGTGCCCATGTATCGTCCGGCCTGTTCAATCGCCTGCCTCGCCGTGTTCGTCGTGGCAGGCGTCGCGTCGGCGGGCGAGCCACGGCAGGCGCAGTCGGCCACGGCCCAATCTTCGACGATCATAGGCACGCAGAATCAGCTGCTTTCGGAAGGCTCGGTCGCGCTCGAAGCCGGCCGCTATGAAGAAGGTCTGCGATTGACGCTCGCGGCGCTGAAGCAGCCTAACAATCCGCGCGATGAAGCCGCCGGCCATTCGAACATCTGCGCCGGATATGCCGCGCTCAAGCGCTGGCAGGAGGCGCTCGAGCATTGCAATCGCGCGCTCGAGCTCGACAATGGCAACTGGCGCACCTACAACAACCGCGCCGCGGTGTTCACCGGTCTCAAGCAGTTCGAGCTGGCGATCGCGGATGTGCACAAGGGCCTGGATCTCGCGCCTTATTCGGACACGCTGCACAAGAGTCTCGAAGTCGTGAACCAGCACCGCGACGCGGCCACCCGCGATCGATGGCGCAGGCCCAACAAAGCCTGATGGCGCTGCCCGAACAGGTCCCCGGCGAAGAACGGTCCCAGTTTGCGCTGCTGAAGACGCGGCGTTTCCTGCCGTTTTTCCTGACGCAGTTTCTCGGCGCGTTCAACGACAACCTGTTCCGCAACGCGCTGGTCGTGTCCGTCACGTACGGCGCCTCGGCCGCGGCACACTCCGCGGATGCGGGGTTGCTGGCGAACGTCGCGCAGGGTCTGTTCATCCTGCCGTTTTTCCTGTTTTCGGCGCTCGCCGGCCAGCTCGCCGACAAGTATGAAAAGAGCAGGCTGATCCGCCAGACACGCCTGGCGGAGGTGCTGCTGATGTTCTGCGCCGCGGCCGCACTGTATTTCGGCGATGTACCGACGCTGCTGTGGCTGGTATTCCTGTTAGGCGTGCTGGCGACGATCTTCGGCCCGCTCAAGTATTCGCTGATGCCGCAACACCTGCGCCAGAGCGAGCTGGTGGGCGGCAACGCGCTGGTCGATGCCGGCACGTTCATCGCGATCCTGATCGGCACGATATCCGGTGGTTTGCTGGCGCCCGCCACGGCCGCGGAACACGCCGCCGGTGGCACGAGTGATGCGCATGTGGCCGCGGCGGTGACGATGGTGGTCGTCGCGGTGGGCACTTATCTGTGCTCGCGCGCCATCCCGCGTGCGGAAGCGACGGATCCGGACCTCAAGATCAATTTCAATCCGTTCACCGCGACCTGGCAGGCGATCCGCTTCGCCGCGCAGACCCGCGCGATCATGCTGTCCTTGCTGGGTATCTCGTGGTTCTGGCTGGTGGGCGCGCTGATCCTGGCGCAGCTGCCCTCCTACGCGCATGACGTGCTCGGCGGCGACAAGACCGTGTACATCCTGTTGCTGACGGCCTTTTCCATTGGCACCGCGCTCGGCTCGCTGGCCTGCGAAAAATTGTCCGGTCACAAGGTGGAAATCGGGCTGGTGCCGTTGGGATCGATCGGGCTCACCGTGTTCGTGCTCGACCTGTACTTCGCGCATCCGGCCGCGCATGCAGGCGGTGCTGCGTTGATGACATGGCGGGAATTCGTGAGCGATGCCGGCTGGCGCGTGGTGATGGACTGCGCGTTCATCGGCGTGTTCGGCGGCCTGTTCATCGTGCCGCTGTATTCGTTGATCCTGCAGCGCAGCGCCGAAAGTCATCGCGCCCGCATCATCGCCGCCAACAACATTCTCAACGCGGGTTTCATGGTGGGCGCCGCACTGCTGGCGATCCTCTGGCTGCGGTATTTCAGCATTCCGCAGCTGTTCATCCTCGCTGCGGTGCTGAATGCCGTCGTCGCCATCTATATCTACTCGCTCGTGCCCGAATTCCTCATGCGCTTCCTGTCGTGGGTTTTCGTCAACGTGATGTATCGCATCAAGGTGAAGGGCCTCGAACACATTCCCGAGACCGGCCCGGCGTTGATCGTCAGCAATCACGTGAGTTTCATGGACGCGCTGGTGATCGGGGGCAGCGTGCGCCGGCCGGTGCGGTTCGTGATGGATCACAACATCTTCAAGATTCCGGTGATGGGGTTCATCTTCCGCACGGCGCGGGCGATTCCGATCGCGTCGGCTCGCGAGGACGCCGGCGCGCTGCAGAGGGCGTTCGACCGCATCGATGCCGAACTCGCCGACGGCGAAGTGGTTTGTATTTTCCCCGAGGGCAAACTGACACGCGACGGGGAGATGAACGAGTTCAAGAAAGGTGTGGAGAAGATTTTAGAGCGGCGGCCCGTGCCCGTGATCCCGATGGCGTTGCGCGGTTTGTGGGGCAGCTTCTTCAGCCATCGCGAAGGCAAGCCGGCGATGACGCAGCCGCCGAAGCGTTTCTGGTCGCGCATTGAAGTGGTCGTGACGGCGCCCGTCCCCGGTGACGATGCCAGCGCAACCAGCCTGCAGCGGATCGTCGCCGGCCTGCGCGGCGAATGGCAGTAAAGGGGACATGCCTATTTATGAAAAAGAGGGCAGAAAAAAGGGGACAGATCTATTTATTGATCACCACCATAGAAGCGGCACAGTCCTCGCCAATAAATAGATCTGTCCCCTTTTTTCTGCCCTCTTTTTCATAAATAGGCATGTCCCCTTTAAAGAGCGATACCTTTGGGACCATCTCGCGCAGCGGCAACACCGTCATACGTGATGCCCGCGCCGCGCGACCGTGGGCGCGCTGGCTCGCGCGGCATCTGCTGCGACGCGAGCACCGCGCGTTGACGCGCCTGGCATTGAAACAGGGCATCGACGGCATTCCGCGCGTGCTCGACCTGTCGCCCGGCGTGCTCATCCGCAGCTGGATCGAGGGCGCTCCCATGCAGATCGCCCGTCCACGCGATCCCGCGTATTTTCGCGCCGCCTCGAAACTGGTCCGCCGGCTCCACGCCGCGAACGTCATCCACAACGATCTCGCCAAGGAAACCAACTGGCTGGTCACGCCCGACGGCCGCCCCGCGCTGGTCGATTTCCAGCTGGCGATGACGCTCACGCGCCGCGGCTCGTTGGCGCGCGCGCTCGGGCACGACGACATCCGGCACCTGCTCAAACACAAGCGCAGCTATCTACCGGAGGCGCTGACCGCGCGCGAACGGCGCATCCTAGCGAAACCTTCGCTGCCGTCGCGCCTGTGGATGGCCAGCGGCAAGCGAATCTATCTATTCATCACGCGGCGAATCTTCGGCTGGCGCGATCGCGAAGGCGCCGGCGACCGTGTCAGCTGACGGTTACCGCGTTGGCAGCGGGATCACACCAATTACATCGTCCCGAGGTGACTCGGGAAAAATCCACGTCCGCCTGGTCGGTTGCGCGAATCGCCGCCTTGCACCCATGCCGCGTTGCTATCAGGATGCCGCGCATGAACCGTATTTTCTGCGCCGCTTTTTTGCTCGCCGCGACCATTGCCGTCGCCGATCCGGCACCCGATCAAACGAATTCCGCCAGGCCGGAGCAGCAGGTATTGACCCTCATCAATCTCATGCGCACCGACGAACTCCTGGCGAACGCGGCCCGCGACGGCGTACGCCGCGCGCATTCCGAAAAGAAGATCAGCGATGAGGCGCGCAAGTGCGCCGAGCGGATCGATCGCTCCCGTTTCACCGCGCTCGTCGCGAAGATCTATGCGGAACGGCTCAACCCGGAGGAACTGGACAAGGCCATCGAGTTCTACCGCACGGAAGCCGGAAAAAAATATACGCGTTACATCTTCGAGCGCGCCAAGGGAAAGCCCATCGGGCAATTCACCACCGGCGAGGAAATGAGGATCAACCAGTTCGGCCAGACTTCGTACGGCCGCAAGCTGCTGACCTCCTCGATCCTCGAAGGCGCGGAAGACATTCGCATGACCACCGCCGCCGCCATCAACGAAGCCATCGCCGGGTGCAATGCCGAACCGGCGCCGGTGAAGTAGCCAGGCCCCTCACGCGGCGGCAAACCGCTGCGGCGGTGCGGGCCGCGCGAGCGCGTTCAATTCCGCGCCATCAGCATCTTCGCCGCCTCATCAAACATCCTTCGCGTAGACGATGAAACCGAAGTGCTTCGCCACCTTGTCATACAACGTGCGCCCCGGCGTGTTGGTGGTATGTGTCTGCCAGTACACACGCTTGCAGCCGTGATTCTCCGCGAGGTGATACACGGCCGTGATGAGCGCGCGGCCGATCCCATGGCCGCGCTCCTCGGGCGCCGTGAAAAGATCCTGCAGGTAACACACCGGCTCGAGACGCGAGGTGCTGCGGTGATAGAGGTAGTGGCAGATGCCAACCATCTTGCCGTCGCGTTCCGCGACGATGCAAAACACCGGCTCGCTGGCGTCGAAGAACCGCCGCCACAAGGTCTCGTGCACTTCATCGGATAACGCGGTGGGACCGGTGCGTTCGTAGAACGCGTTGTACTCGTCCCACAAGGGCTTCCAGGCATCGAAGTCCTCGGGTTTGACCGGACGTACTTTGGCGGGCGTGCGTTTCTTCGTCATTTCTTCCCTTCAGTCTTGGAGACGCCGGGTTGCCCGGCGCACAGCGGAAACTCTTCGAGCAGGTCGTTACGCGCTTTTTGCGCGAGGTAGTCGTCGAGAAAAACATTGCCGGTGTTCTGCCGCTGGATCGCCTCGCGCTTCAACCACCATTTCTGCACGACGCCGACATCCCAGACCTCGTTCATGCGCGACAACTGCAGGCCCGAGGTTTTTCCCTTCCCGGTGGCGAGCACGTAGACCTGCGCGGTGCAAGCCGGGCCCTCTTCGCACGGACATTCCGTCACGACGGGTGAAATATTGACCAGCGCACGCGGCAGAAAACGCGCCGCGATGACCTGCACTTCGCGGACTTCGCCGTCGCTGATGTTGAGATCGCGCAACGGCGTATTGCGCCGCCCGGGTCTGAGTTCCAGCGCGCGTTGCCAGACCCGGTCGTATCGTGTCTGCTGCTGCCGCCAGTACTCGAGGTCGTCCATCATCAGGCGGTACTGCGCGGCGGTCAGTGGCTTCTTGTCAGCCGACTGCGCGTGCGCGCAGGTCGCGGTGATCCACCCCAGAAGAAGAGCCAGCCACAAACGCATATCCGCTCCGATGTCGTCGTTGGATCGTATTGGCGGCCCCTGCCCGCAAGCAATGCGGCAGCCTGGTCTATCAACGTTCCAACCGGGGAAAAGAGTGCAAACCACGCCCCGCCGGGCTCAAATGGGCGCCGACGCCGCCCTTGCGGTCCCAGGCCGCGCTTCGTACCCTAGCGCCGCTTTCGGCACTCGCCGAGCGGAGAATTCATGGGTATCGCGGCTCCTCACAACCTGCGCCGTCCGGACGCGGGCATCCAGCGTCCGTTCGGCGTGCGCATCACGCTCAAGGCGGGCGATCCGTTCAAGAAGCTGCTCGGCGCGGACTGGAACAAGACGCACTGGTACGGCACCGCCGCCGAACGCGACGCCGCGCTCGTCGAGATGTCGCGCAAACACGAATACTCGCGCCCTGGCGACAAACCCGCGCTCAAGTTCGACAAGGTCGAGAAACTGCACGAGTCGCGCGGCCTGTAAAGGGGACATGCCTGTTTTTCGGTCCGCCGGAAAACAGGCATGTCCCCTTTAAAACGTTCTGCCTAGAAACAGGTAGTACGCGGACCCGCCGCCGTCATCGAACCCGGTCGCGAAGTAGACAGGGCCAAACAACGTATCCATTCCGACGAACACGCTGCCGTTGGTACGCGCGCTGCTGAAAGAGATATCCCGGCGCGAATCCCACACATTGCCCTTTTCGATCGACGCGCCGAGATACACGGGCACGTTCAGGAATCCCTGTCCGCCCTGGCCGATCTGGCGGTAAAAGATGCCGCGCGCGATGGCGAAGTGCGGGCCCACCAAGGTCTCGGGCGTGATGCCCGACAGATTGAAGAACCCGCCCAGCGAGAAGAACGAGCGGACGATGGTCACGTCGGAGTCCAGCCGCGTTCCGGCCGAGGTCCACAGGATCGCGGTGTTGCGCCCCCACGAATGCGCGTACAGCTGGTCGAACAACAACAGGTCCGCACTCTCGGCATCGCCGCGCCCTTCCCGCTCGCCCTGCCAGGCAAGCGTGAATGAGCTGCCATGCTTCGGAAAATTGACGTCGTCCAGCGAGTCGTAGCGATACTCGGCGAAGAAGTTGTGCGCGTCGAACTGCGACGGCGGCAACAACGGATCGCCGACCCGCACGCGCGCCTCCCCGACGCTGCGCCCGCCGCCGATACGGATCTCGGCGTAGTTGCCGAGCTCGCGCCCCAGGTCGATTCCGTAGTCGGTCGAACGCACGCGATATTCCGCCAGAATCCGTTCGTCCTCGTCCGCGATCGCCAGGGTGCGGATCTGGAACTGCGCATGCGGCGCGACGAACCAGCGCGAGCGGTACCCGACCGGTAGATAGATCTCGGTGGCGACGCGCGGCGTCTCGCCGATCTGCACGTCCCACAGCCACTCGCCGCCGTACTTGGTGATCTCGGCGAGCGTGCCGCGGGCCGCCGCGTTGAACGAGGAATTGCCTTCGAAATCGTTCTGCAGCGCGAGTCCGAAACGCAGGTAGTTCGGACCCCAGGAATTGCGCCGCGTGGTGAGCGCCAGCCCGTATTCGGGCGGATCGCCCGGCAGCGGATCGTTCTGCATGAGCCGGTAGTCGAAAATCTCGAGATTGCCCTGCCCGTACAACTCGCTGACGCGTTTCTCGAGCCGGTTGCCGTCGGCCACCTTGCCGATCTGGTCGCCGAACAGCGATTCGATGGCGCCGGCATACCGCTCCGAACCAGGCTCGATGCGCAGGAACTCGATGCGCGGCAGATCTTTGCGCTTGGCGGCGCGCGCATCGACGATGCGCTTGAATTCCGCGGGCGCCACCGACAGCTCCTGCAGGCGCGCCAGCGATCCGAGCGCGGCCTGCTCGCCGATGTCCATCGCCTTCTGATGTTCGGTGAAATCGAGCGAAGAGAAATCGCCGAGCGCCGGATCGATGACGATGTCGCGCCCGGTGAGCGCCTTGCGCTGCAGCTCGGTGTTGTGGCGAATGAGGATCGCCAGCATCTGGTTCGACACGGTGGCGACCGACTCGAGCTTGCTGCGATCGAGCAGCGGGAAGCCGCAATCGACCACGATCAGGATGTCCACGCCCATGGCGCGCGCCACGTCCACCGGCAGGTTGGAGGAGAGGCCGCCATCCACCAGCATGCGGCCGTCGAGATCCACGGGCGCGAACACGCCGGGCGCCGACAGGCTGGCGCGCATCGCAGTAGTCAGGTCGCCGTGATCGAGGACGACGCGCTCGCCCGTCACGATATCCGTCGCGACCGCGCGAAACGGAATGGCCAGGTCGTCGAAGCGCTGGATCTGCGCCACGGGCAGCGTCAGCGAGCGCAGGATCTGCGTGAGTTTCTGCCCCTGCACGAGACCACGCGGCAGCCGGAAGCGGCGCCCCTTGAGCCCGAGCGGGAACTTGACGAGAAAATTCTGATCCTCGAGCTTGCGGCGGAAGTTGAGGTCGGTGCGCGCCGGGCGGTCGCGAAATGCGTCCTGCCAGTCGACCGAGGTCATCACGCGCTCCACATCGAGCGCGGACAGGCCCGTGGCGTACAGCCCGCCGACCACCGCACCCATGCTGGTGCCGGCGATGGCGTCGATCGGGATGTGGTTTTCCTCGAGCACCTTGAGCACGCCGATGTGCGCGGCGCCGCGTGCGCCGCCACCCGAGAGTACGAGGCCGATGCGCGGGCGGGCGGCGCCGTCCCGCGGCGGCGCTTCCTGCGCGGGCAACGCCGCCGCGAGCCCGAGGCAGAACACGACGAACAGCGCTGTTTTTACTGCTTTCTTATTCATCGGTGACGTAGCTAAGGATAGTCGTTCGCAGTGATAATCGCTCACCCAATCATGCGTACCCTCTTCATCCTGCTGGCATTGTTGCCGCTCACCACCCTCGCTGCGACCAATCCGTCCACCTCGGAAGACAAAGAAGTCGAAGGGGTGGTCGACAAGTTCGGCCAGCCGCACGCGTACGAAACCATCGTCGTCACCGCGAATCGGGAAGCGCGCGAGGCGGCGAAAACGCCCGCCAGCATCTCGCGCATCGGCGCCGACGACATCGCGGACCTGTCGGCCAAACATCAGGACGAGATCCTCAATCGCATCGCGGGCGTGTACGTCCAGCACGGCAGCGGCCAGGAAAGCCTCGGCGCGATCCGCTCGCCGGTGCTGGCCGGCGCGGGCGCATGCGGCGCGTTTCTGATCGCCGAAGACAGCCTGCCCATCCGCCCCACCGGCTTCTGCAATCTCAACGAGATGTTCGAGCTCAACTACGAGCAGGCGGCGGCAGTCGAAGTGCTGCGCGGACCGGGTTCGGCGCTGTATGGAGCGAGCGCGGTCCATGGCATCGTGAATGTGCTCACGCCCGGCATCGAAGACATCGCCGCGTTTGCCAGTGGCGTGGAGCTCGGCGCAAATTCCTTCAAACGCGTGCGGCTCGCGCTCAGCACCGACATGTCGGACGACGTCGGCTTCGGAATGTACGGCACCGCGACGCGCGCGCCGGGCTGGCGCGATGCCTCGGGTGTCGACGAGGCCAAGCTCAATCTCGCCAGCGACGTGAACGGATTCGCCGGCGGCAAACTACGCATTCGCGCCGCCGGCACCGTCCTCAACCAGGAGACGGCGGGATTCATCCAGGGATTCAACAGTTATCGCGACGCGGCGATCGCGCGCAGCAACCCGAATCCGGAAGCGTTTCGCGACGCCTCGAGCGTACGCGTTTCAGCGCGTTACTCGCAGGACCTGTGCGAGGCCGGTGAACATACGCCCTGCTTCGAGCTGGCCGGCATCTACCGGCGCTCGCGCATGGATTTCCTGCAGCACTTCCTGGTCGGCAAGCCATTCGAACACAACGCACAGACCAGCTACATGGTCAGCGGATCGTATGCGCTGCCGCTCACCGACAGACTGCGCGCGCGTTTTGCGTTCGACGCCGAGACCGCGCAGTCGGAACTCACCGAATTCCAGCCCGGCCCCGCGACCGATGGCGCGCCTGCGGCCAACGCGATCCGTCCGGCCGGCTTCCACTACAACTACACGGTCGATTCATCCACGCTCGGCGCTTCCGCCAGCCTCGAATATCACCTGCTCGACAATCTCACCGCCTCGGCGGCGCTGCGTGCCGATCGCACTAACTACGACTACGACAACCGCATGATCGGCGGCAACACGCGCGACGACGGCACTTCCTGCGGCACGACCGGCTGCCTGTACGCGCGGCCGGACGACCGCAGCGATGCGTTCGACAACCTGGCGCCGCGTATCACGCTGTCGTGGCAGATGAATATCCAGAACCTCCTCTATGCGAGCGCGTCGAGCGGCTTCCGGCCGCCCGAGATGACCGAGGTCTACCGGCTGCAGCGGCAGCAAACCCTGGCGGATCTCGACAGTGAGCAGCTCGATGCCGCCGAGCTCGGCTGGAAATTCCTCGGCCGCAACCTGGCGGTGACGGCCGCGCTCTACGACATGAAGAAGCAGCACGTGATCCTGCGCGATTCGAACGGCTTCAACGTGAGCAACGGCTCGACCAGCCATCGCGGCTTCGAATACGAGGCGCACTGGAAGGCTAATGAATGGCTGCAGCTGTACGCCGCCGGCACGTACGCGCGCCACGAATACACGTTCTCGCGCTCCATCGAGGGCGGCGAAACCATCGTCGACGGCAACGATGTCGATACCGCGCCGCGCCACATGCACAACGCCGGCATCGAGGCGAGCATCGGGCAACAGTGGCGCGTCGCGCTCGATGGCACGTACGTCGGTGGCTACTTCCTGGACGCGGCGAACACGGCTACCTACCCGGGCCACAAGGTGGCCAATGCCCGTTTCATCTGGAATACGGACTGGACTTCCTGGGGCGAGACCCGGATGACGCTGCGCATCGACAACCTGTTCGACAAGGCCTATGCCGACCGCGCAGACTTCGCCTTCGGCAACTACCGCTATTTCCCGGCGCAGGGTCGCGCGGTGTTCGTGTCGCTCGACTACATCTCCCGTTAGAGGTTCACCGCCCGCATGGTATTCGCGATCTACATCATCTCCGGCCTGTGCTCGTTGGGGATGATCGTCCACTGCATCAAGACGGGCCGCAGCAGCATCTGGGTGTATGCCCTGGTGATGCTGATGTCGATGCCATTCGTCGGGGCGGCGGTGTACGCGGGCGTCGAAATACTTCCCGAGCTGCTGCGCACGCGCACCAGTCAGCGCGCCATGCGCGGCATCCGCAAGACGCTCAACCCCGAAGGCGACTTGCGTAAAGCCGAGAATGCCGTCCAGGTCAGCGGAACGGTGGCCGCGCGCCAGGCGCATGCCGACGAACTGGTGCGGCTCGGGCGCGCCGCGGAAGCCGTGGCTATCTATAAGACTTGTCTGACAGGAATTTTCGCCGACGATCCCAAGCTGCTGCTGGGATACGCCACCGCGCAGTTCGAGGCCGGCGACGCGACGGCCGCACGCGCCACGCTCGACGAACTGATCCAGAAGAATCCGCAGTTCAAATCGCCCGACGGGCACCTGCTGTACGCACGTGCGCTCGAAGCGGAAGGGAACCAGGAGAAGGCCTTGGAGGAATTCGCGGCGCTGTCCGAGTATTACCCGGGCGCCGAGGCCGGCGTGCGTTACGCGAAATTGTTGAAGAGTGCCGGGCAGCGGCCGCTGGCCCAACAGACGCTAAAAGCGCTGCTGGACCGGGCCAAATACGCTCCGGCGCATTACCGGAAGGCCCAGCGAGAGTGGCTGGACGAGGCGCATCGCGAACTGCAGGGCTGATTACTTCTTGCGATTGATGGAGCGGAAGGACACGCCTTCCATCATGGCCTTGTAGCGCACCGCACCGGGCGAGCGACCCAGCTTCTGCGCGGCCACACGCGCCGAAGTCTTCGCCTTGGCGAAGGCGCGCAGCTTCTTCATGTCGCCTTCCGACCATTCGCGCATGTGCCGAGCACCTTTCTTCTTGGCCATTCCGGAGTCCTCTCGAAACGTGTGGTGGGTAAATCGAGGGGCGTAGTCTAACAACAATTTCCGGCTTAGTAGTCAATCGTCGCTGGATGCCGACATGCGAGTTTTCGAGCCCCTCCTATCAACCTTCGCGACGCCTCACACCAGCTTGATAGTCTTCGGATCGAAGTTAGGAGCCGGAAACCGCAGCGGCAGCTGCTCGAATTCGTAGATAAGCAGCTGTGATACCGCGAAATCCCTGAACCATTTGCGATTTGCGGGCACTACGTACCATGGCGCGTGATCGGTGGAGCAGCGCGCAAACATCGACTCGAACGCCCGCGTGTAGGCCGCCCACTGGTGCCGCTTCTCCAGATCGCCGGTATCGAATTTCCAGTTCTTGCGCCTGTCGGACAGGCGCTCGGCGAAACGCACGCGCTGCTCTTCCTTGCTGATCTGCAGGAAAATTTTTACAACGCGGGTGCCGCAGGCATCCAGCAGGCGCTCGAATTCGTTGATCTGCTCGTAGCGCCGGCTCCAGACGTCCTCCGGCACCAGGTCGTTGACGCGCACGATGAGCACGTCTTCGTAATGCGAGCGATTGAACACCGCGATCTCGCCCCGCGGCGGTGCATGACGATGGATGCGCCACAGGTAGTCGTGACGCAGCTCGTCGGAAGTCGGGCCCTTGAACGCGGTGACCGTGCACCCTTGGGGGTTGAACGCGCCAAACACACGCCGGATGGTGCTGTCCTTGCCGCCGCCGTCGATGGCCTGCAGCGCCACCAACATCGCGAAGCGCTGGTCGGCGTACATCTTGTATTGCAGTTCTTCGAGACGCGTCAGGTTCTCGGCGGTCGCCGCGATCGCCTTGTCCTTGTCCCAGCCGAAGCAACGATCGGCTTCTCCATCGGAAAGCTTCGGCCGCGAGCCTGGCCGCACGCGCAGCCGGTCGGGAAGATCGCGTCTTGGAATCGCTCGTTCGGCCACGTTATTTCCCGGCGTCCAGCAAAGTGATCGCCATTGTAGAGACCCCGATGGGCTGTTCAATCGTCATGCAGTGGCCTGCCGGCGGGAACCTGCTGGGTGATGCAGTGGATGTTTCCGCCGCCTAACAGGATCTCGCGCGCCGCCACGCCGACGACCTGCCGGCCCGGAAATGCCCGTCGCAGTTTCGCGGCCGCGGACCGGTCGGTTTTCGGGTCGAGCAGCGGCATCACGATGCCCTTGTTCGCGATGTAGAAATTGACGTACGAACCGGCCAGCCGCGCTCCGGCGGTCCGCGTCTGCGTGTTCTCGCGCGCGAGCACGCCGGCTGCCTCCGCCGCCGTCAGTTCGAGCGGACCGGGCATCGGCAGCTTGATCACGCGGAATCGGCGCCCGCGCGCGTCACGCGCCGCCTTGAGCCGCTCGAGCGCATCCAGGGAAACCACGTGCTGAGGGTCGCGTTCGTCGTCGGTCCAGTGCAGCGCGACGACGCCCGGCTTCACGAAGCAGGCCATGTTGTCGATGTGTCCGCCCGTTTCGTCTTCGACCACGCCGTCGCCCAGCCAGACGACCGCCTGCACTCCAAGGTAAGACTTCAGATGGTCCTCGACCTGTTCGCGGGACAGCTCCGGGTTGCGATTCGGATTCAGCAGACATTGTTCGGTGACCAGCGCGGTGCCTTGCCCGTCGACGTGGATGGCCCCGCCCTCGTTGATCAGCGGCGCGCGGTAGCGGTCACATTCCTCGATCTCGAGCACCTTGCGGGCCACCGCGTCGTCCTGGTCCCAGGGAAAATACAGGCCGCCTCGCAGGCCGCCCCAGGCGTTGAAGCGCCAGTCCACTCCGCGGCGCACGCCTTTCCTGTTGGTGACGAACGTGGGCCCGACGTCGCGCATCCACGAATCGTCGTGCGAAATCTCCACCACGCGGATGTGCGGCGCGAGCTGGGCCCGCGCGAATTCGTAGTGCGCAGCCGACACACCGACGCTGACCGGTTCGAAGCGTGCGATGGCCGCTGCGACTTCGCCAAACGCGCGCTGCGCGGGCTGAGCGCCCGCGCGCCAGTTGTCAGGCCGCTCGGGCCAGAGCATCCAGCAGCCGGCGTGTGGCGCCCATTCGGCGGGCATGGAGAAGCCGTCAGCGGCCGGGGTACTGTCGATCGTTTTGGCCATGGTGCGCGGGGGATTGTAGCGAAGCCCGTGTGCTAGCATCGCGGCCCTTCCATCCCCCCGTGATTCAGCGAGAAAGACAACACGATGGCTACCACGCCCACGAGTCCTAAAGTCACGCCGCCAGTCGGCGGAGCAAAGATCTCCATCAAGAACGGCCAGCTGACGGTACCGGATCAGCCGATCATCCCGTTCATCATCGGCGACGGCACCGGGCCGGACATCTGGCATGCCAGCGTCCGTGTCATGGACGCCGCGGTCGCCAAGGCCTACGGCGGCAAGAAGAAAATCCAGTGGCTCGAGATCTACGCGGGCGAGAAGTCGTTCAAGGCCTTCAACAACTGGCTGCCCGACGAAACCGTCGAGGCCTGCCGCGAATATCTCGTGTCCATCAAAGGTCCGCTGACCACGCCGATCGGTGGTGGCATCCGTTCGTTGAACGTCGCGCTGCGGCAGATGTTGGATCTGTACGTCTGCCTGCGGCCGGTGCGCTGGTTCAAGGGCGTGCCCTCGCCCGTCAAGGCGCCCGAGAAGGTCGACATGGTGATCTTCCGCGAGAACACGGAAGACATTTACGCCGGCATCGAATTCGAACACGGCACCGAAGACGCGAAGAAGTTCAAAGCGCTATTCAAGGAAGCGTTCCCCAAGGCGTACGCCAAGATCCGCTTCCCGGATACCTCGGGCATCGGGTTCAAGCCCGTGTCGCAGGAAGGCACCGAGCGGCTGTTCAGGGCCGCGCTGCTGTACGCGATCGAGAACAAGCGCCGCAACGTCACCATCGTCCACAAGGGCAACATCCAGAAATTCACCGAGGGTGCGTTCCGCAACTGGGCGTATGCGCTGGCGGAGAAGGAATTCGGCGAGCAGTTCTACACCTGGGAACAGTGGGGCCGCACCAAGGCCGCGTCGGGCGAGAAGGCCGCGAACGATGAGCAGGCGGCGGCGCTCAAGAGCGGCAAGATTCTCGTGAAGGACGCGATCGCGGACATCGCGCTGCAGCAGGTGCTGACGCGTCCGGATGAGTTCGACGTCATCGCCACCACGAATCTGAACGGCGACTATCTATCGGATGCGCTGGCGGCGCAGGTGGGCGGCATCGGCATCGCCCCGGGCGCGAACATCAACTACATCACCGGCCACGCGGTGTTCGAAGCCACGCACGGTACGGCGCCGAAGTACGCCGACCAGGACAAGGTGAATCCGGGTTCGGTCATCCTGTCCGGCGAGATGATGCTGCGGTACCTGGGCTGGACGGAAGCCGCCGACGCGATCATCTCGGCGATGGACAAGACCATCGCGCAAAAGACGGTGACCTACGATTTCGCGCGACTGATGGAAGGCGCCAAAGAAGTGAAGTGCTCGGAATTCGGCGATGCGCTGATCCGGAACATGTAGCGGTCTAGCGGTGCCGGGAAGGGGGTTCCGGGGGTTACGCCTCGGCACCCCTTCTAGTCCACTTCGTTCTTGTGCAGGCGCATCGCCTCGCGCAACGTCGATTCGTCACGGCCCAGCTCTCGAGCAACCGCGGCGAGGGACGCGATTTTCCGATCCCGTGACTGATGTGCGATCCAGGCTCGAACCTTGGTGAGGAACCGATCGCGCCCCGGCGCGGCCAGCCGCGCGGAATCGACCTCAAAGCGGCGACATGCTTCGGCAATGAGGTCGGTCAAACTACCCGTGGCCATCGAGGGTTTCGGTGCCACAGACAGTTTTTGCGCGCGCTGACTGAACTCGTCACTACCGAGAACCGCAAGCTGATTGCCGCTCTTGTCCACGGGCGGTCGCCACAGGACATCGTCGCCGCATCCGACAAAGGCCCGATACGCGGATTGCCCCCGACGGCGATCGGCGGAGAACATCGCCAGAACGAAGTCCGTCGTAACCCAAGGTTCCTCCCGCGAGTCCAGGTAAGCGTGGTGACTCGACCAGCGGTACCCGGCTGCGTCCGCCGCAATGCGCGCCCTGACAGGATTCAAATGGATGTAGCGCAGGAGTTCGAGAAGGTATGAATCGGCGTCGACCAATGACGCATGGTAGCGGCGCTCGAAGAAGTGCCCCGTGGTCGCAAGTTTCGCCTGCATCGCACGCGCGAATTCAGCCGCGATCTGCCGCATCGGATCCGCGAGCGCAATCGCGCCCACCTGGAGCAGGAAATGCAGGTGATTAGTCATCCAGCAATAGGCATGAAGGCGAACGTCGAATCTCTCGATGGCGCGCGCAACAATGCGATTCAGCAGCAACCTGTCGTGTTCCGCGACGAACAGCGCTTGCTGGTGATTGCCGCGCAATGTGACGTGATAGAAACCGCCGGGCACGTGAATGCGCAAACGGCGTGGCATGCTGGCTCCGCGGGGAACTACGGGGCGATGAGTCTGCGGTGTGAATCTTGTGGCGCGGAACTGCGCAAAAGCGACGTAACTCGCCAGAAACCCCGGAACCCCCTTCCCGGCACCGCTAATTGTTGGCGGCGAGGAACGCCTCGAGTTTCGTCAGCAGGGTCTCGCGCCACTCGAAGCGCGACAACGAGTGGTTGCCGTCCTTGATGACGACCAGCTCGAATTTCTTTTTCTCCCTGCCGAGCGCGCGTGCCATGCGCCGGCTGTGATCGATGGCCACCTGGATGTCGTCGTCGCCGTGCACCAGCAGCACGGGCGCCTTGATCTTCTCCGGCGAACGCAGCGGTGAACCGGCCTTGAGCTCGTCCACGTCGTCACCGATCGAGTACTTCGCGCGGAACTTGCCACCGTAGAAACGCCGCTGCTCGCTGGCGAGTGCGCGCAGGTCCGATACACCGGCGATGCTGACCACGCACTTGTACAGGTCCGGTTCGCGCACCGCGCTCATGAGGGCGGCATATCCGCCGTAGCTCCAGCCGACGATGCAGGTGTGCGCCGGGTCGGCAATGCCCTCGGCAATGGCCCACTTCGTGGTGGCGGTGATGTCGTCGACCATCACCGTGCCCCAATTGCGCAGGCCGGCCTCGTACCATTCTTCGCCGTAGCCCGTGGAACCGCGGAAATTCACCTGGATGACGGCGAAGCCGCGGCTCGCCATGAACTGCACCATCGGGTCGAAGCCCCAGCTGTCGCGGTAGTAAGGCCCGCCATGCGGGTAGACGACCGTCGGGAGCTTCTTGCCGCCGGAGTTCAGCGGCAGCGTGAGATAACCGGGCAGCAGCTTTCCGTCGGCCGTCTTGATGGAGATCGGTTTCATCGGCGGAAACGGCTTG